>JAISIX010000044.1 GCA_031261805.1 Mediterranea sp. (in: CFB group bacteria)
TTGCGAAACACTTTGGGGTAGAACTCCAGCTTCTCCAGCGCGTCGAGCTGGTAGTCGACGGGCGGTTCGATGACAATCGTCCCGTCGCGGTCTATGAATAGTACTTTCTTTTTCATCGGTGTGTAAGGAAGGGGTTATGCTTGGTAGAGTTGGAGGGCCTGCAGCAGCTTATCATTCTCGAGGCGGGTGCCCACGGTGACCCGCAGGCAGTTGCAGCAGAGCGACACGGTGTGCCGGTTGCGCACGATGATGCCTTTGCCCACCAAGTAGTTGTAGATGCCTACCGCGTCGGTCATCCGGGCGAGGAAGAAGTTAGCGTTGGAGGGGAAAAGCTCCACCGTGCAAGGCAGCTCTCGAAACTTCTGTTCGAGGCGTTCACGTTCGGTCTTCAGCGTCGTCACCCAACGTTCTATCTCGTAGTACTTATGCAACATGCCGATAGCCTCGTTCTGCGTCAGCTGATTCACGTTGTAGGGGTACTTGATTTTGCTCAGCAGTCCGATGATGTCGGCCGAGGCAAAAGCCATGCCCAACCGGATGCCGGCGCAGCCCCACGCCTTGGAGAAGGTCTGCAGGACGATGAGGTTGGGATAGCGGTCGAGCTGCCGCAGGAAGGAGGGTTGCTCGGAGAAGTCGTTGTAGGCCTCATCCAGGATGACCAACCCCTCGAAGGAAGTGATGAGCTTCTCTATCTCGGCGCGGTCGAGGTCATTGCCGGTAGGATTGTTGGGCGAGCAGACGAAGATGAGCTTGGTACGCTCGTCGGCGGCGGCCAGCAACTTGTCGGCGGAGAACTGGAAGTGTTCGTCGAGCAACACCTTGCGGTACTCCACGTCGTTGACATCGGCACATACTTGGTACATGCCGTAGGTAGGGTCGATGGCCACCACGTTGTCGCGTCCCGGCTCACAGAAGGCACGGAAGACGAGGTCGATGGCCTCGTCGCTGCCGTTGCCGAGGAAGATGCGTTCGGGAGCCACTCCCTTGACCTTGGCCAGCAGCCCCTTCAGCTCCCACTGCATAGGGTCGGGGTAGCGGTTGTGCGGGGTATTGTAAGGGTTCTCGTTGGCATCCAGAAAGACGGAGGCCGTCACTCCTTTATATTCGTCGCGCGCCGAAGAGTAGGGTTTCAGCCTCCAGATGTTCGGGCGGGTAAGTTCCTGCAATGTTTTCATATCGTTGATGGGTATGAGGGTTATTCTGACTGACGGATGGCTTTGAGGCGTACGGTGACGGCGTTCTTGTGCGCGTCGAGGTGTTCGCCCGCCGCCATGGTCTCAATGGCGGGACCGATGGCTTCTATCCCTTCCTTACGTATCTCCTGGAAGGTGATTTTACGGATGAAGCTATCCAGACTCACGCCGCTGTACGCCCGGGCATAGCCGTTGGTGGGCAGGGTGTGATTGGTACCCGAGGCGTAGTCGCCTGCGCTCTCGGGCGAGAGGGAGCCGAGAAAGACAGAGCCGGCGTTGACCACACCTTCGGCCACCTCCAGGTAGTTCTCCGTCTCTATGATGAGATGTTCGGGGGCGTAGGCGTTGCTTAGCTCCAGCGCCTCCTCCATGGAGCGCACCACGATAAGCTTGCTGTTCTCCAGCGAGCGGGCGGCAATCTCCCGGCGGGGCAGCTCAGCCAACTGGCGTTCCACTTCCACGCGCACCTCCTCCAGCAGCCGTTCCGAGGTGGTAACCAGCATCACTTGGCTGTCTACCCCATGCTCGGCTTGCGAGAGCAGGTCGGCGGCCACGAAGGCCGGACAGGCCGACGCATCGGCCAGCACCTCTACCTCGGACGGGCCGGCGGGCATGTCGATGGCCACATCGCGCAAGCTGACCAACTGCTTGGCGGTGGTGACATACTGGTTGCCCGGCCCGAAGACTTTGTAGACCTTGGGGATGCTCTCCGTGCCGTAGGCCATGGCTGCGATGGCTTGCACACCGCCGGCTTTGAAGATACGGGTGACACCGGCCAATCGGGCCGCCACGAGGATGGCGGGATGGATACGCCCCTCTTTGTTGGGCGGGGTGCAGAGCACTACCTCCTTGCAACCGGCTATCCGCGCGGGGATGGCCAGCATCAGCACGGTGGAGAAGAGCGGGGCGGTGCCACCGGGGATGTAGAGCCCTACCTTCTCGATGGCTACGGCTTTCTGCCAGCAGGTCACCCCGGGACGGGTCTCTACCTTCGGCCCCGTGAAACGCTGGGCGGCATGAAAGGTCTCGATGTTCTCCTTGGCCAGCGTGAGGGCGGCTTTCAGCTCTTCGCTGACCAGGTTCTCGGCTTCGTCCACCTCTTCATCGCTAACGATGAGCGACGACAGCGTAGCCTTGTCGAAGGCTTGTTCGTACTCCAGCACAGCTTGGTCGCCTTCGGCCTTTACCCGGTCTATAATGGTACGGACGGTACCAAACAGTTCTTCTGTATTCAAGGCCGGACGTTTCAGCAGCTCCGGCCACTCCTCGCGGGAGGGATATTTTATCAGTTTCATCTCTTCAATGCTTATCTTCGGGCTACATACGCACACTATACAATCATCTTCTCGATGGGCAACACAAGGATGCCTTCGGCACCCAAGCCCTTCAGTTTGCCGATGATTTCCCAGAAACGCTGCTCGTCGAGCACGGTGTGGACGGAGCACCATCCCTCCTGTGCCAACGGCATCACCGTAGGGCTTTTCATACCCGGCAGCACGGCGATAATCTCGTTCAGCTTCTCCTTGGGGGCGTTCATCAGCACGTACTTCTTGTCCTCGGCGGTCTTCACGGCGTTCATGCGGAAGAGCAGCTCCTCGAGCACCTCCTTCTTGTCGTCGTCCATCTGCTTGTTGCCGATGAGCAATGCTTCCGACCGCATCACTACCTCCACCTCCTTGAGGCGGTTGCTCACCAACGTGGAGCCGGAGCTTACGATGTCGAAGATGGCGTCGGCCAACCCGATGCCCGGCGATACCTCCACGGAGCCTGTGATGACGTGAATCTCCGCTTGCACCCCCTTCTGCTGTAAGAACTTGCGCAGAATGACGGGATAGGAGGTGGCTATCTTCTTGCCGTTGAACCACTGCAAGCCGGGATACTCTATATCTTTGGGCATGGCCAGCGACAGGCGGCACTTGCTGAAGCCGAGGCGTTTCACGATTTCGGCGTCCTCCTCCTTCTCCACAAACTCATTCTCGCCCACGATGCCGAGGTCGGCTACGCCGGTGGCTACCGTCTGCGGGATGTCGTCGTCGCGGAGGAACAACACCTCGATGGGAAAATTGGGTGACTGCACCAGCAAGGTGCGCTTGGTGGTGCTCAGCTTGATGTCCGACTCTTCCAGAAGAGCCATGGTCTCTTCGAAAAGGCGTCCTTTGGCCTGTACTGCGATTCTTAACATAGTTCTTTATCTAAATTAAATGAGTAATCTTACGGTATGCGAACAACAAAAAAGGCTCACCTCATCGGCAAGCCTTTTTGTTATCGTTTATATGTGGATATACACAATATCATCCGCGCCCACCGAGGTTATTCGTTAGGTGAATGATGATGATGTGTAACCGCATATTTCATACTTCTGTCCTTTTAAACTGCGACAAAAGTAAAGCTTCTCTTCCATACAGCCAAACATTTATCGCTAAAAGTTGCGCTTTCGTATCAAATTAACGGGAGAATCTCTTCCGGCTCCACATCGCATCGCTGGAAGTGCATCTCTTCCCTGGCCTTCTCGGGCGGGAAGGTGAAGTAGGTACAGAGGGCCTCGGTACACAGCTCGCCGTCCTGGTTGTAGAGGCGTGCTTCGATGAACACGATGTTCCGTTTCCGCTCTTTGAGTGAGGCGCGTAGCACCACGTGCGAGTCGCGGGTGTCGACCGGCTTGCGGTAGCGGGTCTCCATCTTCGAGGTCACGCCGGTGGTCTGCAACTTTCGGAGTACCACCCATGCACAAATCTCGTCGAGCAGCACCGCCTGTATGCCGCCATGCAGGGTGTCTATCCAACCTTGATACTCGGGGCGGGGTTTCCAGATGCTGACAATCTCGTCGCCATCCTCATAGAATTCCATCTTCACCCCCGCTTCGTTGCCCGGAGCACAGCCGAAACAGCAGTACCCCTCTTCCTCTTTCCACGGATTAATAATCTTCTTCATAATGCTGGGTCTTTTTTGAGGTCGTTTTAGATGGGCCAAATATAAGCAAAGGGTTGATTCTTCGCAAAAAGAATCAACCCTTTTTCTTACCTGAAAGGATTTTATCCACACTATGTGATTTTAGGGAAGCGGGCTTTCAGTCGATTTATGCTATTCACTGGCAGGCTTACGGATGGCGCGAATGGAATACGCCGTGGGGTCATCCTTCATATTTATCTCCCCCTTGGTGTTACTCTTGCTGGTCAGTCCCATCGCTATAGCGTCGGTAGCGGTATGCGATTTGTTGAGCGTCCAGTAGGCAACGTATTTCCCTTCGTAGGTAGAAAGGAAGACCGCGCCTTTACTTTCCACACACATCCCTACCGGAAAGCCATCGAAACCACTCTCATTGGTGGCCGGTGGTACTTTCGAGTTATCGCTGACGGGCTTCCAGGTACCGGCCTTGAGTGGCGCGACCTCGTCCTTCAGGTAGGCGAGCAGGATGTTCCAGTCCTCCCAATCGGGCACCTCCCACGACGGAGGCAACAACAGAGGTGAACAGGCCACATCGGAAGTATAGAAGTAGTTGCCACCTGCCCGTATATAACCCGACCGGTCTTTGAGGACCGTTGTCTGTTGCGTCAGTTCTGTGCCATCGGTCAAGAGTGGCGTTGACAAATTCTCACGCATCCAGTACTGTGTACCTATCTTCACCAATGGGTAGTCGTGCTCCGTTCCTCCACGCACATCACGCACCACCTCGGGCATGGCGAGCAACGTCAGTATATCTTCCGAGTTCTTGACGGAAAGGGCAAGTTGCCCGTCGGCCTTTACGTAGAGGTACTTCTTGGACGGCAACGTACCTGGAGTATAGGCGAGCAAGTGCTCTGCCAAGTTCCAAGCTACCGTCCCTCCATGCACATCGCCCGGTTGTCCTATCAGTTGCATGACGACTCCTTTTGACAAATCCGTCTTTCCTGCATCGGTCATCGGGTAGGCCACGATGGCCGGCGAGGAAAACGCCGGAGTGACAAGATACTCCTTGCACACCTCCGCCACCTGCTTGTCGGCATGGAACACCTTATATATATTAGATGCTTCGAAAGAGAGTTTCGAGACATTGACGTAGGGATGGAGAGTCTCGGAAGGAGCCGTGCTGCTGCCCGTATGGTCCCAGTCGCCTATCTCGCCTGTCACATGTCCCATCAGGATGTCGCTCGAAGCGTTGTAGTCGATGGTAAAATCCCGTTGCTTGCCGCTTAGCATCTGCACATCGGCCGTAAGGAAAGCCCTATGCTCCTCGCCGCCAACATTCACCAGGATGTATTGCAGTTTAGGGTTTGTCTCTTGAGGGATGAGGATAACCCCTTCGCCCACGAGCTGTCCTTGTTCTACCCGCCATGTCCCCGCCAAGTCAATCTTCTGCTCCGCCGCATAATCCACGAACTTGTCTTTGGCAAAATCATAGAACGCCTTCGTGAAGCATCCGTGGAGTGTAAGCTGCGGATTAGCCGCCAGTAAGGCATCTATATCTTCACCGTCATCGGGCTTCAAGAAGATATTCAGACGGAAGAATTTGTGCCCATACTCCAGCCTAACAGGGTTTTTGCTGGGCAATACCTCTTCTTTGGAGGCCACGAGAAAGTCGGAGAGGGCATAGTTGGTGGCCGAGCTTTGCTGGGCCTGCACCGAGACCGGCATCCGACATTTCCCCACAGCTATGCCTTCCTTTTGGTAAGGGAAATAGCTGATGAGGTGCAGTGCCACTCCGTCGTCCGGGTAGAAGATGGCCTCGTCGGGCACAAACTCGTCGTTGCCCGAACGTAAAAAACGGATATTGTCGACATAACGTTCTTCCTGCAAGGAAGTAGAGCCGGCCAAGGCGAATAGGCCCACCGCGTCGTCTATCTCAAATTGATTGTTTGCAACGCGTGTATAGCCTGCTTCGGTGATGCTCGGCATAATCTTTAGAGGGAGAACCGGAAGATTCTCTTCATCCTCTTGCGGAGAGATGCGGTTGGTACACGCTGATAAGAAAGAAAACAGAAGGAGGATGACACCTCCTCCTTTTAAGGAAATAGGGCTTGTCTTCATAGTTGCTAAGCCTGTTTTTATGATGTTTATACTAAGGAATAGCAAGGCTACTCCTACATTCCGCCTTGGTATGCGGGAGCAAATATATCAAATTGCAACTATACGACCCAATTACCGACTAAAAATCTTTGCCCGCAGGGCTACTTTTATACTTTTTGAGCTTCTTTTCCCAATTTTACGTGAGACAGATGCAATATAAGCCCTCCCTTTTTGTTTATAAGAGCAGAAACTGAAAAAAGTATCATCTTATGGGAAAGTTAAAATGGATTTTGGGACTTTGCATGCTGACCCTTATGTCGGCACTGCAATCGTGTGATGATGACGGCTACTCCATTGGAGACTTCAGCTGGGACTGGGCTACGGTACGCACTACCGGCAGTGGCGGATATTACTTGGAAGGCGACAATTGGGGGATGATTGAGCCGGTGGCGACCTCCATTCCTTGGTACAAGCCGGTGGATGGCGAACGGGTATCGGTCTTTTTCAACCCGCTGGCCGACATGACCGACAAAAAGGGTGTGCAGGCAAAGATGGAAGGCATCGAACGGTTGCTCACCAAGAATGTAGAAGTGGTGGCCAACAAGGAGGACTCACTCAAATATGGCAACGACCCCATCACCATCTACGAAGGTGACATGTGGTTGGGCGGCAAGTTCTTGAACGTCGTCTTCCGGCAGAACCTGCCAAGGAGCGAGAAACACCTCATCAGCCTCGTGCAGGACAAGACCCAAGCGAGCGCAGGAGGTGAGACCACAAGCAGTGTGGTATCGCAAAGCGACACAGAGACCCCGACCGCAGAGGTTGGCGACGACGGCTACGTGCACTTGGAATTGCGCTATAACACCTACGGAGACGAGACAAAATACCAAGGCTGGGGAAAGGTGTCGTTCAACCTCGACAGCGTTTACCCTTCAATAGCCTCAACGACCGACAAGCCTGCCTTCAAAGGGTTCAAGGTGACCATCCACTCAAGGACAAACGGCGAAGGCGTGGTAGTGACGCTTGATATAGACCAACCTGTCGGCGTACCTACGGTGGCGAAAGAGGTACATACAGGCGCTGCCGTCCAATAGGGAAAAAGAGGGACTCCCCTCTACCACATACCGACAACCTAACTATGTAGAAAAAGGGCCGGACGTTCCTCTTCTTGATGAAGAGGACGCCGGCCTTTTTAATTTCTATAATAGGATGCTCTTTAGAGCCTTCTGCGAGGATTTGCTTTAGAACCAGGTCAGTGCATAGAGGTAGACCACGGCTGCCGGTATGGCCATCAGCGCGCTGTCGAAACGGTCGAGCATCCCGCCATGTCCAGGGAGGATGTTGCCGGAGTCCTTGACACCCAACTGCCGTTTCAGCAGCGACTCGGTGAGGTCGCCCCAAGTGCCGAAAACGACTACCGTGAGTGCCAACCCCACCCAAGCGGGCACGGACATAAAGGGAAAGAAGTACGCCAGCACGAACGAGACAACGATGGCTACGACACCACCACCGATAGAACCTTCCCACGATTTCTTGGGCGAGATGCGTTCGAACAGGCGATGTTTACCCAAGAGCGAACCGAAGCAGTAGGCTCCCGTATCGTTCAGCCAAAGGAAGATAAAGATGGAAAGCGGCAGGATGGGATTATAGCTAACCTCGCCTGCTTCCACGTCGGCATGAAAGGCCAGCACGTTGAGCAACGCGAACGGCAAGCCCACGTAGAGCTGGCTTAGCATGGAATAGGCCCAGTTGAGCACGGGGCTTTCCTTCTTGAGGTAGAGTTCGCTGATGAACAGATACATCAGCAGCAACAGGTAGGGGATGAAAACCTTGGAACCGGCCGTGTCGATGCAGAAAGCCATCACGGCAAGAAAGAGGTAAGCACTCCCCAACATCGTAATCGGCCTGTTGACATTGGCACCTGCCACCCGCTTGTTGACCAACAAGCCAAGTTCGTAGGTAGTAAGGGCGCTCACGGCCAGAAACAAGGTACCAAAGCTGATAGGGGCATAAAGGATACACCCCACCACGAGAACGACAAAGAGCACCCCCGTGATGGTGCGTTGGGCCAAGTTATTCATTGTTGTCCTTTCCAGTTGTCTTAGGGGTTGCCGACTCTTTTTCTTCGGATACAGCCGTCTTTCTACTTTCTGCCTCGTGGGCGGCTTTCTCTTTGGAAGCCTCCTTGGCGGCCATAATCTCTTCCGAGCGCGAAGCCCACGGACGCTTGCCAAAGATGCGTTCTACGTCTTCGGCGTAAATCACCTCCTTGTCTATCAGCAGCTGCGTCAGCTCTCGGTGGCCGTCCTTATGCTCGGTGAGTATCTGCTTGGCACGGGCGTACTGCTCGTTAATCATCTCCTTCACCTCAGCATCTATCAGCTCGGCGGTCTTTTCACTATAGGGCTTATTGAAAGAGTACTCGTTGTTGTCGTAATAGCAGAGGTTGGGCAGCTTCTCGCTCATGCCGAGGTAAGCTATCATGCCGTACGATTGCTTGGTCACCCGTTCCAGGTCGTTCATAGCTCCCGAAGAGATATGGCCGAGGAAAAGGTCTTCGGCAGCCCGTCCGCCCAAGGTAGCGCACATCTCGTCGAGCATCTGCTCCTTGGTGGTGATTTGGCGTTCTTCGGGCAGGTACCACGCCGCACCGAGGGCACGTCCACGGGGAACAATCGTCACCTTGATGAGCGGGCTGGCATACTCCAGCAACCACGAGATGGTGGCATGTCCTGCCTCGTGCAAGGCGATGGAGCGACGCTCCTCTTCGGTAGTAATCTTAGTTTTTTTCTCCAATCCGCCGATGATACGGTCCACCGCGTCGAGGAAGTCCTGCTTCCCCACGAACCTCTTGCCGTGGCGAGCAGCTATCAGCGCGGCCTCGTTACATACGTTGGCAATGTCGGCACCCGAGAATCCCGGAGTCTGGCGTGCCAGCAGGTCCACGTCTACGGTGTCGTCTATCTTGATGGGGCGCAAATGAACGCCAAATACTTCTTTACGCTCGTTCAGGTCGGGCAGGTCCACGTGTATCTGTCGGTCGAAACGTCCGGCACGAAGCAACGCCTTGTCCAGCACATCGACCCGGTTGGTGGCGGCAAGGATGATGACACCACTATTGGAGCCGAAACCATCCATCTCGGTGAGCAGCTGGTTGAGGGTATTCTCGCGCTCATCGTTTCCACCCATGGCGGGATTCTTGCCACGGGCACGACCCACGGCATCAATCTCGTCGATGAAGACGATGCAGGGTGCCTTCTCCTTGGCTTGCTTGAAGAGGTCGCGAACACGCGAGGCTCCTACCCCGACGAACATCTCCACAAAGTCCGACCCTGCCAATGAGAAGAACGGGACGTTGGCTTCGCCCGCCACAGCTTTGGCCAGCAATGTCTTACCTGTTCCCGGAGGGCCTACCAGCAAGGCGCCCTTGGGTATCTTACCTCCCAGGTCCGTATATTTCTGCGGTTCCTTGAGGAACTCCACAATCTCCTCCACCTCTTGCTTGGCCTCGGCCAGTCCGGCCACGTCCTTGAAGGTTACTTTGATAGTACTTCCTTTCTCGAAGAGCTGCGCTTTCGACTTTCCTACGCTGAACACGCCTCCTGCGCTACCGGCGGCCGAGCCACTCATGCGACGCATAAAGAAGAGCCAGATGGCTACTATCACGATGAAGGGTAGCAACTGTACGATGATGGCAGGGAAGAAGTCGGACTTGGGAGGATAGTCGGCCGTGCCGTCGAAATGCCCGGCACTCCTTTCCGACTCCAAGAACTCGTCGAGCTTGTCGGTCGACGGGCCACGGCTGGTGATGATGGGGTCGCGCCCCACCTTGCTCGAGTCGGCACCAAACACGGCGGCTACGGCATTCGGCTTGAGGTGGGCTTCGATGGATTTATCTTCGTTGCCCGACACCCGGCTAATGTATCCGCTGCGCACATACTCTTGAAACTGACTGTAGCTCACGGCTTTATTCCCGGGGGTGTGCGAGTCGCTACCCCACCACAAGCCGAAAAGCATGAGCGCGATAATCATGTACATCCAGTTCAAGTTGAACTTGGGCATGTTCACTTTATTGTTGTTGGTATTCTTATTATCCATAAAATAGGGTTAGTCTAAATTGGGTATCTGGGTTAATTTGGCATCTTCCCAAAGGTGCTCAAGGTCATAGAAGGCACGAGGTTCGGGCAAAAAGACATGAACCAGCACGTCGGCATAATCCATGGCCACCCACTCGGCATTGCGCAAACCATCCACCGCAAAAGGCTTGCTCCCGGCCCCTTTGCGGGTAAACTCCTTAATAGAGTCCACGATAGCCCCTACCTGCGTAGGAGTATTTCCTTGACAGATAATGAAATATTTGCAAATCGTATCTTCGATGCCAGTCAAATCGGCGATTACGATATCCTTGCCTTTCTTCTCTTGTATTCCTTCTTTTATTTGCTCTATCAATGTATTGGTATCGCTCATCCTTTTATTTGTGATTAATAATAGAACCTTTTGCGGTATAACAAACAGGACACAGCCTTTGTTTCTGATTATAAACGCAATATTGCGGGCAAAGATACGCCGTTTTGTCGGATATGGGTGAACGTTTAGTGCTATTTTTTTTCTTTTTTATCAATACGTTTGCCCTCGCCGGCATCGCCGTGCACGTAGGCCGCCAATGCCGGCACCTCTCGGGCCACGGCATGGGCCGCCAGTTTGGCCACCGCGCTGGCGCCTTCTTCATTGAGGTGGGTATCGTCCTCACGCCCTTGAGGATAGAGGGGCACAGTGTTGGGAGCCACCCACATAAAGAGTTTTTTGGAGGCATCGGGACCGAGTGGCTCTACCAAGTCGTGGGTGAGCTTGTTCAGGTCGACAAACGGCACATCCATCTCGCGGGCCACATTGCGAGGCGAGTCGAGGTAGGCGCCATGCGTATCCACCAGTTTGCCAGCCACAAAGTGTCGTCGCACGATGGAGTTGAAGAGTACGGGTATGCCTCCTCGCTCGCGTGTTTCCCTGACATAACGGCGCAGGTTGGCGTCGAAAGTAGTTCCCGGGTCGGTATGGCGGGCAGTGTCGGGTTTCTCGTCATTGTGTCCAAACTGGATAAAGACGTAGTCGCCCCGTTGGATGGAAGAGCGCACCTGCTCCCATAACCCCTCGTCTATAAAACTCTTGGAGCTACGCCCGTTGCGGGCATGGTTGTCTATGCGCAACTCTCCACAGAGGTAGTGGGGCAACATCTGTCCCCAACCTCGTTCGGGGTTGCCACCGGCCAAGTCTTTGTTGGCCATGGTCGAGTCGCCAATCAGGAAGATGGTGATGGGACGCTGGCGGCCTACCTGAAAGGCCGACAGGAAGAGGAACAGGCAAAAAAGCGAAAAGGTATGTCTCATAGAACGTATATTTATAGCGGCGAAGGTATGGAGAAACGGCAGGCTTGGTGTGCAAAAACTGCCGCAAAGAGTGGAATAATTGATATAAGTTGTACCTTTGCCGCCCTAAAGTGTAACGTAAGGACAACGCGATATGGAAACAAAAAGCAACACCTTCCTTTTCGAGAAAGACAAAGAGTGGGAACCCGCCGGCGAAGGTGCCGTACGGCAGATAATGGGATACGACGGACAAGTGATGCTCGTCAAGGTAAGGTTTGAGCAAGGGGCGGTAGGCTCCCTGCATACGCACCCCCACACACAAACCACTTATGTGGCGAGCGGCAAGTTCAGGTTTACGGTGGATGGCAAAGCACAAACTGTCTCGGCCGGCGACGGCATCTACATCGCCCCCAACGCTTTGCATGGTTGCACCTGCCTCGAGGCCGGGGTGTTGATTGACTGTTTCAGCCCGATGCGAGAGGACTTCTTGAAGTAACCAACCCGTCGAAAAGCGCCTCCCGCCGAAAAAAAAGCGCATGAACTGTTTTGGGTTATCGAATTATTTGTAATTTTGCACCCGCAAACAGCTTTGGCGCGTTTTTACATTGGGCTATGGTGTAATGGTAACACTACAGATTCTGGTCCTGTCATTCCTGGTTCGAATCCAGGTAGCCCAACCAGATCAAGCCTGTTTGCAGGATAAAGCCCGCACGAATCGTTTCGTGCGGGCTTTTTTTCGCGACCAAACATCATGCCGATTTCTCAAAGAGAACAATCTGATGGTACGCCGAAGGGCATCAACGTTTGGGCGCATGCCCTTCGGCGTACGAGCGCATGCCCATCCGCCCACGAGCGGATGGGCATGCGCCCAAACCTCCCCTACGCACTCCTACATCCATTTTCTCATCGTACTTTGCGTGCGCAAGGGGGTGTTGCACAAACTCCCTATAGGGGAGGTAAAGGACGTACCCCAAACAACCCGTAGCTTGCTTCCAATCTACGGGCACATTGACCCCCAATCTACCCGTTGTTTGGGGGTCAATGTACACGTCGTTTGGGGAGCAATGTACACGTAGATTGGAAGCGACTCTCCTGTATATTGAGGTGGGAGGTTGTCATTCCTCATAAACATACATCGGGAATCAAAGCCATGGCCGTGTAAGAGCGGAAAGCGAATGCCTTCTATTGCTTCAATTCGGGATAACTGATACGTGTGTGGTGGGTGATTTTCAGTTTCTCCTTGAAGACGCTCTTCACCGTGGCGATGTCTTTGAAGGTGATGGGGCAGTCCTTGAAGAAACCTTCTTCTACCTGCCCGTCAATCATCTTGTCAACCAGGTTGTTGATGCACTCTTCCGTGTACTCGGGCAGGCTACGCGAAGCAGCCTCCACGCCGTCGGCCATCATAAGGATGGCTTGCTCGCGGGTGAAGGGGTTTGGCCCGGGATAGGTAAAGAGTTTGTCATCCGGGGTTTCGCCGGGATGCTCGTTCTTCCACGATATATAGAAATACTTCGTCTTTCCGCAGCCGTGATGGGTGCTGATGAAATCTTTGATAGCCTTGGGCAGATTGTGTTTGTCGGCCAGCTTCAGCCCGTCGGTGACGTGCCGGATGACAACCTGCGCGCTCTGCTCGTAGCTCAGGTTCTTGTGCGGGTTGACACCGCCCGACTGGTTCTCGGTGAAGAAGGCGGGGTTGAGCATCTTGCCGATGTCGTGGTAGAAGGCGCCGGTACGCACCAACTGGCTCTTGGCTCCCACCCGATTGGCGGCCTCGGCGGCGAGGTTGCCCACCTGCATGGAGTGCTGGAAGGTGCCGGGAGCCGTCTCCGAAAGGCGGCGTAGCAGGGAGCTGTTGATGTTCGACAGCTCCACCAGGGTGACGTTGGAGGTGAAGCCAAACGTTTTTTCGAGCAAGAACAGCAGCGGGTAGGTGAACAGCAACAGAATGCCGCTAATAATAAAATAGGTATATACATGGATGTTCAGCGTCGAAAAGTCGTTGGCCAACCGCGCCTCCGTCATCAGCTCGTAAGCAAAGTACATCGCGGCATAAGTGAGGGTAACCCACAACGCCGTGCGGAAGAGCTGCGAACGCTGCGACAGCTCGCGCAGGCTGAAGATGGCCACCAGCCCGGCCGCCACCTGCGTGAGGATAAACTCGTGGGGGAAGCGTATGGAGACAGAGCAGATGAGGATGGTGACGACGTGGGTGATGAAGGCCGTGCGCGAGTCGAGGAAGAGCCGGATGGTGATGGGCAGCATGGCGTAGGGAATGATGTAGACATCGAACAGTTCCTGCGAGGTGGCGAACTCCGTGACGACGCAAAAGAACACCACCAGCGCATAGAGCAGGGCGAGGCTGTTCTTCTGCTTGTAGTAGTCGACACGGAAAAGGTCGAGGTAGAGCATAAAGAAGAGCAGCAACATGGCCACGAAGAGCACCTGCCCGGCGGTCATGAGCCGGCTTTGCCCAGCCGACTCGTTGCGTTTGGCCGACTCCTTGCGCAACGACTCCAGGATGTTGTAAATTCCCCTATTGACGATTTCGCCCCGGTCCACAATCTTTTGCCCGCTCACCACCATGCCGTTGGCCCAGGAGTAGTTGTCCAGCAGGTCGGTCTTTGCGGCCTCGGTGCGTTCTTTGTCGAAGGTGAGGTTGGGGCTGATATAGTCATTCAGGTCGAACTTGCGCAGGCTCTCGCGGCTGAAGTGGAGTGTGTCGGCCGAGAGCAACTGTTCGTAGGCGCTCTTTACGGTGTAGAGGCTTTGTACGGGATGCGAGCCGGCCAGTTTATCGTCAACCACCATCAGGTCGGTGGTACCGTCTTTCTGCAGTTCCTGCATGGTTTCGGAAGAGATGATGCCTGCCATGTAGATGGTTTGCAGCGTGCGGGCTATGTGGCGTGTGTACTCGGCCGAGGGAAGTGTCGGGCCGCTTGCCGCATGGCTCTTCTGCCAACGGTCCAAGGCGTTTTTGCCCACGGCCTTGTCGAGAGTATAGTAGGGCTGGAAGCTGCGCATCAGGCTGTCTTGTTCCTTCTTCACCACAGCGTCGTCTTTGTAGATGGGAAAGTCGAATGAGGCAATGAGCTGTCCGTAGCGCCAAGGCTTGTTGATGTCGAACTGGTAGTTGAACTTCCCGTTGCGCGGCATGAAGTAGACGATGAGCGCCAAAGTGCCCACGAACAACAGCGCCTTATAGAGCAAGTCTCTTTTAGAGAGGCTATTACTTCCTTTTGAGTGCTTCATATCTCTTGAATTTTGAGCGAAAAGTACGAAAAAAAACGTTAGTGTGGAAAAAAAGGCGTAATTTTGCCGCAATTAACGTATTATTACACTAACTCCGGTCATGACAAAAAGAAGAGTGAGAGTCCGCTTTGCCCCCAGTCCCACGGGAGCGTTGCACATCGGCGGTGTGCGCACTGCTTTGTTCAATTACTTATTCGCCCGCCAACATGGGGGCGAGATGATATTCCGTATCGAAGATACCGATTCGAATCGGTTTGTGCCGGGAGCAGAGGAGTATATCCTCGAGTCATTCAAGTGGTTGGGCATCCCTTTCGACGAGGGGGTGAGCTTCGGTGGTGAGTACGGTCCGTACCGCCAGTCCGAACGGCGAGACATCTACAAGAAGTACGCCCGACAGCTGCTCGACGAGGGCAAAGCCTACATCGCCTTCGACACGCCCGAGGAGCTGGAGGCCAAACGCCATGAGATTCCCAACTTTCAATACGACGCCTCCACCCGCGGCATGATGCGCAACTCGCTCACGCTGCCACAAGAGGAGGTAGACCGGCTGATGGCCGCAGGCACACAGGCCGTACTCCGCTTCAAGATAGAACCCGGACAAGAGGTGCGCGTACACGACATCATCCGAGGCGAGGTCACCGTCAACTCTTCCATCCTCGACGACAAGGTGCTCTATAAGACAGTCGACGAGCTGCCTACCTACCACCTGGCCAACATCGTGGACGACCACCTGATGGAAATCTCACACGTCATCCGCGGCGAGGAGTGGTTACCATCGGCCCCCCTGCACGTACTGCTCTACCGCGCCTTCGGCTGGGAGGAGAGCATGCCGCTCTTTGCCCACCTTCCCTTGTTGCTCAAGCCCGAGGGAAACGGCAAGCTGAGCAAGCGCGACGGCGACCGGTTGGGCTTCCCCGTCTTCCCGCTCGAATGGCACGACCCCAAGACCGGCGAGGTATCGTCGGGATTCCGCGAGGCAGGCTACTTGCCCGAGGCGGTGGTCAATTTCTTGGCACTGCTGGGCTGGAACCCGGGCAACGACCAGGAGATTATGTCCATGGACGAGATGGTGCAACTCTTCGACCTGAGCCGTTGCAGCAAGTCGGGAGCGAAGTTCGACAACAAGAAAATCGTATGGTTCAACCACCAATATATCCAACGCACGCCCAATGAGGAGATTGCCCGGATGTTCCTCCCCACGCTGAAAGAGCATGGCGTAGAGGCACCTATCGAGAAGGTAGCCACCGTGGTGGGAATGATGAAAGACCGCGTCAGCTTCGTGCACGAGCTATGGGACGTTTGCGGGTTCTTCTTCGTGGCCCCCACCTCCTACGACGAGAAGACGACGAAGAAACGCTGGAAAGAAGACTCGGCCCAATGCATGGCCGAACTGGCCGACGTGCTGGCCGGCATCGACGACTTCAGCATCGAAGGACAGGAGAAGGTGGTGATGGCTTGGATTGCCGAGAAAGGTTACCACACCGGCAACATCATGAACGCTTTCCGCCTCACACTGGTGGGCGAGGGGAAAGGTCCTCACATGTTCGACATCTCGTGGGTGCTGGGCAAAGAGGAGACCTTGGCACGCATGAAGCGTGCGATAGAGGTACTGGGGTGAATTAAAAGTTGAGAATTAAGTATTAAAAAACAAGAGAGGGTGAAGGTAGGCTTACTCTACAATCTGGCTATCGTACTATACGACTTTGCCATTCATCTGGCGGCTCCGTTCAGCCGCAAGCCCCGGAAGATGATGAAAGGGCACTGGGTGGTGTATCAACTCCTGCGGCAGCAAGTGGAGCCGGGAGCGAAGTACATCTGGTTTCATGCAGCCTCGCTGGGAGAGTTTGAGCAAGGCCGGCCGTTGATAGAGAAAATACGAGCCACACATCCGACCTACAAGATTCTGCTGACGTTCTTCTCCCCCTCGGGCTACGAGGTGCGGAAGAACTACCGGGGAGCCGACATCGTGTGCTACCTGCCATTCGACAAGCCTCGCAACGTGCGCAAGTTTTTGGGTATCACCAGCCCTTGCATGGCTTTCTTCATCAAGTACGAGTTCTGGAAGAACTACTTGGATGAGCTGCGCCGCCGGCGTATCCCCGTCTACAGCGTCTCCTCCATCTTCCGCCGCGACCAGATTTTCTTCAAGTGGTATGGTGGCACCTATCGCAACGTGCTGAAGGACTTCGACTGCCTCTTCGTGCAGAACGAGGCCTCCAAACGTTACCTCGCCAAGCTCGGCATCAGCCGGGTGAAGGTAGTGGGCGACACCCGCTTCGACCGGGTGCTGCAAATTCGCAGCGAGGCGAAAGCGTTGCCGTTGGTCGAACGATTCAAAGGCGACAATCGCTTCACCTTCGTGGCCGGCAGTTCGTGGGGTCCCGACGAGGACCTCTTCCTGGAGTATTTCAACACGCATCCCGAGATGAAACTAATCATCGCCCCGCATGTCATCGACGAGAATCATTTGGTGGAAATCGTGAGCAAGCTGAAACGCCCCTACGTGCGCTACACCCGTGCAGACGAACAGAACGTGGCCCGGGCCGACTGCCTCATCATCGACTGCTTCGGCCTGCTCTCCTCCATCTATCGCTACGGCGAAGTGGCTTATATCGGCGGCGGGTTCGGCGTGGGCATCCACAATACGCTGGAGGCTGCCGTCTATGGCATCCCTGTCATCTTCGGTCCTAAGTACCAAAAGTTCCAAGAGGCTGTACAGCTGATAGAGACTGGCGGAGCCTACTCCATCAACACCTACGAGGAGCTACACGCCCTCCTCGACCGCCTGCATACCGACACCGCTTTTCTGCAAGCGACGGGTACCCATGCGAGCCGCTACGTCACCGACAACTCCGGAGCTACGGAACGGGTGATGGAGATGATAAACTTCTGACGCTTTTTAGTCTTTGGACGGCGAGATGAATATGCTGTCCTTTCCGATTTGCTTGAATTGGACATGCATCGTGTTCCGTAGCAGGTTGAGCGTGGAGGTGATGTCGGACTTCCTTTTCAGCATACCCGAGTAAGTCATTTGGCCGGTGATGTCCGGTGAGATGATAATCTTGACGTTATAGAGCTGTTCCAAGGCCTTGGCAATGGTGAAGATGGTGGCCTTATCGAAAGGAATAAGGTCATTGTGCCACACCGCATCAAGCCGGGCGTTGACTTGCTTCACCGTCAGCAGATGGCTCTCTTTATCCAATTCGGCCCGTTGGCCGGGAGCGAGCACTATTTGTCCTTCGCTCCGGTTGCCCCGCACCTCCACCGCACCCTCGATGAGGGTTGTTTCGGCTATGTGCGAGTGGGCGTCGTTCTTGATGTTGAACTTGGTTCCCAGCACACGTACTTGCAAGGCATTGCTCTTCACGATGAAAGGGCAACGCGGATTCTTACTCACCTCGAAATAAGCTTCGCCGGTAAGGAAGACGTTGCGTTCTTCTTTGCTGAAAGTCGTGGGATAAGTGAGGGAGGAACCCGCATTGAGCCACACCTTGCTGCTATCGGGGAGAATGACTTGCAGCACCTGCCCATTGGTAGCAGTGGCGGTGAGTTGTTGTGTTTCCGACTGGTACCGCAGGAAGAGGTAGGTAGAAGTGCCACCTATCAGCGTAGCTATCACAAGGATGGCGGCATAGCGCATCCAATGCTGGCGACGCATCTGCCGGCTCTGTATAGCTTGTTCGGCAGCGATACGTTTCCTAAGTCGTTTCTCTGCCTGCTCCACTCGTCGGGCGTCGGCATAGCGGTCGAACTGTCCCAAGTGATAGACTTCCTCCATGCGGAAGAGACGCTCGGCATTCTCCTCCGACTCTTGGATGTAAGCGTTCACTTCGTCCAACTCGGTTTGAGAGCATTTCCCGGTAAGGAAACGGTATGTTGTTTTATCATTTAGATCGGTCATAGTGCTATTCTATGTGTATAAGACAATCAAAGGTACGAAAATACTTATCGCAAGTCGAAGAAAAACAGGAAAAACAAGAGGTAAAGATGTCCTAAGCGCCCTCGGAGGAACTTGAGCGCCTTGTAGATGTGTGCCTCCACGGTGCGGAGCGAGACGCAGAGCGTGTCGGCAATCTCCTTGTTGCGCATGTCGTGCAGGTAGCTGAGCTTAAACACTTCCCGGCACTTCTCAGGCAGTTCGTTGATGGCGGCATTGATTTCTTGCCTCAACTCCTGGTTCTCAATGCGACGGATTACATCGTTATGATCGGGTTGGTAATACTCCGCCCGAGAACGGTTGATTTCCTCCTGCATGGCACTGTATTCGCCTTCGATGCTCCGATGTTTCAGCACATTGAGCGCACGGGTATAGACGGAGCGATAGAGATAGGCCTGTATCTGCGGGCCTATCTCTAAGGTATCCTGTCGTTTCCACAATTCTACAAACACCTCCTGCACTACGTCTTCGGCCGTCTCGCCGCCTACAAGGCGGGTGGCGTAGAACAGCAGCGCGGGATAATACTTGCGAAACAGCTCTTTATAAGTTTGCTGGAACGGTTCGTTCATTCTTGTCGTACATTTCAAACTCTACGGTTGCCCCGCTCATGATTTGCTGGTGGGTGAGGTATGTCTTCTCATAAGGTTTCCCGTCTACCCTGACGGAGCGAATATAGATATTCTTCTTGCTCAACCCGGGCGCCAGCACGGTGAAGGTCTTGCCGTTGGCCAAGTGCAGGCGTGTTTTGGGGAAGAGAGGCGTCCCTATTTCGTACTGTCCGCTCACAGGGTCGACAGGGTAGAAGCCCATGGCGCTGAAGACGTACCAGGCGGACATCTGCCCACAATCTTCGTTGCCACAAAGTCCGGCCGGCTCATCCTTATAGAACTGGCTCATCACCTCGGCCACATACTCTTGTGTGCGCCAAGGCTGGCCGACAGCGTTGAAGAGGTAGATGACGTGATGACTTGGTTCGTTGCCGTGAGCGTATTGGCCTATCATACCGGTGCTGAAGATAGGCAGTTCGTCGTCCGCTGCGGGATGGTAGGTGAACATGCTGTCGAGCTTCTGGGCAAAATGCTCCTTGCCGCCCATGAGGCCAACGAGGCCATCCACGTCGTGCTGTACCGACCAGAGGTATTGCCAGCCATTGCTCTCGCAGATGTGGGCCGTATAGGCATCGGGACTGAAGGGCGTGATGAACTCGCCTTTGTCGTCGCGAGGCTGCATGAAGCCGGTAGCGGGGTTGAATACATTGCGGTAGTTTTGTGCCCGGCGGTCGAAGGCCCCGGCAATGTCAGCCCGTCCCATCTTCTCGGCCATGCGGGCAATGCAGTAGTCGTCGAAGGCATATTCGAGGGTCTTGGAGAGCGACCAGTCATCGCCCTCGTGCGGAACGGCAGCGTTGTAGGGTACATAACCCAACTTCTTATAGAGTCCTATCTCCCGGTAGCTGTCCATATTGGCTGTAGCCACGCAAGCATCGAGGGCTTTCTCCGTGTCGAAGTTACCGATACCTTTCAGATAAGCATCGACAATGACAGGCACGGAGTGATAGCCTATCATCATATCGGTTTCGCTACCCCATAGGTTCCATACCGGCAAACGCCCGTTTTGGTCGTAGAAGGCGAGGAAAGACTTCACCATATCGTTTACCCGCTCGGGCTGGGTGTAGGTAAAGAGAGGGTGTGCCGCCCGATAGGTATCCCACAATGAGAAGGTACTATAGTTCTGCCAGCCGTTGGCTTGGTGCACTTTCTTGTCGGGGCCGTAGTAAGCTCCGTCTACGTCACAAAAGAGGGTGGGAGCCAACATGGAGTGATAGAGGGCGGTATAGAAGTTCACTTGGTCGTCGTGGTTGTTGCTGGTCACCTCAATTTTACCAAGCTGGCTGTTCCAGTTGGCTTTGGCCTCAGCCAAGTATTTGTCGAAGTCATCTTCGGGCACCTCGGTTCGCAAGTTGCGGGCAGCCCCCTCCACGCTGGTAGCAGAGATGCCGGTGCTTACGGTAATCTGCTCTCCCTCCTTGGTATGGAAGATGAAGCGGCCTACAGCCGAACGTCCCACCTCTTTGCCATCCTTGAGGATGGGAGTGTGATCAATATGCGCCTCGGCAATGGGACGAGAGAAACGGGTACAGAAGAAAACACGCTGATCTCGTGCCCATCCGTCGGAACAGCGGTATCCTTGGATGGTGACGGAATCCACCTGCTCCATGTCAGAGCCGGTTGTCTTGTCCCAGTTCATGGCTTTCTGCAGATTGAGGAGAACGGCGGCTTCGCCTCCGGGAAAGGTATAGCGCTGGATGCCGCAACGTTCGGTGGCAGTCAGCTCTACGTTGATATCATAATCCGTCAGGCGTACTTGGTAGTAGCCAGCCGAGGCCTTCTCGTCGTTGTGGGAAAACTTGGAGTAGATGCCCAGCGGAGCGGGTGCCTCTTTGTAAGGCAGGGTGACGGGCATAAAAGAGATGTCGTATAGATCGCCCGCCCCAGTGCCAGAGAGGTGGGTATGGCTGAAACCGGCAATGGTACTGTCGGGATAGAAATATCCGGCGATACGGTCCCAACCGGGCAAGCCGTTGTCGGGGCTGAGCTGTACCATGCCAAAGGGCGCTTGTGCGCCGGGATAGGTATTACCAGTGAAATCTGTACCAATAAAGGGATTCACATAAGAAGTATAATCTACCTGGTTCTTCTCTTGCCGCGGCGCACAGGCAGCCACCAAGCAGAAAGACAGCATAGGTAGTAAGTAATAATAGAGTTTTCTCATTGAGTCGTTGTATGTTGCTAACTATTTATTCTTTTTCTCGTTTTGTTGTTGGTTATAGATTGGGATTGCTGGCTTCGAAACCTTGAAAAGGAGGACGCTACTCTTTAAGCCTCTTCTCCAAGTCCATGCTTTCGTGAAGGATTCTGTGAATTTCTATATCACTACCTACAAAATTGTAGAAGACAAGATGTTTATTGACCTTCGCATAAAGTTCATATTCTCCATTGGACTTTAGGAACTTACGACCGACCTGTGGATTCCCAACAATCTTTTTACAAGATTCCAATAGTAGCTGGTAGTATTCGTTCGCCTTACGACGCGACCAAGTACGCGCCGTATATCGCCAAATAGAGTCAAGGTCTTTGTATGCTTGGTTACTAAGACGAAATCCTGTCACCGGCATATTCCTCATTTAGCTTTCTAAGGTGCTCTTGGGGGTCGAAATCTTCCATAATGCCACTGTTGATGCCCTCTTCTATGAGTTCATCCAATGTCTTATGCCGGTCTTCCTCTTCTTGGAGAAGCATTAGGCCCGCACGTATCACGTCGTTAGCAGTTCGGTAACGACCTTGTTCTACTCTTTCTTTGATAAACTCCTCAAAGTAGGAACCGAGGGATAGCGTTGTTGTCTCCATATCACATAACCTTTTGGCGCAAAGTTACCAATAACTGGTAACTTTGCAATCCTTTTTAAGAGCTTTTAGCTGAAAGCCAATTCTACAAACCTGCCAACTCCAGCACTTTGTCTACGGCAGTTTTTAGCCCGTCGGGGTTCTTGCCGCCTGCCGTGGCGAAGTGAGGCTGTCCGCCGCCACCACCTTGTATCAGCTTGGCAGCCTCTTTCACCAAGTTGCCGGCTTTTAGTCCGGTGGCTACGAGGTTGTCGCTAAGCATCACGGTGAGCATAGGCTTGCCACTGTCGACGCTTCCGGCCACAAAGAAGAGGTTCTCGGTCATCTCGCCACGCAGCTGGAAAGCGATATTCTTCACCACCTCGGCGGGTAGAGGGGCACAGAACTTGATGACTTTTACGCCATTCACCTCCTGCACGTTCTTGAGCAGTTTCTCCTTCAGGAGACTCTCTTTCTCCTTCATAAACGTCTCTACCTGCTTCTTCAGCCCGGCATTCTCGTCGATGTAACGACGGATGACTGCACCCAAGTCGGGAGCGTTGTTGAAGAGAGAACGCAGGTCGGCAAGGGTATCTTGCACGGCGTCGAGCAACTCTTCTACCTTTGCGCCGGTATAGGCTTCAATACGGCGTACGCCGGCAGCCACAGAGCTTTCGGATACAATCTTCATCATACCGATGTGTCCGGTAGCGGCCACATGCGTACCTCCACAGAACTCGATGGAAGAGCCGAACTGGATGACACGCACACGGTCACCATACTTCTCTCCAAACAAGGCGATAGCCCCCAATTCCTTGGCATCCTCAATGGGGATATTCCGGTACTCCTTCAGCGGGATGTCGGCGCGTATCTTCTCGTTGACGATGTGCTCTACCTGACGAATTTCGGCATCGGTCACCTTCTGGAAGTGCGAGAAGTCGAAACGAAGAGAGTCCGGCGTAACCAATGAGCCTTTCTGCTCCACGTGCGTACCCAGCACTTCGCGCAGGGCGGCATCAAGCAGGTGAGTAGCCGAGTGGTTGGCGGCACAGGCGGCACGCTTCTCGGTATCCACACAGGCCATAAAGGAGGCATCGGGATGCTCGGGCAATTTCTTGGTGATATGGATAGGGAGGTTGTTCTCCTTCTTGGTATCAATGATTTCGATGGTCTCGCCCTCGCGAACCAACACGCCGGTGTCGCCCACCTGCCCGCCGCTTTCGGCATAGAACGGGGTGTAGTCGAGCACAATCTGGTAGAGCGTTTGGTTTTTCTGCTTCACTTGGCGATAGCGGAGGATAGAGGCTTCGTACTCCGTATAGTCGTAGCCCACAAACTCGGTGGTGCCCTCTTTCAGCGTAATCCAGTCACCCGTTTCCACGGCGGCCGCGTTGCGGGCACGCTGTTTCTGTTGCTGCATCTCTGCATCAAACTCTTCGAGGTTAACGGTCATCTCGTTCTCACGAAGAATCAGCTCCGTGAGGTCGATGGGGAAACCGAAAGTATCGTAGAGCGTAAAGGCGTCTTTGCCGCTAATTTCGCTCTTGCCGGCAGCTTTGGCATCCACCATAGTCTTGTCAAGCAGACGAATACCAGTCTCCAAAGTGCGCAGGAAAGCGTCTTCTTCTTCCTTGATGACTTTCTCTATCAGCTCTTTCTGTGCGATGAGTTCAGGGTAAGCGTCGCCCATGTCAGCAATCAGCACGGGGAGCAGCCGATACATAAAAGCTTGCTTCTGTCCGAGGAAGGTATAGCCGTAGCGCACGGCACGACGCAGGATGCGGCGGATGACGTAACCCGCCTTGGCGTTGGAGGGTAGCTGTCCGTCGGTGATGGAAAAGGCGATGGTGCGGATGTGGTCGGCGATGACACGCATGGCCACGTCTTTCTGCTTATCCTTGCCGTACTCCGTACCCGACATATTGGCAATGGCCTTGATGATAGGCTGGAACACATCGGTGTCGTAGTTCGACGTTTTACCTTGCAGGGCCATGCAGAGGCGTTCGAAGCCCATGCCAGTGTCGATGACCTTGGCGGGCAGCGGCTCCAAGCTACTGTCGGCCTTGCGGTTATATTGCATGAAGACAAGATTCCAAATCTCAATCACCTGCGGATGGTCGTGGTTCACAAGGTCGCGGCCAGAAACCTTGGCACGTTCTTCGGCCGGACGGAGGTCGATATGAATCTCCGAGCAAGGTCCACAAGGACCGGTGTCACCCATCTCCCAAAAGTTATCGTGCTTGTTACCATTGATGATATGCTCTTTCGGTAAGAATTGCTCCCAGTAGGAAGCCGCTTCGTCGTCGCGGCTCAGCCCCTCTTCGGGACTACCTTCGAAGACGGTGGCATATAGGTTGTCTGGATTGAGTTTCAGCACTTCTACCAAGTACTCCCATGCCCAATCGATGGCCTCCTTCTTGAAGTAATCGCCAAACGACCAGTTGCCAAGCATTTCGAACATAGTGTGATGGTAGGTATCGTGTCCCACTTCTTCCAAGTCGTTGTGCTTACCGCTCACACGGAGGCATTTCTGCGAATCGGCTACCCGCTTATATTGCGCCGGATGGTTGCCAAGGATAATATCCTTAAACTGGTTCATACCGGCATTGGTAAACATCAGGGTGGGGTCGTCTTTAATCACCATCGGAGCCGAGGGAACGATGTGGTGCCCTTTCGACTCAAAGAAACTCTTGAAAGAATCTCTGATTTCTCTTGCAGTCAACATACTTGTATCTATCTAAACATGTGTGGTTAATATTCTCAAAAAAACTGTGCAAAGATAGCTCGTTTTTATTACTTTTGCCCCATTAACCCGCGAATATTTGCTAAAAGATGCGCAAGGTATACTATATCTATAACCCACAGACCCAGACTTATGACCGCATTTATCCTACGGTGCGGCAACGTGCGCTGAGCTATCTGCGCCGGCTCTTCATTGGCATGGGGTTGGGTGCGGGAGCATTTATCGTGCTCTTGCTCATCTTCGGCTCCCCCTCCGAGAAGGAACTCCGCATTGAGAACAGTCGCCTCTTGGCGCAATACAACGTGCTCTCCCGTAGGCTCGACGATGCCATGGGAGTGCTCCAAGACATCCAGCAGCGCGACGACAACCTCTATCGGGTTGTCTTGCAGGCCGACCCCATCTCGCCCGCTATCCGACAGGGGGGATATACAGGTACCAACCGCTACGAAGACTTGATGAACCTGGCCAATGCCAACTTGGTGGTGAACACTACCCGCAAGCTCGACGTACTAACCAAACAACTGTACATCCAGTCCAAGTCGTTCGACGATGTAGTGGAGATGTGTAAGAACCACGACGAAATGCTAAAGTGTATCCCAGCCATTCAACCCATCTCCAACAAAGACCTGAAGAAGACAGCCTCAGGTTATGGGGTCCGCATCGACCCCATCTACGGCACGCAAAAGTTTCATGCAGGCATGGACTTCTCCGCCTCACCCGGCACCGACGTGTACGCCACCGGCAACGGCACCGTAGTAAAGGCTGGTTGGGAGACGGGGTATGGCAACTGCGTGGAGATTAACCACGGATTCGGCTACCTCACTCGATATGCCCACCTGCAACGAGCCACGGTGCGTGTAGGGCAGAAGGTAGTACGCGGCGAAGTGATAGGCAAGGTAGGCAGTACCGGAAAGAGCACCGGCCCACACTTGCACTACGAGGTGCACGTGAGGGGACAGGTAGTGAATCCCGTCAACTATTACTTTATGGACCTCGATGCCAACGATTACGAACGGATGATTCAGATAGCTGCCAACCATGGTAATGTATATGATTAGAGTAGTCGAAGTAGTAAGTAGTCAAACAGCAAGAATAATAGAACAGGTGTCATGCTCAATACGGATAAAGAACTGAAATTGTATTATTCCATCGGGGAGGTTGCCGAGAAATTCGGGGTCAAGCCTTCCCTTCTCCGCTTTTGGGAGAAGCAATTCCCCGAAATCAGTCCCAAGACTGCCGGCCGTGGCATCCGCCAATACCGAAAGGAGGACGTAGAGACCATAGGCCTCATCTTCCATTTAGTGAAGGAACGGGGCATGACCATACAAGGTGCCCGCCAACGATTGAAGGACAACCGGGAGAACACCGTCCGCAACTACGAGATAGTAAACCGGCTACAGGCCATCAAGGCAGAGTTACTGGCCATCAAAGGAGAACTGGACGGGGCAGAATAAACGTATCCCCCTACCCCTCCACACGCGTAGCCACCTGTATCTTCTTATTCTTCTTCAAGTTGTTGCAGATGGTTTTCACGTCGTTCACGTCGTGTACCCATAGCTGTATCTTACCTTCAAAAATGCCGTCGTCCGTTTCGATGTTCAGCTTGCGGATATTAACGTTGAGTTGACGGGAGATGACTTGGGTGATGTCATTGAGTATGCCCACGTCGTCTATACCTTTTATATAGATATAGACCAGGAAGGAAAGTTGCTTATGGGTATCCCACACGGTGGCGATGATACGGTTGCCATAACTGCTCTTCAGCTTGGCAGCCACGGGGCATTGGCGCTTGTGTATGATGATTTGCCCGTTCTCGTCGGTATAGCCCAACACGTCGTCGCCGGGAATGGGGTGGCAACAGTCGGCCATCGTGTATTTCGTCTGCAGGTCTTCCTCGGTAAGTTTAATCACCTCTTGGGTATCTATCTTCTCTTTCTCCTGAGGCTGACCGGCATTCTTGCTTTCCTCTTCCGTCTTCTCCTTGCTGCCGCCTCCGAAGGGGAAGCTAAGGTAGCGTTTCCAAGTGCCAGGTCGTTTTTCTTTCAGCTCGTTCTTCTCGGCGTCACCCAGCACGAGGCTCTTGTCGCCAATGGCTACCAACAGTTCGTCGGGAGTGTGGAAGTTGTGCATCTTGCGTAGCTTCTCTATGCAAATGGCGGGGCTGAGGGCTATCTCTTCTTTCTGCAGGAAGTCGTTCAGCATCTCCTCGCCCAGTTTCTGGTTAGCCTTACGCTCTTTGCGGAGGATGGCCGCTATCTTGGCGCGGGCGCTGGCAGTAGTGGCAAAGAGTTCCCATTGCGGCTGTACGCGTTGCGACTTGGAGGTGAGTATCTCTACTTGGTCGCCACTCTGCAGCTTGTGGCTCAGGGGCACGAGACGATGGTTCACCTTGGCGCCGATGCAGTGGCTGCCAATATCGGTATGAAGTGAGAAGGCAAAGTCGAGTGCCGTCGAGTTCTGCGGCATGGTCTTCAGGTCACCTTTGGGGGTGAAGACGAATATCTCCGAAGCGAAGAGGTTGAGCTTGATGGTGTCGAGGAAGTCGATGGCATCCGGCTGCGGGTCGTCCAGTATCTCCTTGATGGTCTTCAGCCACTTGTCCAGCTCGCCCTCATCCTCGCTGCCTCCACCCTCTTTGTATTTCCAGTGGGCGGCAAAGCCTTGTTCGGCCACCTCGTTCATCCGTTCGCTGCGTATCTGCACCTCTATCCACTGCCCGTTGGCAGCCATCAAGGTGACATGCAACGCCTGGTAGCCATTGGCCTTGGGGTGGCTCACCCAATCGCGCAAGCGGTCGGGATGTGGCTTGTATATCTTGGAGATGGTAACGTAGATGTCGAAACAGTCGTTCAGTTCCTCTTCGGGGTCGTGAGGGTCAAAGATGATACGCACGGCCAACAGATCGTATATCTCCTCGAAAGGCACGTGCTTGGTCTGCATCTTGTTCCAGATGGAGTAGACGGACTTCACACGGGCTATGATGCGATATTTCAGGCCCATCTTGTCCAGCTGGGTGTGGATAGGTGTGGTGAAATCGTTGAAGAGCTTGTCACGCTCGGCAGCGGTCTCGCTTAGCTTCGCTTCTATCTCCGCATACTCTTCAGGGTGTTCGTATTTGAAGCTGAGGTCTTCCAGTTCGGTCTTTATCTTGTACAGTCCCAAGCGATTGGCCAGAGGGGCGTAGATATAGAGCGTCTCGCCCGCTATCTTGTACTGCTTGTTGGGGAGCATGGAGCCGAGGGTACGCATGTTGTGCAGGCGGTCGGCTATCTTGATAAGGATAACGCGTATATCATCGTTCATCGTGAGCAGCAGCTTCTTGAAGTTCTCGGCCTGTGCCGAAGCGTGGTCGCCAAAGATGCCTCCCGAGATTTTTGTCAGCCCGTCTACGATTTGTGCAATCTTAGGGCCGAAGATGTTCTCGATGTCTTCTACCGTATAATCCGTATCTTCCACCACATCGTGCAGCAAGGCGGAACAGATGGAGGTAGACCCCAGACCAATCTCATTACAGACTATTTTGGCCACAGCAATGGGGTGCATGATATAAGGCTCTCCCGAACGCCGTTTGATGCCTTTGTGTGCTTGGTTGGCAAAGTTGAATGCTTTGGTGATGATTTCAACTCGCTTGCGGTGTTTGGTATGGAGGTAGTCGTCCAAGAGTTCTTGAAACGCTTGGTTAATCATCTCCTCCTCATTTATCTCTTTGGTGTTCAATTCGTCCATCATTTATTCTTCACTTGCTAACTTCTGCAAAAATAGTCAAATTCCCCAACGAAGCAAGCGTCTCCTTTCTTATTTATATATATTGAGATGTTTGCCGGCCGACAGTCGTGTGTTCGACATGCCGTTCCAACGTTGTATATCGGATACTCGCACGCCGAATTTGCCGGCTATAGTAGAGAGTGTATCCCCGTTCTTTATCTTGTAGCGGATAGGAGTCCCCTTACCGGCTATAGCTCCATGACGGTGTCGTCTCGTCGTTGCCTGTTCTTCCACCTGCACGGTGCGGCGGCGATTGAGCAGCTCATCGGCATGATAGGCGTAGATGCTGTCCTCCCGGTCGATGAATCCGCTTACGGCATCAAGGGGCAGGCGCAAAGCATAAGGATGGTTGTTGCCAGGTATGATTTCTTTCTTGTACTGTGGGTTGAGGCTCCTAATCTCTTCTATCGGCACATGGCAGAGGTCGGCCACTTGGCGGAAGTGCAGGGGACGGTTCACCTGTACGGTGTCGGTAGCGGCGGGTATATTGGTCACCATGGGGCAGATGTTGTGGTCGCAATAATAGTTCATTACGTAGTTGGCCGCTATAAAGGCGGGGACGTAGCCCCTTGTCTCCCGGGGCAGGTAGTTGAATATCTTCCAATAGTCAGTCTCACCATTGGCCCGACGGATGGCTTTGTTGATGGTTCCCGGCCCACAGTTGTAGGCAGCTATGACGAGGTTCCAGTCGCCGTAGATATCGTACATTTCCTTGAGATAGCGGGCGGCGGCCCATGTCGACTTGATAGGGTCGCGACGCTCGTCCACGAGGCTGTTGCTCTCCAGCCCGTATATCTTTCCGGTGCCTATCATGAATTGCCACAGCCCGGAGGCACCTGCACGCGACACGGCGTTGGGGTTCAAGGCCGACTCTATGACAGGGAGGTATTTCAGTTCCAGGGGGAGACCATACGCGTCGAGCGCCTCTTCGAAAGTGGGCATATAGAAATTGGCGGCGCTCAGCATAAACGACACCTGGTTGCGCAGGCGGCCGGTGTACATGTCAATGAACTTGCGTACGATGTCGTTGTAGGGCATCTCGATGATGGCCGGTATACGTGCCAGCCGGTCCATATACACCGAGTCGCTAAAGGTGGGGTTCACCTCGGAGGTGCTACAGTCTTTCCCTATTTGCAGATAACTCTTCGCTTTCCAGTCGCTTAGCAAGCTATCCAGCGGATAAGTCATACTGGGAGGCAGGTCAATGCTGTCTTGCGCCACTACGATTTGGGCATCCATCCGGGGTGCGCTCATCCATAGCAATAGTGCCAAGACACCAATCTCTCGTACTCTTTTCATTCTCATTCTTCTCTATTCCTTTATCTTACTATTATCTTTTAGAATCGTAGCGCACACTGTACGCCTACCGATTTGTTTTTCAACCCGCCCGAGCGGTAGATTTGGCCGGTGTTGTTATCGTCTATCACCGCCGGCCCTACTTTCATGCTCAGGTCGGGGCTGATGTCAAAGTTAGACAGTTCGGCATCCACATAAGCATCGATGATGGAGATGAGGTAGACGCCGATGAAGGCGAAGATGCTCCAGTCGCGATAGCGGCGGAACATGTCCTTGCGCCGTTTCAGCGTACTCTTCAGCTGTTCCACGTTGTAGGTGTACCCCGGAGGTAGCAAGTCCTCGTAGCTGTGGGTGTTGGGGTTGTTGTCCATGATGTCGAGGTAGGCCTGCGAGTAGTCCTTGTACATCTTCCCGTTCCAGCTCAAGGCGTAGGCGCATCCGGCAAAACCGCCGTAGATGATGGGGAGCTTCCAATACTTGCGGTTGTATATCTGCCCCCCTCCCGGAAACACCACGGCCAGCCAAGTGGCTTTGGTGGGGTTGGGCACGAATACTTTCCTGTTCAGGTTCTGCGCGGGCGGTAGGCTGTCAGTCTTCACCACGATCGGTTTCTCTATCTTCTGCAACTCCTGGCGGTTGGCATCGTTGAGGCTATCGGATATTTGTATGCGGGCAGCCGTCAAGCTGTCCAAGGGTTGCAACTGTCGCATGGTCCAGGTAGCCGAATCCTTGCGCAGGGAGTCCTGCCCGGCTTCCGGCCCATGATGCCTCCGGGCACGTGCCTTGGGCGGCTCACGTTTTTGCAGCAAGCTATCTCTTTGCGCGGGTGCGAGGGGTGTTTGTGCAGAAACATCAAGCCCTGCCACTTGCAGCAGGATGCAGAGCAGGGTCGCGATGAATAGTTGATATGTTCGGGTTGTTCCTCTCATTTATTTCTTTAGCATGTCGAATATTTCCATGATGCGTTCCAGCTCCTCCTCGTTGCCGAAAGGGATGCTTATCTTCCCCTTCCCTTTGTCGGAACAGGTAAGCTGCACCTTGGTGTGGAAGAATCCGGAAAGTTGTTGTTTCAACGCGCTGAACTCCTCGGGGAGCTTGGCACGCTTGGGTGCTATCTTTCGGGAGCCTATCTTCACGGCCTCTCCTTGACTGAGCGACTTGACGATTTCCTCCACCTTACGCACTGAGTAGTTGTGCTCCAACGTCTCCTCAAACACCTTTACCTGTAGCTTGGGGTCGCCCAAGGTAAGGAGTGCCCGGGCGTGGCCCATGTCTATCTGCTTGTTCTGCAAGGCCATCTGTATGGGGGCAGGCAGTTTGAGCAGGCGTAGGTAGTTGGCAATGGTAGCTCGGTTCTTTCCGATGCGTTCGCTCAGCCGTTCCTGCGTCAGCTCGTATTGGTCGAGCAGGTGCTGGTAAGCGAGGGCTATCTCTACGGCGTTGAGGTCTTCGCGCTGGATGTTCTCTATCAGCGCCATCTCCATCATGTTCTCATCGTCGGCCGTGCGGATGTAGGCCGGTATGGTCTTCAGCCCAGCCTTCTGCGAGGCGCGGTAACGTCGTTCGCCCGCGATGATTTGATACTCTTCATCGGAGAGCTTGCGCAGGGTAATGGGTTGTATGATGCCTATCTCGGCGATAGAGTCGGCCAGCTCTTGCAGGGCCGTCGGGTCGAACTCCCGCCGGGGTTGGTTGGGGTTGACGCTTATCTTGGATAGTTCTATCTCACTGATGGAAGAAGAACCTTCGGTTCTCACGTCGTCCATGGAGAGCAGGGCGTCGAGTCCGCGTCCTAAGGCATTTCTCTTGTGGGTAGTCATAATCTGTCTTCTTCGTTTATTTATTCTTGGCTATCAGTTCCTTGGCCAGCGCCAAGTGGTTCTTCGCCCCGGTAGAGTCGGCGTCGTAGAGTATGGCAGGTATGCCGTAGCTGGGCGCTTCGCTCAGCTTCACGTTGCGCTGTATCACGGTGTTGAACACCAGCTCCTGGAAGTGGCGTTTCACCTCGTCGTATATCTGTCCGGCTTGCCGCAGGCGCGAGTCGTACATGGTGAGCAGGAATCCTTCTATCTCAAGGTGTGGGTTGAGCTTGGACTTGATAATCTTGATGGTGTTGAGTAGCTTGCTGATGCCTTCGAGGGCAAAGTACTCGGCCTGCACGGGGATGATGACAGAGTCGGCGGCCGTGAGGGCGTTGACGGTTATCAGCCCAAGCGAGGGGGAGCAGTCGATGAGGATGAAGTCGTACTCCGTCTTGAGCGGGGTAAGCACCTCTTTAAGGATCTTCTCCCGATTGGGTAGGTTGAGCATCTCAATCTCCGCACCCACCAGGTTGATGTGCGAGGAGATGACTTTCAGGGAGTCGATATCGGTGTCATGGATGGCGTCACGCACGTCGGCGCGGTCTATCATGCACTCGTAGATGGTGCATTCCGACTGCTTGATGTCCACCCCCAAACCGGAGGAGGCATTGGCTTGCGGATCGGCATCTACCACCAGTACCCTCTTTTCGAGGGTGGCGAGCGATGCGGCCAAGTTGATGGTCGTGGTCGTTTTCCCCACGCCACCTTTCTGGTTAGCCAGAGCTATGATTTTTCCCATATTCCTTTAAATTTAACGGCAGCGAAATAACTGATAATTCCGTAGACCGCCTACGCAAACCGCCAAACTTTGCATTTTTTGTTGATAAGTCACCCTTTTTGTTAATAACTAATAGGTGAAGCGGTTATACGCTTGCAAATATACGTTTTTATCTTGGAAATAGTCTTTTTCTTCGCATTCGCTTGCGTAAGATTAAGAATTCTGTGGTGGATTTCGTACATTTGCACACTTATTAAAGTTAAGATAAAGCAGATGGAAGAAAATAAAAGGCCCCTGATACTCGTCTCCAACGACGATGGGCTGATGGCCAAAGGCATTAATGAACTTGTGAAATTCTTGCGCCCACTGGGCGAAATCGTAGTAATGGCTCCCGACTCACCCCGTTCCGGCAGTGGCTGCGCCCTTACGGCGACACGACCCGTGCACTACCAGCTGGTACGCCAAGAGGTCGGGCTGACAGTGTACAAATGCTCGGGCACCCCCACCGACTGCATCAAGCTGGCGCGCCACACCGTGCTCGACCGCGTGCCCGACCTCGTGGTGGGCGGCATCAACCACGGCGACAACTCCGCCACCAACGTACACTACTCGGGTACCATGGGCGTGGTCATCGAAGGTTGTCTCAACGGCATACCTTCCATTGGCTTCTCTCTCTGCGACCACGCGCCCGATGCCGATTTCTCGCCCACTGAACTCTACATACGCGCCATCAGCACCATGGTGCTCGACAAGGGACTCCCTCCCCTCACCTGCCTCAACGTCAACTTCCCCGCCACCCCCAACATCAAAGGTGTGCAAGTGTGCCAGCAGGCCAAAGGGCACTGGGTGAACGAGTGGGCACCCTGCCCCCGGCAGAACGACCCCAACTACTTCTGGCTCACCGGCGAGTTTACCGACCACGAGTCCGACAATGAGAAGGACGACCACTGGGCACTGAACCACGACTGCGTAGCCATCACCCCCGTCACCGTCGACGTGACGGCCTACAACTTTATCGATACCCTGAACGAGTATTGCCGCCAAGCGGGCCTGAAACCCATGTCGTACTCCCGCCTCGGAGGCGAAGCCTCCGGCGACCTGCTCGCCGCCGGACTGTGGCGTGCCCTCAAGCTGGGAGACCCCCGCGCGGAGTTCCGCTTCTTCGGCGGCGACCTGATGTCCGCCGTGGGTGGCACCCGCGTAAAGCATTACCGCGAGTTGGCCTACATGGGCTTTATCCCCGTACTGTTGCACCTGCGCACCATCTTCGCCAACATGAAACGTTGCAAGGCCGACATCGTGGCTTGGCAGCCCGACGTGCTGATACTGGTCGACTATCCCGGCTTCAACCTCAGCATTGCCAAGTTCGTCCGTGCCCACACACGCATCCCCGTCTACTATTACATCTCGCCCAAGGTATGGGCCTGGAAAGAGTACCGGGTGGAGAGCATCAAGCGCGATGTTGCCCACCTCTTCTCCATCCTCCCCTTCGAGGTGGAGTTCTTCGAGCAGAAGCACCACTACCCCATCCACTACGTAGGCAACCCCACAGTAGACGAGGTCGACGCCTACCAGCGAACCCATCCACAGGACTTGGACGCCTTCCTCACCGACAACCACCTCACGGATCACCGCCCGGTGATAGCCCTACTGGCCGGTAGCCGTAAGCAAGAGATTAAAGACAACCTGCCCGACATGATTCGTGCCGCCTCCGCCTATTCCGGGCATCAGTTGATAGTGGCAGGTGCCCCCTCCATTCCCCCCGAATACTACAGGCAGTACATCGGCTCCGCCCCCGTGCAAATCCTCTTCGGCCAGACCTACCGCCTGTTGCAACATGCCGACGCGGCATTGGTCACCTCAGGCACCGCCACTCTCGAGGCCGCCCTCTTCCGAGTGCCACAAGTGGTATGCTACCACACCCCCATCGGCAAGGTCATCTCCTTCCTGCGCCGACACATCCTCAAGGTGAAGTACATCTCATTGGTCAACCTCATTGCCGACCGTGAAGTGGTACGCGAGCTGGTAGCCGACACCATGACGGTAGCGAACATGCGCACAGAGCTTTCCCGCCTTCTGAACGATCAGACCTACCGCGACCAGATGCTCGCCGGCTACGAAGAGGTAGCCCGCCGCCTGGGACCGGCCGGAGCACCCCAACATGCGGCGAAGATAATGCGGGAGCTGCTGACGGAGAGATAAGTCTGCAAGGCCTAAGTTACCTTCACAGAAGAGCTACCTATCTTAGGACGAGACCAGTCAACCAAAATCAGGACGAGACACTACCCCGAGTACAGTATAAAGCATGAATTGGTGTATGAATAATCTGTCTTTTTACTTTCGTGTCGCAGCCGCGGTGGCTGCGAGGGAACCACTGCGGTAGCTCCAAGGGAACCACCACGGTGGCTGCGAGGGAACCACTGCGGTGGCTACAAGGGAGCTACCGCGGTGGTAGTGAGGGAGCTACGCCGATGGGCACGCTCTCGTGAGCGGATGGGCATGCGCGTACGAGCGGATGCCCATCCGCCCACGAGCCGATGGGCATCCGCCCAAACCTTCCCCAGAGGATGTTTGCAATCCCCCCTACGCGCTCCTGGATCCACCTCCTCGTCGGGCTTTGCTTGCGCAAGGGGTATCCCTTTACCCCCTTACGCAAGCAAGGACCGATGAATAAAGGAGTGTACGGATGCGTAAGGGGAGGCTTGCACAAACTCCCGGATAGGGGAGACAATGCAGGGTAGACTATGCACGGAAGTTGGCAGGTGCCTCAAGATAATCTCCTCCTTGTTTGCGTCTTCTGTTTTCAATACCTATTTTTGTGCATCCATTCAGAAGATGAGATGTGACAGGCAGAATCAAAAGGCAGTAAGATGCAGTCGGAAAGAGAAGACATAGAGCAGCTGCGCGAAGGCTCGTCAGCGGCCTTTGAGCGCCTGTTCGACCAATACAGCGGGAAGCTCTACAACTTCATGCTGCGATTGGCCGCCGGAAATACGTATCTCGCCGAGGAGATGACACAACGCGCGTTCGTCAAGGTATGGGAGACACGCACGGCCGTCAACCCCGAAAGGTCGTTCCTCTCCTACCTCTGCACCATCGCCAAAAACATGCTGATAAACGAATATGAACACCAGACCGTCGAACGGCTCTACCAAGAGCACGTGTTAGCACATACCCCCATGGCCGAGGTCACTACCGAGCAGCAAGTCTGCTACCGTCTCTTAGACGAATACATCACCCATCTCACCGAGCAACTACCACCCGCACGCAGACAAGTGTTCGTACTCTCCAAACGCGAGATGCTCTCCAACCGCGAGATAGCCCAACAACTCCACATCACCGAAAGTACGGTGCAGACGCAGCTATCGAAAGCCCTGGCCTTCATGAAGGAACAGTTGGCCAAGCACTATCCACAGCTCCTCTGCCTGCTCCTCTACTACACTTTCCCACCATAGAAAAGACAACGAGTAGCGAAATCAATCCATTCAACTGTATAAAAAGAGTAGTAACAACAGATAAAACCCATGAGGAAAGAAGAAACGAATTTCGACCAATGGCTGGAGGAGCAGGTAACCGCTTCGCCTAACCGGATAGACCCTGAGAGGCAACGGCGGATGTGGACACACGTCCGCCAAGAGGCAGGCTTGCCTCATACCTCCGAACATCGTCCGCTACGCCTTTGGCACAACATAGCCAACGTGGCCGCCATCCTGTTGCCCGTGACCATCGCCCTCTGCCTCTACCTATACCTCACGCCGACAAAGGGCGAGAGGTTTGTGGTAGCCGCCGAAAAGGGCGAGAAGGCAAGCGTTACGCTTCCCGACGGCAGCAAGGTGACGCTCAACTCGGGCACCACTATGGCTTACTATTCTGACTATAGCCGGAAGAGACGTTTGGTAGAGCTAAGCGGCGAAGCCTATTTTGAGGTGACGCACCAGCCCTCCAAACCGTTCCAAGTCTCTTGCGCAGGCGATGTCACGGTGACGGTCTTGGGAACAACCTTCGGTGTCGAAGCTTACCCCGACGAACCCAATGTGTCTGTGGTGCTGAACACAGGCAAGATAAAGCTTTCTACTCCCCGACAGACCCTTTTCCTGAAACCCGACGAACGTGTGGTGTACAACAAGCGCTCCAAGCTTGCCCAAGTAGAGAACGTCACCGCCTCCGACTACACCGACTGGCGGAAGAACCGACTACGCTTCGAGAACGAGTCGTTGGCAAACATCATCAAAGTCCTCGCACGCATGCACAATGCCGACATACGCCTCGACGACCCACAGATAGCCCACATCCGATATACCGGCACAATGAACAACACCAACATCGAGGCTGCCCTCCATTTCCTAACGCTCACCTCACCACTGGAGTACCAAGTAAAAGACGGCATCATCTACCTATCCATCAAAAAAGAGTAAAATAGCGAACGGCGAGTAGCGAAACGGGGGATGAGCACCAAGGAGAAGAGGAGAAACCCTTCTCCAGATTTGGATGCTAATGGCAAACTGCCTACATTTGTATCGTAACTCACTTAGATATTGAAAAGTATGCAAGCAGAAATCACCATACCTTATGCCATCGCCGACTTTGCCGAGTTGCGCGAGCAAGGCTTTTACTACGTGGATAAGACGCGACACATTCCTCTCTTGGAGAGGTATAAAGCGCCTGTCTTCCTGCGCCCCCGCCGGTTCGGTAAGAGCTTGTTGGTATCCACTCTGGCGTACTACTACGACATCAACGAGGCCGACCGTTTCGAGACCTTGTTTGGAGGAACCTATATCGGCAGCCACCCCACGGCAGGGCATAACCAGTATATGGTGTTGAGGTTCGACTTCTCCACCTTGGCGATGGCCGACGACATGAAGGGGTTAGAGGCGAGTTTTAATAATATGGCACGCCCTATCATAAAGGATTTTGTCTATACATACCGCCATCTCTTCAAGGACTTTGAATTTGAAGACACGCAAGTAGCCTCCGACATGCTGGGCGAGATATTGAGCCGGGTACGTAGCAGGCGACTTCCCCCTCTTTATATCCTCATTGACGAGTACGACAACTTCACCAACCAGCTGCTCACCGCCTATAAAGATTCGCTCTATGAAGAGGTGACCACGAAGGACAGCTTCCTGCGCACCTTCTTCAAGACCATTAAAGGGGGATTAGGACAGAGGACTGTCCGCACCTGCTTCTGTACGGGGGTGCTACCCGTCACCATGGACGACCTCACGAGTGGCTACAACGTGGCGGAGATACTGACCTTGGAACCTGAGTTCCTCGAGATGCTCGGCTTTAACCACGAGGAGGCTGCTACTTATTTGCGTTACGTGATAGACAAATACGGTGAAGACAAAGGTGCGTTTGACGAGCTGTGGACACTCATCCTCAACAATTACGACGGTTATCGGTTCTTGCCGAATGCGCATCCCTTGTTCAATTCCACCATCCTCACCTACTTCCTGAAGAAGTATGCCGTCAACCATGGTGACATCCCCGACGAGCTGATAGACGAAAACCTCCGCACCGACATTGGGTGGATACGGCGGCTCACACTCACACTTGAGAACGCCAAGGGGATGCTCGACAAGCTGGTGGTGGACGACGAGCTGGGCTACTCCACCAGCGACCTGCGCAGCAAGTTTAACAAGCAGAAGTTCTTCGACAAAAACTTCTACCCCGTCAGCCTCTACTACCTCGGCATGACGACATTGAAGGACTCCTTCAAGATGACCCTGCCCAACCTGACGATGCGCAGCATCTA
>JAISIX010000062.1 GCA_031261805.1 Mediterranea sp. (in: CFB group bacteria)
AGCACGTCCTGCTTGCCGGGGAAGTCGGCCAGGTACTCGTGGAGCCATACGGCCCAGTTGCGTGAGGTGGAAATCTTCTCACCCTCGAGGTTGAGGAACTCATTGGCCGGCACGTTGTCGGGCAGGATGTAGCTCCCTTCGGCCTTCAGCATGGCGGGGAAGACGATGCAGTGGAAGACGATGTTGTCCTTGCCGATGAAGTGCACGAGGCGTGTCTCAGGGTCTTTCCACCACTTCTCCCACGGCCCGTATTGCTCGGGGTGCGCGTCGCACAGCTCCTTGGTGTTGCTGATGTACCCGATGGGGGCGTCGAACCATACGTAGAGCACCTTGCCTTCGGCGCCCTCTACCGGCACGGGGATGCCCCAGTCGAGGTCGCGGCTCACGGCGCGCGGGTGCAGCCCCATGTCGAGCCAGCTCTTGCACTGTCCGTAGACGTTCGGGCGCCACTCCTTATGTTCTTCGAGTATCCATTGGCGCAGCCAGGCCTCGTGCTTGTCGAGCGGGAGGTACCAGTGCTTGGTCTCCCGCATCACGGGCTTGCTGCCACTGATGGCGCTCTTGGGGTTAATCAATTCAGTGGGCGAGAGCGATGTGCCGCACTTCTCGCATTGGTCGCCATACGCACCTTCGGCGTGGCAATGTGGGCATTCGCCGGTGATGTAGCGGTCAGCCAGGAACTGGTGTGCCTCCTCGTCGTAGTACTGCATGGAGGTCTTCTCGACGAACTCACCCTTGTCGTACAGCTCGCGGAAGAAGTCCGACGCCAGCTTGTGGTGTGTGGCCGACGAGGTGCGGCTGTAGACATCGAACGAGATGCCGAACTCCTCGAACGACTTCTTGATGAGTGAGTGGTAGCGATCTACCACGTCCTGCGGGGTCACCCCCTCTTTCTTGGCTCGTATGGTGATGGGCACGCCGTGCTCGTCGGAGCCTCCTATAAATATTACGTCTTCTTTCTTCAGGCGCAAGTAGCGCACGTAAATGTCGGCCGGTACGTACACGCCTGCCAAGTGCCCGATGTGCACGGGGCCGTTGGCATAAGGCAATGCCGAAGTAACGGTCGTTCTCTTGAATTTCTTTTCCATTCTATGTGATTATCTATTTGTTGCTTTTTGCATCACTATACCAAAGTGCACTTCCCAACTTTGAGAAATCAATCTCTTCCGTCTTCTCGTTCTTCAATCGCTCCATGGTCTGATTTATCTGTTCCACCGTCTCAGCCTGTACCGCTTCGTGGAAATCCCGGACTTTGGATAGGATTTTCTTTTCAGAGTCGCTATACTTGATAGTCTTTAACAGGTGTGACTTGGTCTCTTCGTCTCCCAGAAGATAAAGGTACGCGCTGTTATTGTAGGTCTTATTGTTGTCCACCTTTGTCAGAATCTCGTGAACCTTCTCTTCGTTCTTTTGGTCGAGTACGTTGAGTTCATAGGCCAAGAAATGGTTGATGCGCATTTGCAGTTCATCTTTGATTCGCTCCTCTGTAATATCACAATCGTCCGTGGAATGATTCTTATGAGGAAGGGACAAGAGCGTACGCGAGTCGTTCAGGAAACTTTGGAAATAGTCGGATTGGAGGTAGACATAATAATAGAAGGTGAATCCATCCTGGTCCTCCAGTGGCCGTCCCGAAGGGGGCAACTCAATGTTGCTAATTTCACCGGCTGACCGTTCGTCTACCACATAAAGTGCTTTATGACCTTTGATATTCTTGCTCTTGATATGTACAATCTCGAATGTCTCTTTTTCGTCGTCGAACAGTCCGTCAATGGCGGTTGGGTCTTTTATGGTGAACTTTTCGTGCGAAACTTTGTCTTGGTTAAGCCGCTCGTTATTTATCTGTCGACTACTGATTTTCCCACTGTCGTCCACAAACTTTATATCGAACTCCTTGCCCTGTCCGTGTAGGTAGTTCAGGAATACATAAAAATACTCCAGCACGCTGTCCGCATAATCGTCTATGCTCTTCGCCGTGTACTTCTGATAAGCAGGCCGCATCTGTTTGAATGTGAGAATCGTTTGGGGAGTGGAGGCTTCTGCTTTCACCTTCTTGTCTTCTATGGAAGCGGTGTTGAACGAAAATTGCCGACGATAGAGCTGTCCGTCTTGAATGTATACACTGTCAATCCGCACGTCGGCAAAGACCTTGAGGTAAGCGATGCGCCCAAGTCCTTTCCCTCCCGTATGGTTGGACTTATTAATGGATCTGGTAAACTTGTCGAAGTTACTGTCGGTGAACCCCTCCCCGTTGTCGGTGATGCGAAACGTGCTCACCTGATTCTCGTCGTCGCCACGAAGTGCGTTTGCCTTGTAATTTCGGGATAGGTTTACTACAATCTCTATCCTCTTATTCTCCATGCAGCAGTATAACGAGTTGGAGATGGCTTCAAACAGGCAGAATTTGAACCCATTGTCACCTCGCAATTCGTAGTTCTTGATGACATCATTAATATCCGCTTCAAGTATCAGGGGCATGATGAATGCTATAATTTCCCGACAAAGATACGATAAATCTTCGAATAGCTGCCTACCTACTGCTTGATAAATAGCCCCCTCTGTTATTCTATATACAAGTAGTCATAGTGCACCACCGCCCGTTTACCGTGCTTGCCCATGGCGTCGCGTGCCTGGGCGGAGTCGCAGTTCACCCGGCCCACGCCTACACGGTGTCCTTGGTAGTCGATGATACGTACGATGTCGTCTTTCTCGAACTCGCCTTCCACGCGGGTGATGCCTACGGGGAGGATGCTGACGGCTTTGTCGGCGTTGAGCAGCTCCGTGGCGGAGCGGTCGATGTGCAGTTCGCCCTTGGCGAAGCCTTCGCTATGGGCTATCCATTTCTTCACGCTCGACACCGGGGTGGGGGAGGCGATGAAGCGGGTGCAGAGTGTGTCGGAGGGATGATAGAGCAGGCTGGTGAGGATGCCGTCGCGTCGGCCGTTGGCAATGAAGACGGTGATGCCTTCGTCGGCCACCTTGCTGGCGATGGTGGTCTTGGTGAGCATACCGCCACGTCCGAAGCTCGACTTGGAGGCTTGTATGTAGGCCGAGAGGTCCTTGCCGTGCTCTATCTCGCGGATGACCGACGTG
>JAISIX010000208.1 GCA_031261805.1 Mediterranea sp. (in: CFB group bacteria)
TGAAAAGGCGTGGCGTGTCCAATGCGTCTTGCGAGAAGCAATAGTTATCGTACCACGGCTTCATCTCTTGTATCATGGCGTCGATGTCGCCTTTCAGCATTCCGTTCTCTTGGTAGTACTGGAACATGGTGCGGACGTCTTGTTCGTCGAAGCCCAGCATGGCGTTGAAGTCGGCGTCGTTGGAGATGTTCCAGTCGATGTTAAAGCCGCTGGTGAGGTCGTCGAGGGTGACGGGGCTGACACCCGTGAGGAAGATGCGGTAGAACATCCCTTTGAACTGCTTGAAGTACTCACGGTAGAAGCCGTTGGCGTGCGTGAGGTTGTAGAACGTCTCGGGGCCGCTCTCGCTAAGCACCACGTTGGTGAAGTTGTCGTACTCGTCGATGATGAGGTAAAGGGGGTAGCGTAGTCGTTTGGCAGTAGCCTCTATCCAGTGGAGCTTGGAGGCTGCACTGTCATTTTTCAGTTCCCTCTCCAGTTCTTGTTCGGGATAGAAGCGGGAGTAATGCACCAAAAAGTCCGTCAACTGCTTGTTGCAGTACACGTTGAAATTGTGCTCCAACGTCCCTTCGCCGAGGTTGGCCTTGGAAAAGTCGAAGTAGAGCACCTGGAACCTTCCCTGTTCGCTGGTAGGTTGTTTCCTAATCCACAGGTTGCCGAACATCTCTTGAAACTTATCCTTCTCCAAGATGTCGTAGTAGGCTTTCATCATGTCGATGAAGAGGCTCTTGCCGAACCGTCGCGGGCGGATGAGCAAGAGGTTGTTGGCTGTCCGCTCCAGCTGCGGCAGGTACATCGTCTTATCAACGTAGTAATAGTTGTCGTTGATAATCTGTTCGAAGTTCGATATCCCGTAGGGAATGCCTTTTACCTGTTTCATGCGTTCGTCTTTTTAGTGATAGGACAAAGATAAGGCAATTGGGGCAATTAGTGCCTATAAAGGGCGAAGTATTTCTTCTGCGGGCGTGGATGTTACCTTCTCGAAACAAAATGTAACGGATGTTACGGCGTAGGTAACATAGCTGTTGATATAGGTAACAGAAAAAGTTGCCCCAGTGGACGGGAGCCGTTATCTTTGCAGCAGAACCAAACAAAATAAGTATGAAATTCACTCATTGTCTTTCCCGACTTTGTGGACTCATTGTCCTGTTGTGCCTGCTTCCACTGCAGATCTACGCACAAAATATCACCGTGCGAGGCACGGTAAAAGATGCGCAAGATGTTATCATCGGCGCCAGTGTTCTACAGAAAGGTACCACCAACGGAACCATCACCGATATAGACGGTAAGTTCACGCTGACGGTACCGGCCAACAGCACCTTGGTTGTATCCTTTGTGGGATACCGTACGCAAGAGGTGGCCGTGGGGGGTAAACGTACTCTGGACATCCTGCTCCAGGAGGATGCCAAGTCCCTCGACGAGGTGGTGGTGGTAGGCTACGGACAGATGAAACGGTCCGACCTGACCGGTGCCGTGACTTCGGTGAGCGACGCCGCCATCCAGAAGTCCGTCAACACCTCCATCGACCAAGTGCTGCAAGGACGCGCCGCCGGCGTGCAAATCCAAGCCAACTCCGGTACACCGGGTGCTTCTACCTCTATCCGGATTCGCGGTATCAACTCGCTAAACGCTACCAACCAGCCCATCTTCGTGATAGACGGCGTGGTGATAGAGTCGGCTACCAACGACGAAAACAGCAACCCGCTATCGAGCATCAACCCTTCGGATATCGTGTCGATGGACATCCTCAAGGATGCTTCGGCTACAGCCATTTATGGTTCGCGCGCTTCCAATGGTGTGATTATGATTACCACCAAGCGGGGCAAGGCTGGCGTGGCCTCGGTGACCTACGACGGCTATGCCGGTTGGCAGCAGATGCCCAAGCAGCTCGACATGTTGAACCTGCGCGAGTACGCTTCTCTCTTCAACGAACGGTCCGACCTCGGGCTGGTGGAGGCGAGCAGTGCCTTTGTGCGCCCCGACCTGCTGGGCGAGGGCACCAACTGGCAGGATGAACTGTTTCGCAAGGCATTCATGACCAGCCACAACCTCTCGGTGAGCGGTGGCAACGAGAAGACGACGTATGCCTTCAGCGGTGGCTACCTTGAACAGGATGGCATCGCCGTAGGCTCGGCTTTCCGCCGTCTCTCGCTACGCTCCAATATCGACACGGAAATCAAGTCGTGGCTCAAGGGGGGAATCAACTTCTCTTTCGCGGAGTCGAAGCAGCAAGTGGGTACGGACAACAACAACATCATGGGTGCCCTCATTCAGCAACCTACGGTGGCTGTCACCTCTTCCGAAGGCTCGTTTGACGGGCCGGCCGACGTGTGGATGCCCGAGAACGCCGTGGGACTGGCCTCCATCCGCACCAACGAGAACCGCCGGACCAACTTCCGCTTCAACACCTACCTTGAGGCCACGCTGCTGAAGGGGTTGACGCTGAAGACGGAAATATCGACAGACTGGAACTTCAATAACAACTACTACTACCAACCCGACTACTCGTTTGGCATCAAGACCAGCGATACACGCTCCTCACGCTGGACGAAGACGCAAAGCAAGTACTGGTCGTGGCGTAACATCCTGACATATATACGTAGCTTCGGCAAACATTCGGTGAACGCCATGCTGGGACAGGAAATGTCGAAGTCCAACTGGGAGCAACAGGTGGGCAGCGCTACCGGCTTCCTGACCAACACCACACCCGACCTTAGCGCCGGCGATGCCGACAAGTCGAGAGCCAGCGGGCAACGGGTGAGCAACTCCATCGCCTCGTTTTTCGGAAGGGCCTTCTACTCCTTCGACGAACGTTACCTGCTTACGGCCACCATACGCCGCGACGGCTCGTCTAAGTTCGCTACCGGAAAGAAGTGGGGATGGTTCCCCTCGGTGGCCTTGGCCTGGCGTGCCTCACAGGAGTCGTTCTTGAAGGACAACGCCGTGGTGAACAACCTCAAGGTACGTGCCGGCTGGGGAGCTACCGGCAACCAGAACGTGAACGATTTCGCCTACATGGCGCTCCTCTCTTACAAGACCACACCCTGGGGGACGGGCGTACTCACCGGTAACACCGCCAACCCTGACTTGACGTGGGAAACCACCCATTCCTACAACGTAGGTGTCGACCTTGGATTGTTCCACAATCGCATTGAGCTGGTGGCCGACGTATATTATAAGAAGACCAAGAACCTGCTACTCCAACTCCCGCTGCCGGCCTACCTTGGCTCGAGTGGGGCAGGTGCCGCACAAAACCCGTGGGGGAACGTAGGCTCGCTGGAGAACAAGGGCTTTGAGCTGACGCTGAATACGGTGAACATAGACAACAAGAAGTTCCAATGGACCTCCAACATCGTGTTCTCCATGAACCGTAACAAGGTGCTGGACCTCGATACCGACAACTCTTCCATCGAGAAGACCTACCAGCCGGAATCCACCAACTACATCGTGACGAAAACAACCGTGGGGCAACCCATCGGGCAATTCTGGGGCTACAAGGTGATAGGACGCTTTGACAAGGCCACCGACTTCTATTACAAGGATAAGGACGGCAGCACGAAGCAAGTGGCCATCCCCGAAGGCAACGCCATCTCGCCCACCGGCACGTGGATTGGCGACTACCGTTTCGAAGACCTCAATGGCGATGGCAAAATCAACAACGAAGACTGCACGTTCATCGGCAATCCCGAGCCGAAGTTCACCTACGGCATCGGCAACACCTTCTCTTATAAAGGTTTCGACCTGACCGTGTTCTTCTCGGGGTCGTACGGTAACAAGGCACTCAACCTCACCCGCTACCGTATCCAGGACCCACGCTCCAACGGAAATATCCTCCGCTCCTCGCTGGACTATGCCCAGATAGGGCTGATAGACCCCAATGGGCCGGATGATGACTACCGCAACCTCTACATCACCAACCCTTCTACCACGATGCCTGCCCTGCAACGCTCGGATGCCAACAACAACTATACCCGCATCAGCGATATGCTGATAGAGGACGCTTCGTACATCCGCCTGCAGAACATCTCTATCGGCTACACCCTGCCCAAGCAGTGGGTGAACAAGGTGGCCCTGACCAACGTACGCCTGTATGCTAACATACAGAACGTGTACACCTGGACCAAGTACAAAGGCCTGGATCCCGAGATAGGCGCCATGTACGGCGACGCTCTCATGACGGGCGTGGACTACGGACGATACCCTTCGCCCCGCATCTACACCTTCGGACTGAACGTATCTTTCTAACCCCCCCCTTAAACAGCAATGACAATGAAAAAGAACATATTCATCATCAGCCTGCTGGCAGGAACCGTCTGCCTGGCCTCGTGCGAGGACTTCCTGACGCAGCAGAATACGACGAGCGCCAACCAGGAGACCTTCTTCGATAGCGACAAGGCCCTGCAAGCCGCCACCGCTCCCCTTTACAACTTCGTGTGGGACAACTTCAACTCGAAGTTTTACTACGGCATGGGCGACGGGCGGGCCAACAACCTCACCGGGCGGTGGTCTACCTACATCTACCCCTATACCAACTTCACCGAGACGGCGCTGAGCGACGGCCTCGAGGAGGCATGGGGTTCGTTCTACTCCGTGATAGCGCAGGCCAACTATACCATCGACAACATCCAACAGTTTGCCGGACCTGCCGTGACCGAGGATGCCAAGACGCAAGCGTATGCCGAAGCGCGCTTTATGCGTGGGCTGGCCTATTGGTACATCGGCTCGCTATGGGGCAAAGCTATCATCTACGAACATACGGCAGCCTTGGTAGGCAACTCCGTAGTGCCGCCCAACCGTGGCGTGGATGCCATCGAGTTTGCCATCCGAGACCTGGAATGGGCCGCTACGCACCTCGCTAAGGTAGCGCCTGCCGCCGGACGGGTGACGTGCTATAGCGCCTACGGCCTCCTCTCGCGAATCTACCTTTCCATGGCTGGGCTGACCACCGACGGACAATACAACGGTACGAACATCGCCACCGACTTCGACCGTGGCACCCGCAACGCCTACTACCTCGACCTGTCGAAGAAGGCGGCTACCAAGGTGATAAAGGAAGGTCCTTACGAACTGCTGCCCGACTACGGCGACCTCTTTAGCGTGGCCCATACGAACAATAACAAGGAGTCTGTATTCCAGTTGCAATGGAGCAAGGGAGCGCCTGCCGACGTGGGTTGGGGAGCTACCAACCAGATGCCGGTCTTCTTCTCGTGGTCGACCATGGTGGGCGAGCAGAACTGGGGCAACGCACTCTATGCCTCCTACGACTTGGTACGTGAGTACACCCCCGTCGATAAACGCCGCAACCCCACCATCGCTACGGTAGGCGCCTTCTATCCCGACCTGAACAAGGCCAACGGCGGATACACCTACAACGAGACTGAGTCGGGTTACGACAACAAGTGCAACATCAAGAAGTACGTCATCGGCAAGATAGACGACAACGGGCAGAGCTACCAGCAGTCGAGCGGCTTGAACACCTACATGATGCGCCTGGCCGAGGTGTACCTCATCCTGGCCGAAGCTACGCTGGGCAACAATGCCTCCACGACGGATGCCACGGCGCTGGAGTACTTCAACAAGGTACGTACCCGGGCCGGCTTGCCTACGCTCAGCGTGCTCACCTACGAGAACATCCGCTATGAACGCCGCATCGAACTGGCCATTGAGGGACAGTATTGGTACGACTTGCTGCGCCGTGCCTACTACAAGCAACAAGAGGTGGTGAACTACCTCAACCACCAAGACCGCAACGCCGACTACGAGTGGGATGAGACAGAGCCTTGCCAATATGCCATGACGAACGAGGGGACAGGGGTCTCGACCGCTACCGCAGCCAACCTGTTGCTCCCCATCTCCGACGTGGACCGTGGACGTAACCCACTGCTGGGTGGCGCCCCCGTCGCATACGAGTTTGGTGAACGCGAGGTGTCTGAACAAGATTTATTCAACTAATACCCTAATAAGTGAAGATTATGAGACGAATGAAACACATCATACCCTTGAGCCTAACGCTCATGACTCTCCTGTTCAGCGCCTGCAACAAGGAGGATGAGTACTTCGACGCGAAGTACCAAAGCGTACCCATCACGGTAAAGCAAATCTACCTGGAAGACTATGAGTCGTCCGTGCCCGACCGCCCCGTCACCTTTGCCCGTTTGGGGCAGATGATTCGCATTGAGGGGAGTGGCCTTTTCGGCATGAAGAAGGTATTCATCAATGGCTACGAGACCTACTTCAACCGAGCTTATGTGACGGACAACTCCATGCTCATCAGCTTGAACCTCAACACCCCCGTGGCCGATGCCGAACCGGAAGACCGCGACATCATTCGCCTGGTGAAGGAGGGCGCGAGCCTCGATTATGAGTTTACCATACGGGCCTCTTCGCCCACCGTGAGCCGCATCAGCAATACCCTGCCACAGGCTGGCGAGCTGGTGACCGTGTATGGCACGGGGCTGCACGAGACCTCGAAGGTGCTCTTGCCCGGAGGTACTGTCATCACCGATGGCATTGTAAGCGATGAGGAGGGCAAATGGTACTCCTTCACCATGCCCAGTGGCGTGAGCGTCGGTGGCTCGCTCCTTTCCGAAGGAGCCAACGGACAAGCCTCCTCGCCCGGATACTTCAACTACGCTGATTGCATCGTGCTCGATTTTGATGGGCGCGGAAACCAAGGCTTCTGGGACTGGACGCCAACAGGCTCTATGATAGACGACACCGACTTGAGCGAAGACCCCACGCAGAGTGGACGCGGTCTGTGTGTGCAGATTGTACCCCAACGCCTGCTCGATGCTGGTGGCATACAGCCCGGCAAGCCGCGCGCGGCAGAGTGCTGGACGGCGGGTGAGGGCAACGATGGCGACTGGAGCTGGATGTTCAGCTACATACCTGCCAATACACCGCTTACCGACGTAGCATTGCAGTTCGATGTCCTGGTACCTGGCACGTGGACCGCTACGGGGCAGATACAGGTGAGCCTCTTCAACAACTTCAACTTCGGCGGCATCGGCTCCGATGACGATGGCCCCAACAACCAAGTGGCGTTCTATGTACCTTATATCGTAGATGGAGCCATGGAGCCGTTCAGCGCTCCGGCATGGCAAACGGTGACCATCCCCTTCAGCCAGTTCAACAAGTACGCTACCGCCATCTCCAACAAGGAGACGGTGACCTTCCAGAATGTGGTGGACGACCGCAACGCCGCTACCTATAAGAACTTCGGCATAGGCTTTGCCAATACCGACTTTACGCTGGAGGGTGTGGAGGTGAAGGCAACGACCTTCGCTACGGATGTGTACCTCGACAACTGGCGCATCGTGCCGTGCAAGAGCGTCGTCATCTCCGACTATCCCGAGGACGATGAAGAGGTTGCCGATTAATCGAATAGAGTTACCAACAAGCTAATTAAGTTCTGCTATGAAACCCAAGAAACTGATATTCACAATATGTGCGTCGGCATTGGCGCTTACGGCCTGCGACGACCAAATCATGCAATGGCAAAGCCCCGACGGCAATGTCTCCATCGCCGACATCCCGCTGGACTTGCGGGAGAAGCTGGCCAACTATGACTTTGTCAAGGTGTATGCCAAAGAGTATATGCCTGGTGTCACCATCGGAGCGGGTATTGGGGCCGACCTCTATACCAGCGACGAACAGTACAAGCAGGTGACGGATGATAACTTCCAGATTCTCACCACCGGCAACGCCATGAAGCACTCGTCGGTCGTGCAGAACAACGGGACGCTCAACTTTAGTCTCATCGACCGCTTCCTCGCTGCCGTACCCGCCGACATGCAAGTGTACGGACACAACTTCCTGTGGCACACGCAGCAACGGCAGGCATACCTGCGGTCGCTCATCGCGCCGGAGATGGTGATAGAAGCCGGTAATACTGATAAGCAAGTCAATATTATTAATAACAGCGACTTTGAAACAGGAGATATAACCGGCTGGGGAGCTTGGTCGAACGATGGGTGTACGGCCGAAATATCCGCGGATGGTGAAGGCTTTGGTGGTAAAGGGTACGCCATGAAGCTTACGAACCCGGTGGCTGGCGACAACTATACGGCGCAGGCTTTCTACACGCTGCCCGAAGGAACCTTGGTGGCTGGTGAGACTTATGTCTATACCTTCTATGTACGCTCTGTCGAAGGGGATGAGAAGTTCCAGATTCAGCTGCAAAAAAGGGCGGACGACTATCCCGGTGCACAGTATTCGGGGAGCATCCCTTTGCCGGCAGGCGAATGGACACCTGTGGAAAGGGAATTTACTGCTACCGAAGCCGATGAGGCGATGACCCATATCGTGATAGACTTCGGAGGAAGTGCGGGTGTGTACTACATTGACGACTTCAAGTTCGGAAAAAAGAAAGAGGCTGCTCCCCCGGTTAACTACAACATTATCAATAACAGCGACTTTGAAACAGGAGATATAACCGGTTGGGCAGCTTGGTCGAACGATGGGTGTACGGCCGAAATATCCGCGGATGGCGAAGGCTTTGGTGGCAAAGGGTACGCCATGAAGCTTATGAACCCGGTAGCTGGCGACAACTATACGGCGCAGGCTTTTTATACGCTGCCCGAAGGAACCTTGGTGGCTGGTGAGACTTATGTCTATACCTTCTATGTACGCTCTATCGAAGGGGATGAGAAGTTCCAGATCCAGCTGCAAAAAAGGGCGGACGACTATCCCGGTACACAGTATTCGGGGAGTATCCCTTTGGTAGCGGGCGAATGGACACCCGTGGAAATGGAGTTTACCGCTACCGAAGCCGATGAGGCAATGACCCATATCGTGATAGACTTCGGAGGAAGTGCGGGTGTGTACTACATCGACGATTTCACTTTCGGGAAGAAGTATGTAGCTCCCGTTACCCGTGCGGTGACCCGTGCCGGCGGCATCTCTTATACCCTCAAAACACCCGAGGAGAAGGAAACGGCTTTGCTGGATGCTATGGAGAGCTGGATACGGGGAATGTTGGAACATGTAGGTAGCCGTGTGGTAGCCTGGGATGTGGTGAACGAACCGATAGCCGACAATAGCCAACTGCGAGGCATCGGCGGCAACTTTATGGAAGGCGACGGTGCGCCGGAGGAGAGTACCGAAAGCGGGCTGAAGCTCAATTGGGCGAACGACCACTGGTATTGGGGATACTACCTCGGCAAGGACTATGCCGTGCGGGCGTTCGAGTTTGCCCGAAAGTATGCGGGCCTGTATGCTACGTCGGAAGTCAAGCTCTTCATCAACGACTACAACCTTGAGACGAACCCCAGCAAGCTGAAGGCGTTGATAGACTATGCCAAGTACATCGACGAGAATAACAGTGCGGGTGTGCCCCTTGTAGATGGCATAGGTACCCAGATGCATGTGCAGGTCAGCATTACCCGTGGGGAAGTGGATGCGATGTTCAAGACATTGGCCGCTACCGGCAAGCTGGTTCGGGTGACGGAGTTGGATGTGGCCTTGGGCACCGCCACGCCTTCGGCCGAGCAACTGGCACAGCAAGCTGCCGTGTACCAGATGATCTTCGAGTCCTTCAAGGCCAATGTACCGCAAGCCCAACAGTCGGGTATCACCATCTGGTCGCTTACCGATGCTGCCCGTGAACATGAGTATTGGCTCAAGGACGACGCACCCAATATCTTCGATGCAGACTATGGCCGCAAGCATGCCTACAAAGGTGTATGCGACGGGATAGCCGGACGTGATATCAGCGAAGACTTCAACGGAGAGGACTGGGCAAACTAAGAAGAGAGAGTTTCCTATAGATAAGGCACGGATTTCACGGATTCCACAAGCTTCGGCATAGCGAAAGTATGTGGCGTCCGTGTTATCCGTGCCTTCCTCATTCTTTATTCTTAACTTCCCTTAGTTGTGTACCAGCGTGCCAATCTCCTCGCCGGCAATCACCTTCTGAAGGTTGCCCGGGGTATCCATGTCGAATACCACGATGGGGAGGTGGTTCTCCTTGCACATGCAGGTGGCGGTGAGGTCCATTACCTTGAGTCCGCGGCGGAGCACCTCGTCGTAGGTGATGTCGTGGAACTTGGTAGCGGTGGGGTCTTTCTCCGGGTCGGCGGTGTAGATGCCGTCTACGCGGGTGCCTTTCAGCATCACGTCGGCCTCTATCTCGATGCCTCGCAGCGAGGAGCCGGTATCGGTGGTGAAGAAGGGGTTGCCTGTGCCTGCCGACATGATGACAATCTCGCCTGCCTCCATACACTCGATAGCACGCCACTTGTTGTAGAACTCACCGATGGGTTCCATGCGGATGGCGGTGAGTACCCTCGCCTTCACGCCAGCCGCTACCAAGGCCGAGCTAAGCGCCAAGCTGTTGATGACGGTGGCGAGCATCCCCATCTGGTCGCCTTTTACCCGGTCGAAGCCTTTGCCGGCTCCGCTCAGTCCACGAAAGATGTTGCCTCCTCCAATGACGATGCCTATCTGCACGCCATCTTTATGAATCTCTTTTATCTGCGCGGCGTACTCCGCCAAGCGCTTCTCGTCGATACCGTATTGTTTCTCGCCCATCAGGCTCTCCCCGCTAAGCTTCAGCAGGATTCTCTTGTACGTTGCCATAACTACATGTAGGTTTAATTGTTGGGGCAAAAATACGAAAAAACAGTCGCTTATGGGCATAAGGAGGGGCTTTATCGGCTGGATGCAGTGAAAAACAAGATGGTAGCGATGAGATAGTTCAGGATAGGGGAGCAAAGGTGGAAAGTTATTGTTTGTAGATAAAACAAAAGAGGCTACCTCCTTTTACTGGAGTAGCCTCTTTTTGTTGCTATCATGCAGATTAACGATTACTTTCTTTCGCCACGTTTGGTAGCCGAGTAGTTAATCTTTAGTGCGTACGATTTTCTAAGTGCGTTCTTCACGTCGGTGACGATACCCATCTTAGTCTTTTGGTCCACTTTCAGCGACACCGTCATTTTGGCGGCATCGGCCTCACCCATATTGGCGCGTTCCTGGAAGATGAAGTCCTGCACCTCGCCCACTTCGGCATAGTTGTCGTTGAGCTGGATACGGCTTTCCGTACCCATCTTGGCACGGTACTCTTGCGTAGGTTCACCAATATAAATGAATGTTACCAGCGATTTCTTCTCCAATTTCTCGAGTTCAGTACCTTGCGGGAGCGTAAACTGCACCTTCAATGTGACCTCACGCATGGTTGTTACAATCATAAAGAAGAACAACAAGGTGAAAATCAAGTCGGGCAATGAAGAAGTATTCAGCGCCGGCATTTCACGTTTGCCAGTTTTGTTAAATTTTCCCATATTACTTCTTTTTGTCTCCGTATTTTTTAGGTTCTGCCTCAGAAATTCGTTGCGGATAGACCTCGCGGACAGCCTTCTGCTGCTCCTCATTCAGCTCAGCATACGGCTTTTGCCATTTCTGTTGCGACAGTTCGTTTCTCAGTTCATTGTATGCAGCCACGAGTTCGTTCTGCACACTGAAGTAGGCCTGATAAGAAGAGCCGCGGTCGTTCTGCAAAGAGATAACGCCTTTGTCGCAACACTGCATGGGTCCGAAGAACTCCACGTTCTTCTCCGTCTTCTCGGGAAGGTTGGGCTTGTTGTCGAAATTGGCGATAAAGTCTTTGGCTTTCTGTCTCAGTTGATCGATACTAATATAGTCGCCGCCGCACATCAAGGCATCGTCCTTGTTGAGGTACACCTGCAAGATGTTGCGCTCTTTGATTTTATCAGTCACGTCTTTTTGCGTATCTTCGGGGGGTGGCGGCAGTATACGTGCCAAACCACGGTCTGTATCCATCGAAGTCGTAATCAAGAAGAAGATCAACAACAAGAAAGCGATGTCCGCCGTAGAGCTGGAGTTAATATCAGGAACTTTTCTTTTTCCTTTAGCCATTGTAATTACTTGTTAAATTGAACATTCACACGTTGATTATGACAATCTCTTCTTGATAGCACTAAATAGCATAGCCAAGATAGTGACACATAGAAGAATATAGATAGCGTAGAGGAACATATCCGTCACTTTCAGCCAGAAATAGACGTTGTCCGTACCATCATAACCCGGAATATTCATAGGCGTACCGTCACCTACCGCCCAAGCGATAAGCATGACGACTACCAGCAGTACCAAGCCCAAGAGTGAACGGATGGCACCCCCCGGATTATCCTTCAGCGCTGCGCCGAATTGATAGAGGGCAGCGATCACTGTGAGTGCAACCGCCAAGTAGAACAAACCATACATCAGATAGATCAAGGTGTCCGTATGGGCTGGCTGCCACATTTCGGGATCTACTCCCGCAATAACCTCTGCGCCCTGGGCATCACCTCCTAAGTAGAAGACGCCCAATACGACGAGGATTACAGCAAATATCGCATACAGTACGTAGTACGATACTTTATAGGTTAGCTTACTCATTCTCTACTTATTTTTTGTATTTCAGATTGTATTTGATAACCATGTCGAGCAGGGTGATAGAAGAGTCTTCCATTTCGCTCGTCAGTGATTCAATCTTAGAAAGAATGTAGTTGTAGAACACCTGCAGAATCAAGGCTACGATCAAACCGAAGATAGTCGTGATCAGGGCGACTTTCATACCACCTGCAACGACCGTCGGAGAGATATCACCTACCTGCTGGATTTTATCGAATGCTTGCACCATACCAATTACAGTTCCCAAGAATCCGAGAGAAGGAGCCATGGCGATAAACAGTGTTACCCAAGAGCAACCTTTCTCCAAGTAGCCTGCTTGCACACCACCATAAGAAACTACTGATTTCTCAACGATGTCGATGCCTTGGTCTACTCTCATCAAGCCTTGGTAGTAAATAGAAGCGACAGGGCCACGCGTGTTACGTGCGATATCTTTTGCAGCTTCTACATCACCTTTTTCCAAGGCAGCCTCAATAGCGGCCATAAATTTCTTTGTATTAATCTCAGCCAAGCTCAGATAGATGATACGCTCAATGCAGAAAGCCAAACCAATCACCAA
>JAISIX010000259.1 GCA_031261805.1 Mediterranea sp. (in: CFB group bacteria)
CGCTACTCCATGCGCCTCTGGCTCGACCCGGTGAAGATGGCGGGCTACGGCATCACTCCCCTCGACGTGAAGAACGCCGTGGACAACGAGAACGTCGAGCTACCCTCGGGCAGCATCGAGGGCAACACCACCGAGCTGACCATCCGCACGCTGGGGCTGATGCACACCGCCGCCGAGTTCAACAACCTCATCATCCGGGAAGACAACAACCGCATCGTACGCTTCAGCGACATCGGCCGCGCCGAGCTGGGACCGGCCGACATCAAGAGCTACATGAAAATGAACGGCGTGCCCATGGTAGGCGTGGTGGTAGTGCCGCAACCCGGCGCCAACCACATCGAGATAGCCGACGCCGTGTACCAACGCATGGCACAGATGCAGAAAGACCTGCCCGCCGACGTACACTACAACTACGGCTTCGACAACACCAAGTTTATCCGCGCCTCCATCAACGAGGTGAAGAGCACCGTGTACGAGGCGTTTATCCTCGTCATCATCATCATCTTCCTCTTCCTGCGCGACTGGCGGGTGACGCTGGTGCCCTGCATCGTCATACCGGTGTCGCTCATCGGCGCCTTCTTCGTGATGTACCTCGCCGACTTCTCCATCAACGTACTCTCCATGCTGGCCATCGTGCTCTCCGTGGGGCTGGTGGTGGACGACGCCATCGTGATGACGGAGAACATCTACATCCGCATCGAGCGGGGCATGGCACCCAAGGAGGCGGGCATCGAGGGGGCGAAGGAGATCTTCTTCGCCGTCATCTCCACCACCATCACCCTGGTGGCGGTGTTCTTCCCCATCGTCTTCATGCAGGGCATGACGGGACGGCTGTTCCGCGAGTTCAGCATCGTCATCTCCGGCTCGGTCATCATCTCCTCCTTCGCCGCCCTCACCTTCACGCCGATGCTGGCCACCAAGCTGCTGGTGAAGCGAGAGAAGAAGAACTGGTTCTACCGGCGGACGGAACCTTTCTTCGACGGCATGAACAGCCTTTACAGCCGCTCGCTGGCCGCCTTCCTCCGGAGGCGGTGGATAGCGCTGCCCTTCACCGTCGTCATGCTCCTCCTCATCGGCCTGCTGTGGAGCACCATCCCCGCCGAGATGGCACCGCTGGAGGACCGCTCGTCCATCACCATCAACACCCGCGGGGCCGAGGGGGTGACATACGAGTACATGCGCGACTACACCGAGGACATCAACCACACGGTGGACTCCATCGTGCCCGACGCCGAGTCCGTCACCGCCCGTGTGTGGAGCGGCGCCGGCAACCTACGCATCACCCTCAAGGACATGAAAGACCGCGACTACAGCCAGATGGATGCAGCCGAGAAGATAACGAAAGCCGTGAGACGGAAGACCATGGCACGCTCCTTCGTGCAGCAGCAAAGCTCCTTCGGCGGACGACGCGGCGGCATGCCCGTGCAGTACGTGCTGCAAGCCACCAACATCGAAAAGCTGCAAGAGGTGCTGCCCCTATTCATGGCCAAGGTATCCGACGACCCCATCTTCCAGATGGCCGACGTCAACCTGAAGTTCAGCAAGCCCGAGGCGCGCATCGAGATAAACCGCGACAAGGCCAGCGTGATGGGTGTGAGCACCCGCAACATAGCGCAGACCCTGCAATACGGGCTGAGCGGCCAACGCATGGGATACTTCTACATGAATGGGAAACAATACGAGATACTGGGTGAAATAAACCGCCAGCAACGCAACAAGCCCGCCGACCTGCGAGCCATCTACGTACGCTCCAACAACGGCAACATGGTGCAGCTGGACAACCTCATCGAACTGCAGAACGGCATCGCCCCACCCCAGCTCTACCGGTACAACCGCTTCGTGTCGGCCACCATCTCGGCCGGACTGGCCGAAGGGAAGACCATCGGGCAAGGGCTGGACGAGATGGACCGCATCGCCAAAGAGACGCTCGACGACACCTTCCGCACGGCACTGACGGGCGACTCGAAAGAGTACCGGGAGAGTTCGTCGAGCCTGATGTTCGCCTTCGTGTTGGCCATCTTCCTCATCTACCTCATCCTGGCGGCACAGTTCGAGAGCTTCAAGGACCCGCTGGTCATCATGCTCACCGTGCCGCTGGCCATCGCCGGGGCACTGGTCTTCATGTACTTCGGCGGCATCACCATGAACATCTTTAGCCAGATAGGCATCATCATGCTCATCGGGCTGGTGGCCAAGAACGGCATCCTCATCGTGGAGTTTGCCAACCAGAAACAGGAGGCGGGCGAAGACAAGATGCTCGCCATCAAGGATGCCGCCCTGCAACGCCTGCGCCCCATCCTCATGACCAGCGCCTCCACCATCCTCGGCCTCATCCCGCTGGCCTTCGCCACCGGCGAGGGTTGCAACCAACGCATCGCCATGGGCACCGCCGTGGTAGGGGGCATGTTGGTATCCACGCTACTCACCATGTACATCGTACCGGCCATCTATAGTTACATATCGACCAACCGGGCTAAACAGAAGAAATATGAAAGCTGAAAAGAGACAAAGGGGAAACAAAGGGACGGGCAGGTTGCTCCGCCGCTTGGCTTGCGCGAGCCTCTGCGCGCTCCTCGCCACATCGGCCGCTTGGGGGCAACGAGTCTACTCACTGAAGGACTGCCTCGAGGAGGGACTCCAGAACAACTACTCCCTGCGCATCGCACACAACGACGAGCAGGTGAGCAAGAACAACGCCACACTGGCCAACGCCGGATACCTCCCCACCCTCGACTTCAGCGCCGGCTACACCGGTAACCTCGACAACATAGAGACCAAGACACGCGCCACCGGCGTGGTGACGAAGAACAACGGCGTGTTCGACCAGACGGTAAACGTCGGGCTGAACCTCAACTGGACACTCTTCGACGGCTTCAACATCAGCACCACCTACAAGCAACTCAAGGAGCTGGAACGGCAAGGCGAGACCAACACCCGCATCGCCATCGAGGACTTCGTGGCTTCGCTCACCGCCGAGTACTACAACTTCATCCAGCAGAAGATACGCCTCAACAACTTCCGCTACGCCATGTCGCTCTCCAAGGAGCGACTGCGCATCGACGAGGCCAGCCACCTGGTGGGCAAGTTCTCGGGCTTGGACTACCAACAAGCCAAGGTGGATTTCAACGCCGACAGCGCCCAGTACATCAAACAGCAGGAGTCGCTCCACACCTCGCGCATCCAGCTCAACGAACTGATGGCCAAGAGCAACGTCAACCAACTCATCGCCATCAAGGACTCGACCATCGACGTGCGCTCCGACCTCCAACTGGACGAGCTGTGGAACGCCACCCTTGCCACCAACGCCTCCCTGCTACGGGCCAACCAGAACACCACCTTGGCACAGCTGGACTACAAGAAGGTGAACGCCCGCAACTACCCCTACCTGCGCCTCAACACCGGCTACGGATATACCTATAATAAGTACGACATCAACACCTATACCCGCCGCGGCGACCTCGGCTTCAACGCCGGCCTCACCATCGGCTTCAACATCTTCGACGGCAACCGACGCCGCGAACGACGCAATGCCTCCCTGGCCTACAAGAACCGAAGGCTGGAACGGCAGAACCTCGAACTCTCCCTCCGCTCCGACCTCAGCAACCTGTGGCAAGCCTACCGCAACAACCTGCAACTGCTCAACCTGGAGCGCCAAAACCTCATCACCGCCAAGGACAACCACGACATCGCCATGGACCGATACATCCAAGGCGACCTCTCGGGCCTCGAAGTGCGCGAAGCGCAGAAGAGCCTGCTCGACGCCGAGGAACGCATCCTCACCGCCGAGTACAACACCAAGCTGTGCGAGATTTCATTGTTGCAAATCAGCGGAAAGGTACTGAGGTATCTGGAGTAACTGGGGATTCAGGAGTTCGAGACAAGCTTTGCCAAGTAATCGTAATGTTTGCCTTCCCTTACCAGTTCGGCCTTAAAGCCTTGCTCGGCGGCATAGAGACGGAGCGTCTCGAAGTCGACGTAAAGCCAATCGAACGGCTCACCTTTGACATCCTTGTATTGCATCTGGAAGTCTATCTCGCCGTAGTAGTCGCCCGCCAAGTCGATAAGGAAACTGCCGTCTTCCTCTTCGAAGAGGTAGCGCAGGTCGCTGGAATCCATCAAGATGCACCCCCCGGGGCGCAGGAGGCGTTTCATCCGACGAAAGAAGGTGGGCATATTCTCCAGCCGGCCAATGATGCCGGCGCCATTCATCAACATCAAGATGGTGTCGAAGGTCTCGTCAAAAGTCTCGTCGAAGAGATTGACAAGGCGGGCATCGTGCACGCCCCGTTGGCGCATCGCCTCCACCGAGAGCGAGGAGATGTCGACCGCGCATACATCCTTCCCCATCTCTTGGAGAGCCAGCGCATGGCATCCGCTACCTGCCCCCACGTCGAGGATGCGGCCTGCGGCCAGCTGCAAGGCTGTTTTTTCGAGCGCGGGCATCGACTTCAGCGTACGAAACAAGGTGCGCACAGGAATCTCATCTTCGTCGAACTGTGAAGAGAACACCTGCAGGCGGGAAGTCCTTTTCCCTTTTAAATAGTCAGCGATAGCTGTCCCCATGGGGTCTTTATCGGCATCAAGAGTGCACATAGTGAACATCGGATTACTTTTTTCCATCATTATAGGCAGCAAAGATAAGGTTTTTTACTAACTTCGCGCCCTTATTGATATAACAAACACCCTTGCTTGTAATATCTATATGTTTCACTCAAACAATTGTAATATGAATTTAAGAACAATGACACTTGCACTCCTTTCTATGGTGGCGTGCGCAAACCTGACATCGTGCAGCAACGATGATGACAACAACAGTACCAACGACAATGGGAACACCTTAGTCAATCCTGGAAACGTATTCTCGGGCACGCGGCTGCAGAAGTACAATGGAGGAACATTAAAGTATGATGCATCCGGACTTCTGACAGACCTTGTGGGTGATGAGAACAATTACTACAAGCTCTCTTACGATGGGGCAACGGTAAAAATCACGGGGAAAACCGTAGAGGACGGAGAGAGCCTGACAACTTCATACACGCTTACCATCGGTGCGGATGGATTCGTGAAGCATCTGGAAGGCGTGGATGGTAAACAACAAGACGTTTGTGACTATACATACGACGCAGATGGTTATCTGACGAAGATTGTAGACCACTGCTCACCTGCGCCGGGCTATGAGTCCACCGATGGAGGTACGTTCGCAATGTACACCCTGCTAAAATGGGAAGACGGCAAGCTGATAGCTACTTACAGTTCCAGCCAAGAGTTTAGTGATATAAACACCCCCGGAATCGACGTGCAGACTTTCGAATATACGAACGAAGAGACACCCAATCCTATCGAGAACAAGGGAGGTGTCATGACCTTCGACGACACCTTTGGCATGAATGCTTATGGTCTATGTGTCATATTCCCTTATTATGGAGGCATGATGGGCAAGGGATGGAAATACCTGCCTCTAAAATCCATTCCTAATGGACATACCCCAGATGATTATGCATGGACACTCGACGAGAATGGGTACACAACAAGCTTAGTGATAAGTAATAAGGATTATAGTGGGGTAGTAGACAACTACACCTTCGGCTGGAAATAAAAGAAGCCCAAAGAATCCATCCATGGATTCTTTCTCCCCGTATCCCGAGCGCCTCAATGAACGTAACCCCGTTCGTCGAGGCGCTCGTTTTTATTCCCTACCGTAAGCCTACCTCCCCACATAGGAGCTTTTTATCGCAAAAAAACGCATTAAAGTGATAGACTGAACGTTTTTATTCGTACTTTTGCAGCACTTATCAATAACAAGACGTAGTATATAAGGTATATGATGAAGTACTATCCACATACAGTCACATCGATGTGCACCATGACCCTTAGGGGTTGATGGATAGTATTTGTGTATCTACGTGATTCACGCCTGCAGGATGCGGGCAAAATTCAAATCAGTTTTTATTTAGTCAATGACGAGCAGGTCCGGCACTGGTAGTTTTGTGCGGGGCATTCGTATTAATACAAGTATTCTCATGAAAGTAATGAAATTCGGCGGAACGTCCGTAGGTTCCGCGAACAGCATTTTGAGTGTAAAGCGCATTGTAGAGTCGGCCGGCGAACCGGTCATCGTAGTAGTATCGGCCTTGGGAGGCATTACCGACAAACTGATAAACACCTCGAAGGTGGCCGCCGCGGGCGACGCAGCTTATGAAGGCGAGTTCGGAGAGATTGTCTACCGCCACACAGAGATGATACAGCGGGTGATTCCCGCCGGTGAACAGCAGACGACGTTGCTGCAACGTGTCGGCGAGCTGCTGAACGAGCTGAAGGACATCTTCCAGGGCATCTACCTCATCAAGGACCTGTCGCCCAAGACATCCGACACCATCGTCAGCTATGGCGAACGCCTCTCCTCCCTCATCGCCAGCGAACTGATAGACGGCGCGGTGTGGTTCGATGCCCGCCAGTTCATCAAGACCGTCAAGAAGCACGGCAAGCATACGCTGGATGCCGAGCTGACCAACCAATTGGTAAAGGAGACTTTCCGGAATATCCCGAAAGTGGCGCTCGTGCCCGGCTTCATCGCCTCCGACAAGGCCACCGGCGAGGTAACCAACCTCGGCCGCGGCGGCTCGGACTATACCGCCGCCATCATCGCTGCCGACCTCGATGCCGACTCGCTGGAGATCTGGACCGACGTGGACGGCTTCATGACCGCCGACCCACGCGTCATCCCCAACGCCTACACCATCGCCGAGCTGAGCTATGCCGAGGCCACGGAGCTGTGCAACTTCGGCGCCAAGGTCATCTATCCCCCCACCATCTACCCCGTCTACCACAAGAGCATCCCCATCTTGGTGAAGAACACCTTCAACCCCGACGGCATAGGCACCATCATCAAGCAAGACATCTCCAACACGCATGGCAAGGCCATCAAGGGCATCTCCTCCATCAACGACACCAGCCTCATCACCGTGCAGGGCTTAGGCATGGTAGGTGTTATCGGCGTCAACTACCGCATCTTCCGTGCTTTGGCACAGAGCGGCATCAGCGTCTTCCTGGTATCGCAGGCATCGTCGGAGAACAGTACCTCCATCGGCGTACGCAACGCTGACGCCGACCTGGCCTGCGATGTGCTGAGTGAGGAGTTTCGCAAGGAGATAGACATGGGTGAGATTTCGCCCATGCTGGCCGAGAAGAACCTTGCCACCATCGCCATCGTAGGCGAGAACATGAAGCATACGCCGGGCATCGCCGGCAAGCTGTTCGGCACACTGGGACGCAACGGCATCAGCGTCATCGCCTGTGCGCAGGGAGCCTCGGAGACGAACATCTCGTTCGTGGTCGACTCCAAGTCGCTGCGCAAGTCGCTCAACGTCATCCACGACTCCTTCTTCCTCTCCGAATACCAAGTGCTCAACCTCTTCATCTGTGGCATCGGCACCGTGGGCGGCAGCCTCGTGGAGCAGATACGCAGCCAGCAGGAGAAGCTCAAGACCGAGAATGGGCTGAAGCTGCACGTGGTAGGGCTGAGCGACGCCTCCAACGCACTCTTCTGCCGCGAGGGCATCGACCTGACCGACTACCGCGCCGAGCTGAAGGCCAAGGGCGAGGTGAGCACGCCGCAGACCATCCGCGACGAGATTATCGGCATGAACATCTTCAACTCCGTGTTCGTGGACTGCACCGCCAGCCCCGACATCGCCGCGCTGTACAAAGACCTGCTGCAGCACAACGTCTCCGTGGTGGCAGCCAACAAGATTGCCGCTTCGTCGGAGTACGACAACTACCGCCAGCTGAAGACCATCGCCCGACAACGAGGCGTGAAGTTCCTCTTCGAGACCAACGTGGGAGCGGGACTGCCCATCATCAACACCATCAACGACCTCATCCATAGTGGCGACAAGATACTGAAGATAGAGGCCGTGCTCTCGGGCACGCTCAACTACATCTTCAACAAGATTAGCGCCGACTGCCCCTTCAGCCGCACCATCAAGATGGCGCAGGAGGAGCGCTACTCCGAACCCGACCCACGCATCGACCTGAGCGGCAAGGATGTCATCCGCAAGCTTGTCATCCTGGCACGCGAAGCCGGCTACCGCCTCGAGCAGGAGGATGTGGAGAAACACCTCTTCGTGCCCGATAAGTTCTTCACCGGCACGCTGGAGGAGTTCTGGAGGCAGGTGCCGAGCCTCGACGCCGACTTCGAGGCACGCCGCCAGGTACTGGAGCACGAGCATAAGCACTGGCGCTTCGTGGCCAAGTTCGAAGACGGCAAAGCCTCCGTAGGACTGCGCGAGGTGGATGCCCGACACCCGTTCTACAACCTCGAGGGGAGCAACAACATCATCATGCTCACCACCGAACGGTACAAAGAATACCCCATGATGATACAAGGCTACGGAGCCGGGGCAGGCGTAACAGCCGCCGGTGTCTTTGCCGACATCATGAGCATAGCCAACGTGTAGGGTAAATGAAGAATTAAGAATGAAGAATTAAGAAACGCCGTTGAGGCGATAACTGTTCTCGTTATGAAGCATATCATTATATTGGGCGACGGCATGGCCGACTGGCCGGTGCCGGCATTAGCAGGCAAGACGCTGCTGCAATACGCGCAGACGCCTTATATGGATAAGCTCGCCCGCATGGGGCGGGTAGGAAAACTCCGCACCGTACCCGATGGATTCCATCCGGGCAGCGAGGTAGCCAACCTCTCCGTGCTGGGCTACGACCTCCCCAAGGTGTACGAAGGACGGGGGGCACTCGAGGCCGCCAGCATCGGCATCGACCTGCAACCGGGCGAGATGGCCATGCGCTGTAACCTCGTCTGCATCGAGGGCGACATCCTCAAGAACCACTCTTCCGGACACATCACCACCGAGGAGGCCGACGTGCTCATCCGCTTCCTCCAGGAGAGGCTCGGCAACGACCGCGTGCATTTCTACACCGGCGTGCAATACCGCCACCTGCTCGTGGTCAAGGGAGGCAACAAGGAGCTGGACTGCACTCCACCCCACGACGTGCCGCTCCATCCCTTCCGCCCCCTGATGGTGAAACCCTTGACACCCGAGGCGCAGGAGACGGCCGACCTCCTCAACAACCTCATCCTCCAGTCGCAAGAGCTGCTGAAGGACCATCCCGTCAACCTCCGCCGGATGGCCGAGGGCAAAGACCCGGCCAACAGCATCTGGCCATGGAGTCCCGGCTACCGCCCGCAGATGTCGACCCTCTCGGAGCGGTTCCCGCAAGTACGGCGGGGAGCCGTCATCTCGGCAGTGGACCTCATCAACGGCATCGGTTACTACGCCGGGCTGCGGCGCATCTCCGTCGAAGGTGCCACGGGACTATACGATACCAACTACGAGAATAAGGTAGCCGCCGCCCTCGAGGCCTTGCGCACCGACGACTTCGTCTACCTCCACATCGAAGCCAGCGACGAAGCCGGGCACGAGGGCGACGTAGACCTCAAGCTACTCACCATCGAGAACCTCGACAAGCGGGCCGTAGGCCCCATCTACGAGGCAGTGAAGGAGTGGGACGAGCCGGTGGCCATCGCCGTGCTGCCCGACCACCCCACCCCCTGCGAGCTACGTACCCACACGGCCGAGCCGGTACCCTTCTTCATCTGGTATCCCGGCATAGAGGCCGATGCCGTGCAGACGTTCGACGAGGCATCCGCCGGGGAGGGGAGCTACGGCCTACTGAAAGACGATGAGTTTATCAAAGAATTTATGAAGCACTAATATCCTTATGAACTATTACAGTACCAACCGACAAGCCCCCATGGCTTCGCTCGAAGAGGCCGTGGTGAAAGGACTGGCGGCCGACAAGGGACTCTTCATGCCCGAGAGTATCCGCCCGTTGCCGCAGGCCTTCTACGACACCATCGACTCCCTCTCCTTCCAGGAGATAGCCTACCACGTGGCCGACGCCTTCTTCGGCGAGGACATCCCGGTCGACGCGTTGAAGCACATCGTGTACGACACACTCAACTTCGACACCCCACTGGTGCCTGTCGACAAAGACATCTATTCCCTCGAACTCTTCCACGGCCCCACGCTGGCCTTCAAGGATGTAGGCGCCCGCTTCATGGCCCGCCTGCTGGGCTACTTCATCCGCAAGGAGGGGATGCAGCAAACGGTAAACGTGCTGGTAGCCACCTCGGGCGATACAGGCAGCGCCGTGGCCAATGGCTTCCTCGGCGTAGAGGGCATCCACGTCTACGTGCTCTACCCCAAAGGGAAAGTGAGCAAGATACAGGAGAAGCAGTTCACCACCTTGGGGCAGAACATCACCGCCCTCGAGGTCGCCGGCACCTTCGACGACTGCCAGGCGCTGGTGAAAGCCGCCTTTATGGACCAACGGCTGAACCATCGGTTCGTCCTCACCTCCGCCAACTCCATCAACGTGGCCCGCTTCCTGCCGCAAGCGTTCTATTACTTCTACGCCTACGCCCAACTAAAACGGCTCGGCAAGGCCGACAACCTCGTGGTAAGCGTGCCCAGCGGCAACTTCGGCAACATCACCGCCGGCCTCTTCGCCAAGCGCATGGGGCTTCCCATCCGCCGCTTCATAGCCGCCAACAACCGCAACGACGTCTTCTACCAGTACCTACGTACCGGCCAGTACACGCCCCAACCCTCCATCGCCACCATCGCCAACGCCATGGATGTGGGCGACCCGAGCAACTTCGTACGCGTGCTCGACCTCTACTGCCGTTCGCACAGCGCCATCAGTACCAACATAGCCGGTGCCACCTATACCAACGAACAGATACGCGAGACGGTGGCCGACACGTGGAAGCGCCACCACTACCTGCTCGACCCCCACGGAGCCTGCGGATACCGCGCCTTGCAGGAAAACCTGCGTCCGGGCGAGACCGGCATCTTCCTCGAGACGGCCCATCCCGCCAAGTTCCTCCGCACCGTAGAGGACATCATCGGCCAGCCGGTAGAGATTCCCGCCAAGCTACAAGCCTTCATGAAAGGCGAAAAGAAAAGCATCCGCATCGGGAAGAGTTTCGAAGAGTTCAGACACTACCTACGGAAACACGCTTCGAAATAAGGAAGTCCGGCAGCGTAAACAAAGAAGCCCGGCCGCCAGCGGTTGGCCGGGAGCTATTGCTCACACACCGCTATCACATCGGCGAGGTGCAGAATCATTAGTCCATAAATTGGAGCTTACGTTAGTGATGAACGGTGAGTGATGAGTGATCAATGATAAGTGATCAGCCGCCGCAGTCAGCACCCCATTAGGGGTGACAGTTTCGTAGCCCGGCAGCTTACTGCCGGGTTCCATGGGGGGTGTACGGTGCGCCTCCGTAGGTTGCGCACAACCAGAGTGTGCGCAGGGCGGCGGCCTGAAAGGCCCAAGGTGGCTGAAAGCCTTTGCCTGTAAGGCTCTTAGCCCAGCCCACCGCAAAGTGAGGAACGAACGACGCGTTGGGTT
>JAISIX010000185.1 GCA_031261805.1 Mediterranea sp. (in: CFB group bacteria)
TGCAGTAGTCGGTAAGCTTGGTGGGCCACAGGCAGAACCCGTCGTGATGCTTGGCCGTGAGGATGACCCCTTTCATGCCGGCTGCGACGAAGGTGCGTACCCATTGCTCGCAGTCGAGGCGGGTGGGGTTGAAGGTCTGTGGGTCGGTGTCTCCGTATCCCCACTCCTTGTCATTGAAGGTGTTCAGGCCGAAGTGCACGAAGGCATACATCTCCGTCTTCTGCCATTCCACCTGTTTAGGTTGAGGGATGGGCAGCAGCGGCTGGGGCGCTTCCGGTTGGCAACTCGTAGCTGCCATCAAGAAGGCAGCAGCTACTACAGTGTAGGCAGGTAAGTGTTTCTTCATAAAAGTGTGTTATTCGTTAGTTGTTATTCTTTTCGGATTAAGCTTGGATGTCTTGGTACATGAAGCGTTTGATGGACTTCTTCGCCGTCTTCTCGAACTCATCGAAATGAATCTTCACCTTGCTTATCTGTGAGAAGCCGGGCAGTTGGCGATTTAGTTCCTCCCGGCACTCTTCCAGCGCATGGGGCAGGTCGGACTGTTGGAGACCGTTGGCAAAGGCTTCGTCGAAGTCGGGATAGATGAGCGCCACCAGCTTGCCCTGTTGCAATACTACGAGCGATTCCGACACGTAGGGCAAGTTGTTCAGCCGGCTCTCAATCTCCTCGGGGTAGACGTTTTGCCCGCTTGAGGTGAGGATGAGGTTTTTGCTGCGTCCACGTATCAGCACGTTGCCGTCGGCGTCCATCACCGCCAAGTCGCCGGTGTGCAGCCATCCGTTCACGTCGATGATTTGGGCCGTGGCCTCGGGGTTCTTGTAGTAGCCAAGCATCAGGTTGGTGCCGCGACACAGTATCTCGCCCGCCGAGTTCTGCGGGTCCGGCGAGTCGATGCGCACCTCCATGCGGTGTGCCGCCTTGCCGCAGGAAGCTTGCCGCAGGCTGTCCCAATGGTCGGAGCAGATGATGGGACCGCACTCTGTCATGCCGTAGGCCACGGTGTAGGGGAAGCCAATCTTCCGCACGAAGGCCTCCACTTCGGCGTTGAACGGGGCGCCGCCGATGATAATCTCATCAAACTCGCCGCCGAATATCTCCATTGCCTCCTGTCGGGCCATGGCCTTGATGTGGTCGCTCACCACCGGCACCTTGAGCAGCAGCTTCCCTATCTTGTTGTCTATCTTGGGAAGGATGTCTTTCTTGATAATCTTCTCCACCACCAGCGGCACGCAGGAGATGAGCCGCGGTTTGATTTCGGCAAACGACTGCGCGATGACTTTGGGCGATGGCATACGGGTGAGGAAGTAGATGTGCGCCCCGGCGGAGAAGCCGTAAAGGAAGTCGTACACCATGCCGAAGACATGCCCCATAGGGAGCATGGACACCATGTTGTCGCCCGGTTTCACGCGGCGCATCTCGAAGCAGTAGGCCACGTTGGACCACAAGCTACGATAAGGTAGCATCACACCTTTGGAGTATCCGGTGGTACCCGATGTATAGTTGATGATGGCCAGCTCCTCCGGCTCATCCCTCCGGTAGCTGATGTGCTCAGGGCGGAAGTTGCGGGGATAGCGGTCGCCGTACAGTTCGTTGCGATGCTCGGTGGCGTAGGTCAGCCGAGGGTTGCGCGACACCAGTATGGAGAAGTCCGTCAGCGAGGCGATGCCCTCGAGCAGGGGCATGGCGTTCTCGTCGAGTTGTTCCCAAGCCTGGTCGCCCACGAAGAGCAACTTGGCCTCGGAGTGGTTGACGATGTTGTGTATATTGTCGGCCTTGAACTCGTGTAGGATGGGCACGATGACCGCCCCGTAAGTCACGGTGGCGAGAAAGGTGACTGCCCAATGGGCGCTATTGCGTCCGCATACCGCAATCTTATCGCCCGGGCGGATGCCGGCGCTCTCTATCACGATGTGAAATTTAGCTATCTTGCGGGCCACGTCTTTGTATTGCAGCGTGGCGCCTTTATAGTCGGTCAGCGCGTCTCTGTTCCAATTCTTTACGATGCTTTGTTCAATGTAGCCAATGAACGTTGTCTCTTGTTCCATTCGTTTTCTTCTTGCACAGTGGGTTAAAAACTGCGCAAAAGTACATCTTCACCTCTATGAAACTTGTTTTTCCATCGGAGTTTTATAGTTAATTAACCTGAAAGGAAGCATATCGGCGAAGAGTTGCCTAACTTGAGTGCGTTACTATATATAGTAGCAAACGACACACTAACGGAGAGAAGAGAAATGAAGATAGACACGCAACTACTGCAAACGGACGAGAAGTCATTGTTCAAAGGCTTCCCCGAAGCGCGCATACTATCCGAACTGGAGTATGCGGGCTATACGCTCCACTGCTATATGCCGGGAGAATATCTCGTGCGGCAGGGCGAGCCATGCCGCCGTATAACGATTCTGCTGGAAGGAACAGCGCGGAGTGAAATCACCGACATTTCGGGGAGGTTCATCGAACTCGAGAATATCGCCCCCCCTCGTGCCATTGGGTTGTACACGCTCTTCGCCCAGAAACACAATTATTACCCCGCCGACATCATCGCTCAGAAGATGGCCAACACGCTGGAGATTAGCAAGGAAGGGATAGAGACACTCATGGAGAGAACCTCTATGTTCAGGCAAAACATTCTCACCTGTCTTTCCGAATACTTAATGATGTGGATTGATAAGCTGGTCTTTCTTTCCTGCAAAACTATCCGGCAAAAGATAGCCTACTACCTGCTGAAGCAACAGCAGTCGCAAGGCGGACAGACGTTAGAGATAGGATGCTCCCAACAGGAACTAAGTGAGCAGTTCGGCGTGTCACGCTCGGCGCTGGCTCGCGAGGTATCACAACTGGAAAGGGAGAAACTTATCAAGAGAGAGCGTCGGCAAATCACCATCCTAAACCAGGAACAGCTGCAAGCCATCGTCTGGGGGATATGAGGCAACATTATAGCCCCCGAACGACTACAATCCGGCAGTTGCACGACTCCTTCCCGACAGTCGTACAGCTTCCCTTGGAAAGTCGTACAACTATCAATGGAAAGTCGTACAACTATCAGCCAAAAGTCGTACGACTTTCGACGGAGAGTCGTACGACTTCCGGACACAGGTTGCGTAGGCTTCCTCTCCCGCCTTAATTTTGTATAAAACAGCCCCTTGCCACATTACACGCTCCAGCCTTGTGCGTCTTCCCTATATCTGATATAAAAAACGCATATATGCAAACGAAAGAATTGGAACTTCAATCGGAAAAGAACAGGAAGCGGTTGATAGAGATTATCTATAACGCCAAGGCCGGACATACGGGGGGCGATTTATCGTGCCTCAACGTGCTCACCGCCCTTTACTTCCGTACGTTGAACATCACACCCAAACAACCTAAGGCTCCCGACCGGGACCGTTTTATCCTGAGCAAAGGGCATTGTGTGGAAGCCCTCTATGCCACGCTGGAGGCCAGGGGGTTTATCTCTCAAAAGTTGGTGAACACGCTGGGGAAATATGGCTCGGTGCTGGCCGGACATCCCACCATCGAGGTGAACGGCATTGAGGTGAATTCCGGGGCGTTGGGCCACGGACTCTCCATCGGTGTGGGTATGGCCCTCTCCGCCAAGATGGACCACCGTACCTATCGTACCTTTGTGCTGATGGGCGATGGGGAACAGGGCGAAGGCTCTATCTACGAGGCTGCCATGTCGGCCAACCAATACCACCTGGACAACCTTGTGGCTATCATCGACCGTAACGGCCTGCAGATTAGTGGCAGCACCGAGGAGGTGATGTCGCTGGAGAGCATCAAGGAACGCTGGACAGCCTTCGGCTGGGACGTGAAAGAGATGGACGGCGACTGCATGGAGGACATTGTCCGTACGCTGGACGGCATCGATTACCACAACCGACAGCCCCACCTGCTCATCGCGCATACCACCAAGGGCAAGGGCGTCTCCTTCATGGAAGGGGTGGCCAAGTGGCATCACGGCGTGCCTACCGAGGAGGAGTACGCGCAAGCCTTGAGTGAGATAACGGAACGTATCAATCAGTTGGAAAAGGAGCAGAAATGATAGCTTGCAGGAAGAGTTTTACGGATACGTTGCTGGAGTTGGCGCGTACCGACAAGGATATTGTGGCAGTGACCACCGATGCACGTGGCTCGGTAACGCTTGGCGACTTCGCCAAGGAGCTGCCGTCGCAGTTTGTGGAGTGTGGCATTGCCGAGCAGAACGCCGTGGGCATCTCGGCCGGACTGGCGCATAGCGGCAAGAAGGTATTTGTGTGTGGGCCGGCCTGCTTCTACGTAGCCCGTAGCCTGGAACAGGTAAAGGTGGACTTGGCCTATAGCCGCAACAACGTGAAGATACTGGGCGTGAGCGGCGGCGTGGCCTACGGCGCGCTGGGTGCTACCCACCATAGCTTGCACGACATGGCCGTGCTGCGCACCTTCCCGGGGATGAACGTCGTGCTACCGTGCGATGCACGCCAGACCCGCAAGCTGGTGAAGCTGCTGGTGGACTACCCCGCACCGGTGTACGTCAGGGTAGGGCGGGGAGCTGTGCCCGATGTCTACGAGAACGACGACTTCGACTGTGCCTTTGGCAAGGCCAACACGTTGCTCGATGGCACCGACCTCACCATCATCGGTACGGGCGAGACCGTGTACCATGCCTACCAAGCCGGGTTGAGACTGCGCAAACGGGGTATCCACGCGCGGGTGCTCGATATGTCGTTCGTCAAGCCCTGCGACACGGAGGCCATCCGCAAGGCGGCCGCCGAGACGGGACGCATCGTCACCGTAGAGGAGCATAGCCGCTTTGGCGGACTGGGAAGCATCGTCGTCGAGACCATCGCCGACCATCCCGTACCTGTGCGCATCCTCGGCATACCCGACGAGGATGTGGTGCATGGAACCTCCGAAGAGATATTCGCTCACTACGGACTGAACGCCACCGGAATAGTGAAAGCAGTGATTAGCGATTATGAAAAGTAAGGTTATAGCCATCGACCAAAGCACCTCGGCCACCAAGGCGATGCTCTTCACGGAGCAGTTGCAACTGCTGCGGCGCGTCAACGTGGAGCATCGGCAGTACTACCCCCAACCGGGGTGGGTGGAGCACGATGCCGAAGAGATTTACCGGAACACCGTGGCCGCCATCGGCAAGCTGATGGGACAGGAGAGGGGCGAACGGGATGCGGCCTACTCGCTGACCATCACCAACCAACGCGAGACGGTGGTGGTGTGGAACCGCCTGAGCAGTCGGCCCATCTACCATGCCGTGGTGTGGCAATGCCTGCGTGGAGCCGACATCTGTAAGGCCCTGACAAAGCAAGGCTACGGCGAGATGGTACAGGCCAAAAGCGGACTGCTCATCGACCCCTACTTCTCCGCCAGCGGCGTGAAGTGGATACTGGACAACGTAGAAGGTGCCCGTGCGCAAGCCGAGCAAGGCAACCTGCTGATGGGCACCATGGACAGTTGGCTGATATGGAAGCTCACCGGAGGGCGCGTGCATGCCACCGACTATACCAATGCCTCTCGCACACTCCTATTTAATATACACACCCTCCAGTGGGACGACGACCTGCTACGGCTCTTCACCATCCCCCGCGCCATGATGCCGCGGCCGCTACCGTGCGACTCCCTCTTTGGCGAGACCACCGTAGAGGGGCTGTTCGACACTCCCATCCCCATAGCCGGCGTGCTGGGCGACTCGCACGGGGCGCTCGTGGGGCAGATGTGCTTCGGCGCCGGACTGGGCAAGGCTACCTACGGCACCGGTTCGTCCGTGATGATGAACATAGGCGAGAAGGCCGCTCTGGCCCCGCAAGGGCTGGTCACCTCCGTCGGCTTTGCCGCCCTGGGGCGGGTGTTCTACGCCTTCGAGGGCAACATACACTGCACGGGAGCTACGCTGAAATGGCTGGCGGAGCAGCTGCAGCTGATTGGCTCGCCTGCCGAAACGGAGGCGCTGGCCGCCGGGGTGCCCGACAACGGTGGCGTCTACTTCGTGCCGGCCTTTGCCGGGCTGGGTGCCCCGTGGTGGAAGCCCGACGCGAAAGCCATCGTCTGTGGCATGACCCTGGGCACTACCAAGCAACACTTTGTGCGGGCAGCGCTGGAGTCCATAGCCTACCAGGTGAAGGACCTTGCCGACATGATGGCGCACGAGGCCGGCGTGAAGCTACAGGAGTTGCGTGTGGACGGTGGCCCGACGAAGAACCACCTGTTGATGCAGTTCCAGGCCGACATGCTGGGGAGCGCCATCAGCCTGTCCGACATCGAAGAGGCTTCGGCCCTCGGGGCCGTGCTGATGAACGGACTGGCTCGCCAGGTGTGGAGCGGCTTCCATGAGCTGTCCGCCCTGCGCAACGTAGTGAAGCACATCGAACCCAAGATGCCCGCTGCTGAGGTGGAACGCCTCTATGCCGGCTGGCGTCGGGCGGTGGGGATAGTGATAAGTGATTAACGTTTAGTGATTATTAAAACAATAAGGGCATGAAAAACCAGAAAAAGCAATGCTTCGGTGTCATCATAGGCACCCGCGCCTACTTCAATTCGGAGTTGGCCAAAGATGTTCGTAAGCAACTATTAAAGACCTTGACCGAGGAGGGATACGACTACGTCATCCTCCCCGAAGACGCTACCCCGACGGGTAGCAGTAGTATTGAGACACGCGAGGACGGCATGAAGTGCGCCCGCCTCTTCCGCGAGAACCGCGACCGCATAGACGGCATCATCGTGTCGCTGCCCAACTTCGGCTACGAGATAGGCATCATCAATGCCATCAGCGCCGCCGAGCTGAACGTGCCCGTACTGGTGCAGGCTTGCGACGACGAGAACGACAAGGTTGACCTCGACAGCCGGCGCGACGCCTTCTGCGGCAAAATCTCCGTGTGCAACAACCTCTACCAGTATGGCATCCCCTTCACGGACACCACGTTGCATACCTATTCCATCCATTCCGACTTGCTACGGAAGGACCTGCGTAAGTTTGCCGCCATCTGCCGCGTGGTGAACGGGTTGCGCCACTGCCGCATCGGGCAGATAGGTACTCGCCCCATGGGCTTCAACACCTGCCGTGCCAGCGAGAAGCTGCTCCAGGCATCGGGCATCACGGTGGTGCCGGTCGACCTCTCGGAGATACTCTTTAACGCCAAGAAGATAGACGACACCATGGCCGCGCAGAAGATGAAAGAGATACGCGCCTATGCCACCGTGCCCGCCGAGTACGAAAGCAAGTTGGCCCTGCAAGCCAAGTTTGGCATTGCCGTGGAGCAATGGATGGAAGCCAACGAGATAGACGCCGTGGCCATACAGTGCTGGGACTCGCTGGAGCAGAACTACGGCTGTGCCGCCTGCGTGACGATGAGTATGCTGGGTGAGAAGCTGATTCCCGCCGCCTGCGAGACCGACATCGCCGGAGCCGTGTCGATGTACGCCCTCACGTTGGCATCGGGCCAGGCATCGGCCCTGCTCGACTGGAATAATAACTTCGCCGAAGACCGCAACAAATGCGTCTGCACCCATTGCGGCAACTTCCCCAAGTCGTTTGCCAAGAACGACCTCAAGCTGGGACCGCTCGGCGTGCTGGGCCGTACGCTGGGCAAGGTGAACACCTTTGGCGCTGTGTACACCAATGTGAAACAAGGTGACTTCACCTTCTTCCGCATCTCGACCGACGACCCCAAGGGCTGCATCAAGTCGTACCTCGGCGAAGGGACCATCACCGACGAGCCTTATGGCATGGACGGTTGCATCGCCGTGACGAAGGTGGACAACCTGCAGACGCTGATGAAGTACATCTGCCGGAACGGCTTCGAACACCACGTGGCCATGTGTCGCGGACAGGTAAAGGAGGTGCTCGAAGACGCTATTGAGAACTACCTGAAGTGGGACTTGTACGTTCACCAATAACCAGTCGGCTCAACTATGATACTGATAAGCAACTACATACTGGCCATCCTGTGCTGCGTGGTATGCTGCGTATGCTGGGGATCGTGGGGCACCACGCAGAAGATGGTAGCCGCCAAGAATTGGAGCTTCGAGCTGTTCTACTGGGACTTCACGTTCGGCGTGTTCCTCACGGCTGCCTTAGCCGCCGTGACGCTGGGTAGCTTGGGTGGCGAAGGGACTACCTTCTTCGAGAACCTCACCACCATGAACGGAGCCAGCGTAGGCTACGCCCTGCTGGGTGGCATCGTTTGGAACTTCGGCACCATTTTCCTCACGGCAGCCATGGCCGTAGCCGGCATGTCGGTGGGCTTCCCCATCGGCGGCGGGCTGGGATGGATAGGAGGAATCGTGTTCAACTACCTGCTGATGGCCTTTGCCGGGAAACCCTTCGTGGGCAACGAATGGCTGTTATGGATAGGTGTGCTGGTGGTCATCATCGCCATCTTTGCCTGTAGCGCGGCCTACCGAAAACTGACCTCCGGCAAGACGGAGACCCCACGGAAAGGCATCGTGCTGGCACTCATCTCGGGCATCGCCATCATCTTCTTCTACGGGCTGGTGGTGAAGTCGCTCGACCCTGCCTACGTCAAGGGAGGCACCGGTACGCTCACCCCTTACACGGGCGTCTTCTTCTTTGCCTGTGGCGCGTTACTCAGCACGCCGGTGTTCAACTCGCTGGCCATGAGGCATCCCATGACCGGAACGAAGGTGACGATGAAGGACTACCGTGCCGGCAGCGCCCGGACACACCTTATAGGCATGTTGGGCGGACTTATCTGGATGGGTGGCATGGTGGTAAGCTTTATGGGAGCGGGAGCGGCCAACCCGACTATCTCCTACGCCCTGAGCAATGCCGCACCCGTAGTAGCCATGGTATGGGGAGTGCTGGTGTGGAAGGAGTTCAAGGGTGCCCCCCGGGGAACCAACGGACTCATTGCCGCCATGTTCTTTCTCTTCATCGCCGGATTGGTGCTCATCACCTTGTCCAACGGATAGGAGAAGCGAACCCGATTCTCATTTGGCCACCCTCGTGGCTAAGCTTAACCACCCGGGTGGCTAAGCTTGGTCACGGGGGGTGGCCAAACAAAAAACACAGGAGAACTGGACGAGAAGAAGGGGAAGAATAAATCTCCAAACAGAACAAATAAATTTCTAATTCATAGGTGCATGTTCGGAAGAATACGTATCTTTGCAAGCAAAATTAAAAGGAAAGCATTATGTGTGGCATTGTGGGCTATATTGGTACAAGAGAAGCCTACCCAATCCTTATAAAAGGGCTGAAGCGCTTGGAATATCGAGGATACGACAGCGCAGGGGTAGCATTAATCAGTGACAACCACCAGTTGAACGTTTATAAGACGAAAGGCAAAGTCTCCAATCTTGAAGAGTTTGTCACACAGAAAGATATTTCCGGCACTGTCGGTATCGCCCACACCCGCTGGGCTACGCATGGCGAGCCAAGTGCCGTCAACGCCCATCCCCATTACTCCTCTTCCGAAAAACTCGCCCTCATCCACAACGGCATTATCGAGAACTACGCCGTACTCAAAGAAAAACTTCAAGCCAAAGGATACCAATTCCGTAGCAGTACCGATACCGAGGTGTTGGTGCAGCTCATCGAGTATATGATGAACCTCAACAAGACTGACCTGCTCACTGCCGTGCAGCTGGCGCTAAACGAGGTTATCGGCGCGTATGCCATCGCCCTGCTCGACAAAGACTTCCCCGACCAGATTATCGCTGCCCGCAAGAGTAGTCCGCTGGTAGTAGGCATTGGCGAGAACGAATACTTCTTGGCATCCGACGCCACGCCGATAGTGGAGTACACGGACCAAGTGGTGTATATAGAGGATGGACAGATAGCCTTTATCAAGCGAGGCGAGAAACTGAAGGTGATGGACTTGCACAACGTGCCGGCCATTCCCGAAGTAATGACGGTAGACCTCAAGCTGGGGCAACTGGAGAAAGGTGGTTACCCACACTTCATGCTGAAAGAAATCTTTGAGCAGCCAGGCAGTATCTGCGACTGTATGCGTGGACGCATCAACGTGGATGCCAACAATGTAGTGCTCTCGGCCGTCATCGACCATAAAAAAAAATTGCTGGAAGCCAAACGCTTCATCATCGTGGCCTGCGGCACCTCTTGGCACGCCGGTCTGATAGGCAAACAACTCATCGAGAGCCTCTGCCGCATACCGGTGGAGGTGGAGTATGCCTCGGAGTTCCGTTATCGAGACCCGGTGATAGACGAACACGACGTGGTGATAGCCATCTCGCAAAGCGGCGAGACGGCCGATACGCTGGCTGCCGTGGAGCTGGCCCGCAGCCGTGGAGCCTTTATCTATGGCATCTGCAACGCCGTAGGGTCGTCCATCCCACGGGCTACGCACACAGGCTCTTACATCCACGTAGGGCCGGAGATTGGCGTGGCCTCTACCAAAGCTTTCACCGGACAGGTGACGGTGCTCACCCTGCTCGCACTCTCGTTGGCTCGTGAGAAAGGGACTATCGACACCGAGCACTTCCTGCAGATAGTGCACGAGCTGAACGACATCCCCAACAAGATGCAAGAAGTGCTGAAGCTGAACGACACGCTGGGGCAACTGGCCAAGACGTTCACCTACGCCCGCAACTTCATCTACCTGGGACGTGGCTATGGCTACCCCGTGGCGTTGGAAGGAGCGTTGAAGCTGAAAGAAATATCGTACATACATGCTGAAGGCTATCCGGCTGCCGAGATGAAACATGGCCCCATCGCATTGGTGGATGCCGAGATGCCGGTGGTGGTCATCGCCACGCAGAACGCCCTGTACGAGAAGGTACTGAGCAACATCGAAGAGATAAAAGCCCGAAAGGGTAGGGTGATAGCAGTCGTTACCAAGGGCGATACGGTCATCAGCAAGATAGCCGACTATTGCATAGAGGTGCCCGAGACAATCGAATGTCTTGACCCGCTCATCGACACCCTGCCATTGCAACTGCTGGCCTACCACATAGCTGTCTGCAAAGGATTGGATGTGGACCAGCCACGCAACCTCGCAAAATCAGTCACGGTAGAATAGAAGAATGATAGAGATAGAACAATATATATAATATATAATAGGTATAAGGACAATAGGTAAATGGAACAACTGAAGCACGAATGTGGCGTGGCAATGATACGCCTGCTGAAGCCACTGGAGTACTACGAGAAGAAATACGGCACTTGGATGTATGCTCTGAACAAGCTCTATCTGCTGATGGAGAAACAGCATAACCGCGGCCAGGAAGGGGCGGGATTGGCTTGTGTCAAGCTGGAGGTGAACCCGGGTGAGGAATACATGTTTCGCGAACGAGCGTTAGGCTCGAGTGCCATCACGGAGATTTTCGACGCGGTGCACAGCAACTTCAAGGACCTCACTCACGAGCAACTGCACGATGTGGAGTTTGCCAAACGTACGCTCCCCTTCGCCGGCGAGACGTATATGGGACATTTGCGCTACTCCACCACAGGCAAGTCGGGCATCAGCTACGTACACCCCTTCTTGAGACGCAACAACTGGCGAGCTAAGAACTTGGCACTATGTGGCAACTTCAACATGACGAATGTCGACGAGATTTTTGCCCGCATCACCGCCATCGGCCAGCATCCCCGCAAATATGCCGACACCTACATCATGCTGGAGCAGGTAGGACACCGGCTCGACCGGGAGGTAGAACGCCTCTTCACCCTGGCCGAGGCCGAAGGGCTGACGGGGATGGACGTGACACATTATATCGAAGAACATATCGACTTGGCCAACGTGCTACGCTCATCGAGCAAGGAGTGGGATGGTGGATATGTCATCTGCGGACTGACCGGTAGCGGTGAATCGTTTGCCCTGCGCGACCCGTGGGGCATCCGTCCCGCCTTTTGGTATCAGGACGAGGAGATAGCGGTCTTGGCTTCCGAACGCCCAGTCATCCAGACGGCATTCAACATCCCCGCCGAAGAAATCAAAGAACTGAATCCCGGCCAGGCATTGCTCATCAGCAAGAATGGCAAGGTACGTACCTCGCAAATCAACAAGGTACGCGAGAAACGGGCTTGCTCGTTCGAGCGTATCTATTTCTCGCGTGGCAGCGACATCGACATCTACCGCGAGCGGAAACTGCTGGGCGAGAAGTTGGTGCCGAAAATATTGAAGTCCATCAACGGCGATATAGACCACACCGTCTTCTCCTTCATCCCCAACACGGCCGAAGTGGCCTTCTACGGGATGCTCCAAGGGTTGGACAAGCACCTCAACGAAGAGAAGGTGCAACAGATTGCCTCCCTCGGGCACACGCCTGCCATGGAGGAACTGGAGGTCATCCTTTCCCGTCGCATCCGAAGCGAGAAGGTGGCGCTCAAGGACATCAAGCTGCGGACATTCATCGCCGAGGGCAACAGTCGTAACGACTTGGCTGCCCACGTGTACGACATCACCTACGGTAGCTTGGTGCCGGGGGTAGACAACCTCGTGATTATAGACGACAGCATCGTGCGGGGCACTACCCTGCGGCAGAGCATCATCAGTATCCTCGACCGCCTCGGGCCGAAGAAGATAGTCATCGTATCCTCCTCGCCGCAGGTGCGATACCCCGACTATTACGGCATCGACATGGCTAAGATGAGCGAGTTTATCGCCTTCCGTGCCGCCATTGAGCTACTCAAGGAGCGCGAGATGAAAGACATCATCGCCTCGGCTTATCGCCGCTCGAAGGAGCAAGTGGACCTGCCCAAGGAGCAGATGGTGAACTACGTGAAGGAGATATACGCCCCCTTCACCGACGAAGAAATATCGACTAAGATGGTGGAGCTACTCAAGCCCGAGGGTACCAAGGCGGAGGTGGAGATTGTGTACCAGCCCCTTGAGGGACTGCACGAGGCCTGCCCCAATCACAAAGGCGACTGGTACTTCAGTGGCGACTATCCCACGCCGGGTGGCGTGAAGATGGTGAACCAAGCCTTCATCAACTACATCGAGCTGATGTACCAATTCTGATCATACAACGACAACGATTCAATACGAAGAATGAGAAATGTTACTTTAATCCTCGACGACGGGAGCCGGTTCTCCGGCAAGTCGTTTGGCTACGAGAAGCCGGTGGCGGGCGAGGTGGTCTTTAACACTGCCATGACGGGCTATCCGGAGAGTCTGACCGACCCTTCGTATGCCGGACAGTTGATGACGTTAACCTATCCGCTGGTGGGCAACTACGGTGTGCCTCCTTTCACCTTCGAGAAAAATGGCCTGCCTACTTTCATGGAGAGTGGGAAAATACACGCAGAGGCCATTATCGTGAGCGACTACTCTTACGAATACAGCCACTGGAATGCCGTGGAAAGTCTGTCCGACTGGCTCAAGCGTGAACAAGTGCCCGGCATCACCGGCATAGATACCCGCGAGCTGACCAAGGTGTTACGCGAACATGGCGTGATGATGGGGAAGATTGTTTTCGACGATGAAGTACAGGGTAGTGAAGCACTGAGTGCGAAGGATGAAGAGTTCCCCTCTTACGAGGACATCAACTACGTGGACATCGTGTCGTGCAAGGAGATTATCCATTACTTCCCCGACGGAACGAGCCAACGCGCCGCAGCCGACTCTTCATTCTCCATTCCTCATTCTTCATTAAAGACAGTGATATTGGTGGATTGTGGCGTGAAGTCGAACATCATCCGTTGCCTACTGAAACGAGGCGTAGAGGTGGTACGCGTACCTTGGAACTACGACTACAACCACCTTACGTTCGACGGGCTATTCATCTCCAACGGACCCGGTGACCCCGATACGTGCGACGCTGCCGTACAGAACATCCGCAAGGCAATGACCAACGAGCAGCTCCCCATCTTCGGTATCTGTATGGGCAACCAGCTGCTCTCCAAAGCCGGTGGGGCTAAGATTTACAAATTGAAATACGGGCACCGCAGCCACAACCAACCGGTGCGCATGGTAGGTACGGAGCGTTGCTTCATCACCTCGCAGAACCACGGCTACGCAGTGGACAACAACACGCTGGGTGCCGATTGGCTACCGCTCTTCATCAACATGAACGACGGGTCCAACGAGGGCATCAAGCATAAACGCAACCCTTGGTTCTCGGCACAGTTTCACCCCGAAGCAGCCAGCGGACCCACCGACACGGAGTTCTTGTTCGACGAATTTGTAAACCTGCTTAAATAGAAGTGACCGACATCATGAAAGAAAATATAAAGAAAGTATTGCTGCTGGGTTCGGGAGCCTTGAAGATTGGCGAGGCCGGCGAGTTCGACTACTCCGGATCGCAAGCGCTCAAAGCCCTGAAAGAGGAGGGTATCCAAACTGTCCTCATCAACCCCAACATTGCCACTGTGCAGACCTCCGAGGGGGTGGCCGACCAAATCTACTTCCTACCCGTCACCCCTTACTTCGTGGAGAAGGTGATAGAGAAGGAACGCCCCGACGGCATCATGCTCGCCTTTGGCGGGCAGACAGCGCTCAACTGCGGCGTGGCACTATATAAAGAAGGTGTACTCGAAAAGAATAACGTACGTGTGCTCGGCACCCCGGTACAGGCTATCATGGATACCGAAGATCGCGAACTCTTCGTGCACAAGCTCAACGAGATTGACGTAAAGACCATCAAGAGCGAAGCGGTGGAGAACGCCGCCGATGCCCGCCGGGCGGCCCGAGAACTGGGCTACCCCGTCATCGTACGAGCAGCTTATGCCCTTGGCGGACTTGGCTCGGGCTTCTGCGACAACGAAGAGGAACTAAACGTGCTGGTAGAGAAAGCTTTCTCGTTCTCGCCACAGGTGCTGGTGGAGAAGTCGCTCCGCGGCTGGAAAGAGGTGGAGTATGAGGTGGTACGCGACCGCTTCGACAACTGCATCACGGTCTGCAACATGGAGAACTTCGACCCGCTGGGCATCCATACCGGCGAGTCCATCGTCATCGCTCCTTCACAGACGCTGACCAACAGCGAATATCATAAGTTGCGCGAACTGGCCATCCGCATCATCCG
>JAISIX010000188.1 GCA_031261805.1 Mediterranea sp. (in: CFB group bacteria)
TGTATTAAATAGGTATTCTGCTTTTTTGTCCCTCCCCTCCTTTCAGGCACCTCCCCTCCGCGGGAGAGGAGGATTTCAGTTACCACCGCCGTGTCAGAATCGTGTACGGCTAATCACTCACCGCTAATCACTAATCACTCACCGCTAATCACTCCTTTAAACTACAATTTGCCGCATAGGCTTCGGCTACTGAATGAGACTATATCTCCTTATGGTAAGGACTTTGCATACTTGCGAAAGCTTAGTTCCTTAGCATTGGGAGGGAGCTTAGCCCCGGGCTTGCGGCGGCAAAGATTGTCTTGTCTCCTGCAAAAGCGTATACCTTGAGCGGACCACCCTATTGTCTCATCTTTCCGACTGCGTTGGGAAAAAAGTCTCAAGGCCTTGGGAAAAAAGTCCCACCGCCTTGGGAAGAAAGTCTCAAGGCCTTGGGAAGAAAGTCTCAACACCTTGGGAAAGAAGTCCCATTGTGTTGGGAAAAAAGTCCCACCGAATGGGACAAAAAGTGTGCTTAGGGGGAAGAAGAACTGTTCATTCGCCACATAAGTGAGAGTAACTTTACCCTCACGGTTACCATCACGGTTACCCTCACGGTGTAATCTGCTAATTTACAGTTTGTTAATTGAAAATAGTGAGGGTATGATGGTAAAACACGAAAAAAAACGTGCTGGGGGGCTGTATAATGTATCGTCCTGATTTTGGTTGACTGACTTGACTTCTTACGAAGCTGTGGCAGTATGCTTGTGAAAAAAGATGGGCGTAACACTTGCATATAACTATCTTTCACCGTACATTTGCAGGCGACATGCAACAATAGATATTTAAGAAAAACATGACTGTGATGCAACCTTTACCAACAGAAATCATTGACTTGCTCAATGCATTTTGCCACGTGTTACCTTTATTCTTCTACGTTGTGGATCGGAAGAATGACCGTATTATCTATCTGTCAGACGGACTGCTTGAATTGCACAAAGCCGAGATAGAAGCCTTTGTTGATATCAACTGGGATGAGTACCTGTCTAATTATCTAACCTCTCGCCCCGACTTGGTGACCAAAGCGCTAAAGAAAAGCCAGAAATTCATAGAAGAAAGTGAAACGAAGGCCAGCGAGAAACGGAAATATTCCATTCTGTGTACAGTCCCTTTTGTAAAGAATGATAAGGTACTTGTCAATCACTCTTCTACTCCTCTGTTTATGAAAGAGGAGGAGGTGCGGTATTGGCTCCACTGCCTGACCCATACTCCTCAGAACCACCAAGGCATTTACCTCAGGAAGGAAGGGAGTAAGTATTACTGGAGGTGTACGGACGAGAAATGGGATCGCCTCAAACAGGATATTCTCAACCGGCGGGAAAAAGCCATCCTCTCCTTGTCGATGCAAGGGTACAATGTGGACGAGATAGCGGAGCTGCTCCAAAGGTCGGGCAATACGATAAAGGACAACCGGAAGCGGATGTTCCAGAAACTCGGAGTGAACAATATACTCGAGGCCGTGACGCTGGCCAACATCCATAAGCTGCTGTGACGCGCGCGACGGCGGAGTTTATGCTGTGCGTAGGATAGTTTTGCCCTCGCGCCCCACCTTGTTAAACAATAATAAATGTGACATCCGGTTGGGCGGTTGGCTACGGTAGATGTTATATCTTTGTCCCTCTTACGTATCAGCTAATCAGACGAAAGGTGTTGAGATTCCGCATATTTGCTATAGGGCTATTGTTGCTGTCGCTGTTGCACGTCCGAGCCGACGTGGTGGACAGCCTGATGGCGAATCCAAGAGATTCTATCCGAGAGACGAGTGACTCTTTGCTACTGCACTTCATGGAGCAGGAGGGCATCCCCATCTCCTACAACAACCGGGTGAAGCTGCTGCGGAGCGGACGGGAGAAGTTTGCCGACTTGTTCGAGAGCATCCGCCACGCCCGTCACCACATCCACCTGGAGTACTTCAACTTCCGCAACGACTCTATCGCCAACGCCTTGTTCGACCTGCTGGCGCAGAAAGTGAAGGAAGGGGTGAAGGTACGGGCGATGTTCGACGCCTTCGGCAACTGGTCCAACAACCAGCCCATCAAGAAGAAACAGCTCAAGGCTATCCGCGCCCGTGGCATTGAGATGGTGAAGTTCGACCCCATCACCTTCCCCTACATCAACCACGCCGCCCATCGCGACCATCGCAAGATTGTGGTGATAGATGGGAAGATAGGCTATACGGGTGGGATGAACATTGCCGACTACTACATCAAGGGGCTGCCCAAGATAGGGGCGTGGCGCGACATGCACATCCGCCTCGAAGGCGACGCCGTGCACGAGTTGCAGCACATCTTCCTCACCATCTGGAACAAAGAAACCAAGCAGCACGTGGAAGGGGCGGAATACTTCCCGCCCAACGAGGGGCGGACGGATAGCACCGACGTGGTGGTGGCCATCGTGGACCGGACTCCCAAGAAGGACAGCCGGAGGCTGAGCCATACGTACGCCGCCTCCATCTTCTCGGCCGAGCGGAACGTGCATATTGTCAACCCCTACTTCGTGCCAACCTCCTCCATCATGAAGGCACTCACCAAGACTATCGACCGGGGCGTGGACGTGGAAATCATGGTCTCCTCCACCTCCGACATCCCCTTTACCCCCGATGCCGCCCTCTACAAACTGCATAAGCTGATGAAGCGGGGAGCCACCGTCTACCTCTACAACGGAGGCTTTCACCACTCCAAAATCATGATGGTGGACGACCGTTACTGCACCGTGGGCACGGCTAACCTCAACAGCCGGAGCCTGCGCTATGACTACGAGACGAACGCTTTCATCTTCGACCGGGGAGTGACCAACCAGCTGGATAGCATCTTCCAGGCCGACAAGGCGCACTGTACCGAGATGACCCCTGCCTACTGGAAAAAGCGCTCGAAGTGGAAGAAGTTCGTGGGCTGGTTCGCTAATTTATTCACGCCCTTTTTGTAATTTTGCCGGTCATGAAACAGTATTTAGACCTACTCAACCGCGTGCTTGCCGAAGGCACCGAGAAAAGTGACCGCACCGGCACGGGGACCATCAGCGTCTTCGGCCACCAGATGCGTTTCAACCTCGAGGAGGGTTTCCCCTGCCTCACCACCAAGAAGCTGCACCTGAAGTCCATCATCTACGAGTTGCTCTGGTTCTTGCGTGGCGACACCAACGTGCGCTACCTGCAGGAGCATGGCGTGCGCATCTGGAACGAATGGGCGGATGCCGATGGCGACCTGGGGCACATCTACGGATACCAATGGCGTTCGTGGCCCGACTACGACGGGGGGGCTATCGACCAAATCAGTGAGGCGGTGGAGACCATCAAGCACAACCCCGACTCGCGCCGTATCATCGTGAGCGCCTGGAATGTGGCCGACCTGGGGCGGATGAACCTCCCTCCCTGCCATGCCTTCTTCCAGTTCTACGTGGCCCATGGCCGGCTGAGCCTACAGCTTTACCAGCGTAGCGCCGACATCTTCCTTGGCGTGCCGTTCAACATCGCCTCCTATGCGCTGCTGCTACAGATGATGGCTCAGGTGACGGGGCTGAAGGCGGGCGACTTCGTCCATACGCTGGGCGACGCGCACATCTACCTCAACCACCTGGAGCAGGTGAAGCTGCAGCTCACCCGCGAGCCGCGTCCCTTGCCGCGGATGAAGATAAACCCCGATGTGAAGAGCCTCTTCGACTTCCACTACGAGGACTTCGAGCTGCAGGACTACAACCCCTATCCGCATATCCCCGGCATCGTGGCCGTCTGACACATCTATATAATATAAGGTATTAAGGTATGAAAATAGCTATCATCGCCGCCGTCGACAGCCGACGGGCCATCGGGTGGGAGAATAAGCTCCTGTTTTGGCTACCCAACGATTTGAAACGCTTCAAGGCACTCACCACCGGACACACCATCTTGATGGGGCGGAAGACCTTTGAATCGCTGCCCAAAGGGGCGTTGCCCAACCGCCGTAACTTGGTGCTCACCACGCGCACGGGCGCAAGCTATCCGGGGGCGGAAGTCTTTCCGTCGGTTGAGGCCGCGCTGAAGAGCTGTGGGGCCGACGAGACGGTGTACATCATCGGTGGCGAGAGTCTCTACCGGCAAGCCCTGCCGCTGGCCGACCTGCTCTGCCTCACGGAGATAGATGCCACCGCCCCGCAGGCCGATGCCTTCTTCCCGGAGTTCGCACCCGAGCAGTGGCACGAAAAAAGCAGGGAGGCTCATCCTGCGGACGAGCGGCATCCCTGCTCTTATGCGTTTGTGGACTACGAGCGGATACGCCCTTAATCCTCGTCGCCCTCCCAGTCTATGATGATGGGCATTTGACGCTTGATGGCCTCGTTGAAGGAAATCAGCGTCTCGGTACGGGCCAACCCCAGCGGCTGAAGCTTATCGTGGATGATGCTCAGCAGGTGGTGGTTGTTCTTGGCGTAAATCTTGATGAAGATGTCGTACTGCCCCGTGGTAAAGTGGCACTCCACCACCTCGGGGATGGCTTCCAACGCCTTCGTGACCGTGTCGAACGACTCGGGGTCCTTTAGATAAAGGCCGATGTAGGCGCAAGTCTCGTATCCTATCTTCTCCGGGTCGATGATGTATTCCGACCCCTTTAGTATCCCCAAGTTGGTCAACTTCTGGATTCGTTGGTGAATAGCCGCGCCGGAAACGTTGCATGCCCGTGCCACTTCGAGAAAAGGGATGCGGGCATTGCCGGCAATTAACTTCAAAATCTGCTCATCCAAAGCATCTAACTGATGGTGTCCCATTGAACAAATCGTTTTGATTAGTGAATATATTGTGCAAAGTTAGCGATTTCCTATCAGGAAAGGCTATGAATTGTTACTTTTATTAGAGAATAGTGCGTATCTTTGCCCATCTATCGAACGTAAAACAGATATATTATGAGAATCCTTTGTTGCATGGCCCTGTCGCTCCTCACTTGTGTAGGGAGCTTTGCCCAGCACTTCGCCAATCACTTCCAGGAGAAGACACTCCGTGTAGACTACCTTTTCACCGGAGATGCCAACCATCAAGCCATCTACCTCGACGAGCTGTCCGAACTGCCCGACTGGGCCGGCAGGCGCTGGCATCTGGACGAACTGCCGCTGGCCGGCAACGGGGAAGTCTGCGTGCGTGACCTCCAGTCTAAGCAATGCCTCTATCGTACCTCTTTCTCCTCCCTCTTCCAGGAGTGGCTCTCTACCGATGAGGCGAAAAGCACTGCCCGAGGCTTCGAGAATACTTTCCTGCTCCCTTTCCCCAAGCAGCCGGTAGAGGTGGAAATCACGCTCTATTCTTCCCGCAGGGAGGTGATGGCACAGCTCAAGCATGTCGTGCGTCCCGACGACATCCTGATCCATCAGCGCGGGCAGGAGCACGTCACGCCACACCAGTATATGCTCAAGAGCGGCAGTGAGCGGGATTGCATCGACGTGGCCATCCTGGCCGAGGGGTACACCGAGGCGGAGATGCCTCTCTTCTACGAAGATGCCCGCCGTGCCTGCGAGAGCCTGTTCAGCTACGAGCCGTTCCGCTCCAACAAGAAGCGGTTTAACATCGTGGCCGTGGCCTCGCCCTCCGAAGACAGCGGGGTGAGCGTGCCCCGACAGAACGAGTGGAAGCAGACGGCTATGCACTCGCACTTCGACACCTTCTACTCCGACCGTTACCTCACTACCAGCCGTATCAAGTCCATCCACAACCTGCTGGCGGGTATCCCCTACGAGCACATCATCATACTGGCCAACACGGCGGTGTATGGGGGTGGGGGCATCTACAACTCCTACACCCTCACTACGGCCCATCATCCCATGTTCAAGCCGGTGGTGGTGCACGAGTTCGGGCATAGCTTCGGTGGGCTGGCCGACGAGTACTTCTACGACAACGACGTGATGACGGACACTTACCCCTTGGGCGTGGAACCGTGGGAGCCTAACATCACCACGCGGGTGGACTTCGGCTCCAAATGGCAAGATATGTTGGCGCCCGGCACCCCGCAACCTACCCCCGTCGCCGAGCGGGCGAAGTACCCCGTGGGTGTGTACGAAGGGGGCGGTTACTCCGCCAAGGGCATCTACCGCCCGGCCTACGACTGCCGTATGCGTACCAATGAGTACCCAACCTTCTGCCCCCTATGCCAACGAGCTATCCGGCGCATCATCGACTTCTATACACCGCCCGCAGCCTTATGATAAGACTTCAACCCATCACTACGGCCGACCTGAAGCATTACCGGTTCATGGAGGAGCTGCTGGTCGACTCCTTCCCACCCGATGAATACCGACAGTTGGAGCAACTGCGTGAATACACCGACCGGGTGGGCAACTTCTACAACAACATCATCTTCGACGATGACCTCCCCATCGGCTTCCTTACCTATTGGGAGTTCGAGCGGTTCTACTACTTCGAACACTTCGCCACCAACCCCGCCCTGCGCAACGGTGGCTATGGCAGGCGCACCCTCGAGTACCTCTGCTCCCAGCTCAAGCTCCCCATCGTGCTGGAGGTGGAGCGCCCGGGTGGCACGGAGATGGCGGCGCGGCGCATCTGCTTCTACCGGCGGTTGGGTTTCACGCTCTGGCGCAAAGACTACCACCAGCCGCCCTATAAGCCGGACGACCGTTCCATTCCTATGTACCTGATGGTACACGGAGACCTGCAACCCCAGCGGGACTACGAGATGATACGACGGCAACTCTACACGGCTGTATACGGGGTGAAGCTTGGCTGAAGAGGAGGAACGTCCACAATATCCTAATAAATGAGGATTGTCGGCCTGTTGACTTTAGCGTTACTTTGCAGTCATTAACCGAATACCGTAAATTACCAGTCAATGACAACAAAGAACTTGATAGCCCTCTCTGTGTTGCTTTTCAGCACGAGGGCAGCTTGGGCCGACGAAGTACCCGACTCGCTCAAAGTAGTGGACCTCGAAGAGGTGACGGTGATAGCCGCCCCCAAAGAGAATACAAAGTTACGCGAGCAACCCCTTTCATCCACCCTCCTCTCGCAAGATGACATGCGGGCCAACCAAATCAACTCGGTGAAGAACCTCTCGGGTATCGTGCCCAATCTCTTTATCCCCAACTATGGGTCGAGGCTCACTACCTCCATCTATATACGGGGCATCGGCTCGCGCGCCAACACCCCCTCCGTTGGCCTGTATGTCGACAATGTCCCTTTCATTGAGAAGTCGGCTTTCGACTTCGACTACTACGACATAGAGCGCATCGACGTGCTGCGTGGCCCCCAAGGCACCCTCTATGGGCGCAACACCATGGGTGGACTCATCAAGATACACACCAAGTCGCCCTTCAACTACCAAGGCACCGATGTCATCCTCGGCGCGGCCACGTACGGCAGCTACAAGGCATCCGTCACCCGCTACCATCGCCTCAGCGACAAGTTCGCCTTCTCCGCCGGAGGCTTTTACGACCATGCGGACGGTTTCTTCAAGAACCGTTTCAACGACAAGCGCGTCGACAAAAGCAATGCCGGAGGCGGGCGCATCCGTGCCATCTACCTGCCTACCCCCAATCTCAAGATAGATGCCGGGGTGACCTACAACTACAGCGACCAAGGCGGGTATCCCTACGAATATACCGGTGTGGTGGCCGGAAAGGACGAGACACTGCCCGACATGATAGGACAGATAAACTATAACCGCCCCAGCAGCTATCGCCGAGGCTTGCTCAACACCGGCCTCACCGTGGAGTACCAAGCCCGGCACTTTATCCTCAGCTCCGTCACCGGCTACCAGAACCTGAACGACCGCATGTTCCTCGACCAGGACTTCAGCTACAAGGACATCTACACCCTCTGCCAGAAACAGCGCTCCAACACCCTCTCCGAGGAGTTGGTGCTGAAGTCCAAACCAGGTACCAACTGGCAATGGGTAACAGGCGCCTTCGGCTTCTACCAATGGCTGCACACCAACGCGCCTGTTACTTTCGGTGAGGAGGGGGTGAAGGAGATGATAGAAGGTAACGCCAACAAGGTGTTTGCCAACCTCACGGGCGGTAACCCCAACGCGCCTGCCATGCAGATGACGGTCAACAACAAGCAGTTGAATATACCCGGCACCTTCGATACCCCGGTGATGAATGGCGCTATCTATCACCAGTCCACCTACAACAACTTATTCGTCCGCGGGCTGTCATTCACCGTCGGCTTGCGACTCGACTACGAGAAGATGAAGCTTCGCTATAACTCCTCGTCGGACCCGATGAACTTCGGCTTCACGGTCAGTATGCCTGCCATGGGACCAAGGCCACCGATGAACATCCCCAATAGCCAACCTCTGTATGCCAACGCCTCTTTCGAGGGACGACAGTCGACCGACTACCTCCAGCTCCTACCCCGTTTCGCCCTGCAATACGAGTGGAAGGTTGGCAACAATGTCTATGCCACCGTCTCCAAAGGCTATCGCTCGGGTGGATACAATATTCAGGGGTTCTCGGACCTCATCCAGCAGACCTTGAGCAACTCTTCCATGGATGCCTTGGCGGGCGACCCGTCGTTTGCCTCCATGGGGCAGATGATTACCTCACAGAAAAAGCCGGTGACCGACGTGCGGGAAGCCACCGTCTATAAACCCGAATATACTTGGAGCTACGAGGCTGGTACACACCTCACCTTACTAAAGAATCGCCTGTGGGCCGACCTCTCCGCCTTCTATATGGATACCCGCAACCAGCAGATTACCGAGTTTACCGAAAGCGGTTTGGGACGCACTACCATCAATGCCGGCAAGAGCCGTAGCTACGGTGCCGAAGCCAGCCTGCGGGCCAGCGTGACGAATAGCCTTACCTTGCAAGCCAGCTACGGATACACCTACGCCACCTTCACCGACTACGTAGCCCGCGAAAAAGACGGGAACGGCAAACTGGTAGACGTCAGCTACAACGGCAAGTACGTCCCCTTCGTGCCCAAACACACTATGAGCATCGGCGGGGAGTATGCCCTCGCCTTCCGCCGTAGCGTAGTAGACCGCTTGGTGCTACAAGCCAACTACAATGCCGCCGGGCGCATCTACTGGACGGAGCAAAACAATGTGTCGCAAGCCTTCTACGGTCTGCTAAACTGGCGCTTGAGTGCCGAAATAGGGAAAGGTAGCATCAGCCTTTGGGCACGCAATACCCTCAACCACGACTACACAGCCTTCTATTTCGAAACGATGAGTAAAGGCTTCAAACAGTGTGGCAACCCCGCCCAGTTTGGCATTGAGCTGCGTTGCCGCTTCTAAGCTATCACTCATTGCTATTCAGCTTATCAGTCCAAGCTGCCGACCGTAACGGAAGCCCCCCTAAAACGCCTTTTTTACAACGTCGCGGCGAAACTTAGGAATATTATCTTTTGATAATTGAAAGATTAGCGCTAATTTTGCACGCCCTTTTAGTGTGCAGGAATAGAATATAAATCAAATAAATAACTGTCAGAATGAACGTTTCGTTACAAAACAATGACAAGGTAAGCGCAGTGCTTACCGTGAAGCTCGAGAAGGCTGATTACCAAGAAAAAGTAGACAAGGCCCTGAAGACGCTCCGTCAAAAGGCACAGATGCCCGGCTTCCGCCCGGGACACGTACCGGCAGGACTGGTGAAGAAGATGTATGGCAAGTCGGCCACGGCAGAAGAGGTGAACAAGATATTGCAGGACGCCGTGTTCAACTACATCAAGGAGAACAAGGTGAACATGCTGGGCGAACCGCTGCCCAATGAGAAGCAGCCGCTGATAGACTTCGACACGATGGAAGATTTCGAGTTCCTGTTCGATATAGCTCTCGCACCCGAGTTCAAAGTTGAGCTGGGCGCTAAGGACAAGGTAGACTACTACACCATCGAGGTGACCGACCAGATGATAGACGAGCAGGTGAAGATGTACACTCAACGCACCGGCAAGTACGAGAAGGTAGACGCCTACCAGGAGAACGACATGCTGAAGGGCTTGCTGGCACAGCTCGACGAAGAGGGCAATACTCGCGAAGGCGGTATCCAGGTAGAAGGCGCCGTGCTGATGCCTTCCTATATGAAGAATGACGAGCAGAAAGCCATCTTTGCCGGCGCTAAGGTGAACGACGTGCTGGTGTTCAACCCGCACACCGCCTATGACGGACATGAAGCCGAGCTTGCATCGCTGCTGAAGATAGAAAAGGAAATAGCCAAAGACGTGAAAACGAACTTCAGCTTCCAGGTAGAGGAAATCACCCGCTTCGTACCGGGCGAACTCAACCAAGAGGTGTTCGACCAAGTGTTCGGCGAAGGCACGGTGAAGAGCGAGGAGGAGTTCCGTGCGAAGATTAAAGAAGAAATCGCCGCCCGCTTCGTGGCCGACAGCGACTATAAGTTCCTCATCGACATGCGCAAGCTGACGATGGAGAAGGTGGGCAAACTGGAGTTTGCCGACGCTCTGCTGAAACGCATCATGCTGCAGAACAACGAGGAGAAAGGTGAGGAGTACGTAGCCGAGAACTACGACAAGAGCATCGAAGAGCTGACATGGCACCTCATTAAGGAGCAACTGGTGGAGCAGAATAACATCAAGGTAGAGCAGGCCGACATCGTCAACATGGCCAAAGAATCGACCCGCGCACAGTTTGCTCAGTACGGCATGATGTCTGTGCCCGACGACGTGGTGGAGAACTACGCCCAAGAGATGCTGAAGAAGCGCGAGAACGTGGATAACCTCGTGAACCGTGCCGTGGAAGTGAAGCTGAGCGCCGCCCTCAAGACGCAGGTGAAGCTGAACGAGAAGACGGTATCGATCGAGGAATTCAACAAGATGTTCGAATAAGGCATACAGAGAGGCCTAAAGGCCACACCTGATAAAAG
>JAISIX010000201.1 GCA_031261805.1 Mediterranea sp. (in: CFB group bacteria)
CTGAATAAACGAAAGGAAGTAGCCCCTATTTCATTACGGTCTGAAACTTTTAGAGATAAAAAACTAACGTATTGTTTGGAGATATAGAAATAATCTCTACCTTTGCGCCATCAATAATAAAAAAAAGAATGAACCAAGTGTTTATACATATTCTACTAAGTGGTATTATTATTCTGCTATCGAAGACGAGCGGAAGTGGATGCTGCGCATAGATGTGTATGATGACAGAAATATACGATGAGCCTTTCCACTTCCCAGTGCGAAAGGCTTTTTTGTTATTTGCGCTTCAAAGAACAAGTATAATAAATAAAGGAAAAGAATGGAAGACAGGTTATTTATTTTCGACACCACCCTGCGGGATGGTGAGCAAGTGCCGGGATGCCAGCTGAACACCGTAGAGAAGATTCAGGTGGCCAAGGCGCTCGAAGGCTTGGGGGTAGATGTGATAGAGGCAGGCTTCCCCGTCTCCAGCCCGGGTGACTTCAACTCCGTGATAGAGATTTCGAAAGCGGTGACGTGGCCCACCATCTGCGCGCTGACCCGCGCCGTGGAGAAAGACATTGATGTGGCAGCCGAGGCGCTGAAGTACGCCAAGCGCAAGCGTATCCACACCGGCATAGGCACGTCCGACTCCCACATCAAGTATAAGTTCAACTCCACCCGCGACGAGATTATAGAGCGGGCCGTGGCAGCGGTGAAGTACGCCCGCCGACTGGTGGACGACGTGGAGTTCTACGCCGAAGACGCCGGCCGGACCGACAACGAGTACCTGGCACGGGTGGTGGAGGCCGTCATCAAGGCGGGCGCCACAGTAGTGAACATCCCCGACACCACCGGCTACTGCCTGCCCGAAGAGTACGGCAGGAAGATAAAATACCTCTTCGAACACGTGGACGGCATCGACAAGGCCATCATCTCCACCCACTGCCACAACGACCTGGGTATGGCCACTGCCAACACCATGGCCGGCGTGCTGAATGGCGCCCGACAGGTGGAAGTGACCATCAACGGCATCGGCGAACGAGCCGGTAACACGGCACTCGAGGAAGTGGCCATGATCCTGAAAAGCCACGCCGACATCGGCATACAGACCAACATCAACACGCAGAAGATATACCCCGTGAGCCGCATGGTGTCCAGCCTGATGAACATGCCTGTGCAACCCAACAAGGCCATCGTGGGACGTAACGCCTTCGCCCACTCCTCGGGCATCCACCAAGACGGGGTGCTGAAGAACGTACAGACCTACGAAATCATCGACCCACACGACGTGGGCATCGACGACAACTCCATCGTGCTCACCGCCCGCAGCGGACGTGCCGCGCTGAAGAACCGTCTCGCCATACTGGGCGTGAAGCTGGACCAGCATAAGCTCGACAAGGTGTACGAGGAGTTCCTCAAGCTGGCCGACAAGAAGAAGGACATCAACGACGACGACATCCTCGTGCTGGCCGGTGCCGACCGCAGCCAGAACCACCGCATCAAGCTGGACTACCTACAGGTGACCAGCGGTGTGGGCGTACGCTCCGTAGCAAGTATCGGACTGAACATAGCCGGCGAGAAGTTTGAGGGCTGTGCCAGCGGAAACGGCCCTGTCGATGCAGCCATCAAGGCGCTGAAGAAGATTGTGGACCGGCAGATGACGCTGAAGGAATTCACCATCCAAGCCATCAGCAAAGGCAGCGACGATATGGGAAAGGTGCACATGCAGGTGGAGTACGACAGCCAGGTGTACTACGGCTTTGGCGCCAACACCGACATCATAGCCGCCTCCGTAGAGGCTTACATCGACTGTATCAACAAGTTTAAGGCATAAAGAAAAAGATAAATATGAATACGCTATTTGACAAAATCTGGGACGCCCACGTAGTCACCACCGTGGAGGACGGTCCCACACAACTCTACATCGACCGGCTGTACTGCCACGAGGTGACCAGCCCGCAAGCCTTTGCCGGCCTGCGCCAACGGGGCCTGCAAGTGCTCCGGCCGGAGAAGGTATCGTGCATGCCCGACCACAACACGCCCACGCACGACCAAGACAAACCCATCGAAGACCCCGTGTCGAAGGCGCAGGTAGACACACTGGCGGAGAACGCCCGTGACTTCGGACTGAGCTACTACGGCATGATGGACCCCAAGAACGGCATCATACACGTGGTAGGCCCCGAGCGAGGCCTCACCCTGCCGGGTATGACCATCGTCTGCGGCGACTCGCACACCTCCACCCACGGAGCGTTGGGAGCCATCGCCTTCGGCATAGGCACCAGCGAAGTAGAGATGGTACTGGCCTCGCAATGCATCCTGCAGGCACGCCCCAAGACGATGCGCATCACCGTAGACGGCACGCTGGGCAAGGGCGTGACAGCCAAAGACGTGGCGCTCTACATGATGTCGAAGATGAGCACCAGCGGAGCCACCGGATACTTCGTGGAGTATGCCGGGGAGGCCATCCGAAGCCTATCCATGGAAGGCCGCCTCACGCTGTGCAACCTCTCCATCGAAATGGGGGCACGGGGTGGCATGATAGCGCCCGACGAGGTAACCTTCGACTACATCCGTGGCCGCGAGAACGCCCCCAAGGGCGAGGCATGGGAAAAGGCCGTAGCCTACTGGAAGAGCCTGCGCAGCGGCGACGATGCCGTGTTCGACAAAGAGGTACGCTTCGATGCCGCCGACATAGAACCGATGATTACCTACGGCACCAACCCCGGCATGGGGATGGGCATCAGCGGACATATACCCACTACCAAAGGGATGAACGAGACGGCTCAAGTGTCGTTTCGCAAGTCGCTCGACTACATGGGATTCCAACCCGGCGAACCGATGCTGGGCAAGAAGATTGACTACGTATTCCTCGGTGCCTGCACCAACGGCCGTATCGAGGACTTCCGAGCCTTCGCCTCCATCGTGAAGGGACGCAAGAAGGCCGACAACGTAGTGGCCTGGCTCGTGCCCGGCTCATGGATGGTCGACGCACAAATACGCCAAGAAGGCATCGACCAAGTACTAACGGAAGCAGGCTTCGCCATCCGCCAACCCGGCTGCTCGGCCTGCCTCGCCATGAACGACGACAAGGTACCGGCCGGCAAGTATTCCGTATCCACCAGCAACCGCAACTTCGAGGGACGCCAAGGACCCGGCGCACGCACGCTACTGGCCAGCCCGCTGGTGGCTGCCGCAGCTGCCGTGACAGGAGTCATCACGGACCCGAGAGAACTGATGATAAATGAAGAATGAAGAATTAGGAATGAAGAATAGGCTGCGTGCTCCCAACATCCCATTCTTCATTTCACCGATTCTTCATTCACAATTCTTAATTCTTAATTTCCCAAGCAATGTCCAAGAAAAAATTCAATATCCTCACAAGTACCTGTGTCCCTCTCCCCTTGGAAAACGTGGACACCGACCAGATTATCCCTGCCCGCTTCCTGAAAGCTACCACCCGCGACGAGAAGTTCTTTGGCGACAACCTCTTTCGCGACTGGCGTTACAACGCCGACGGCACACTCAACGCCGACTTCGTGCTGAACAACCCCACCTACAGCGGCGAGGTGTTGGTGGCAGGTAAGAACTTCGGCTCCGGCTCCAGTCGCGAGCACGCAGCCTGGGCCATCGCCGGCTACGGCTTCCGGGTAGTGGTGTCGAGCTTCTTCGCCGACATCCACAAGAACAACGAGCTGAATAACTTCGTACTGCCCGTAGTGGTGAGCGAAGGGTTCCTGCAACGACTGTTCGATGCCATCGACGCCAACCCGCGGATGGAGGTGGAGGTGAACCTCCCCGCACAGACCATCACCAACAAGGCCACCGGAGAGAGTGAGCCTTTCGAAATCAACGCTTACAAGAAGCTATGTCTCCTGAATGGACTGGACGACATCGACTTCCTGCTAAGCAATAAAGACAAGATAGAAACATGGGAAAAGAAAACGTTCAGATAGAAATCATGGACACCACGCTACGCGACGGCGAACAGACCAGTGGCGTATCGTTCGTGCCCCATGAGAAACTGATGATAGCCCGCCTACTGCTCGAAGACCTGAAGGTCGACCGCATCGAGGTAGGCTCGGCCCGCGTCTCCGACGGTGAGTCGGAAGCCGTGCGCATGATATGCGACTGGGCTGCCCGGCGTGGCGTGATACAACGGGTGGAGGTGCTCGGCTTCGTTGACGGGCACACCTCCGTGGACTGGATAGAACGGGCAGGCGGACGCGTCATCAACCTGCTATGCAAAGGGTCGCTAAAGCACTGCACGCAGCAACTCAAAAAGACACCCGAAGAGCACATCGCCGACATCCAGGAGGTATTGGCGTATGCCGACGAACGGGATGTGGCTGTGAACATCTACTTAGAGGACTGGAGCAACGGCATGAAGGAGTCTCCCGACTATGTATTCCAGCTGGTAGACGCATTGAAGGACAGCAGCATCAAACGCTTCATGCTGCCCGACACGCTGGGCATCCTCAACCCCCTGCAAGTGATAGAGTACATGCGAAAGATGCGAAAACGCTACTCCACCCTGCACTTCGACTTCCACGCCCACAACGACTACGACCTGGCCGTGAGCAACGTACTGGCCGCCGTGCTCTGTGGCGTGAAGGGGCTACACACCACCATCAACGGACTGGGCGAACGGGCCGGCAACGCCCCGCTGGCCAGCGTGCAGGCCATACTGAAAGACCACTTCAACGCACGCACCAACATCGACGAGAGCCGCCTGAACGACGTAAGCCGCGTAGTGGAGTCGTACTCAGGCATCGTGATACCAGTGAACAAGCCCATCGTGGGCGAGAATGTCTTCACGCAGGTGGCTGGTGTCCATGCCGACGGCGACAACAAGAACAACCTCTACTGCAACGACCTGCTCCCCGAACGATTCGGACGAAAACGTGAGTACGCCTTAGGCAAGACCAGCGGGAAGGCCAACATCCGCAAGAACCTCGAAGACCTCGGTCTGGAGCTGGACGACGATGCTATGCGGCGGGTGACCGAACGTATCATTGAGCTGGGCGACAAGAAGGAGCTGGTGACACAGGAGGACCTCCCCTACATCGTGTCCGACGTGCTGAAGCACGGGCAGGTGGGCGAGAAGGTAAAACTCAAGAGCTACATCGTGAACCTCGCCTACGGTCTCAAACCCATGGCCACCCTCAAGATAGAGGTGGACGGCAAGGAGTACGAGGAGAGTTCGAGCGGCGACGGACAGTACGACGCCTTCGTACGCGCCCTCCGCAAGGTGTACAAACAGACACTGGGACGCAAGTTCCCCATGCTCACCAACTACGCCGTGAGCATCCCACCCGGCGGACGCACCGATGCCTTCGTACAAACCATCATCACCTGGAGCTACGAAGAACGCATCTTCCGCACCCGTGGACTGGATGCCGACCAAACGGAAGCAGCCATCAAGGCAACAATCAAAATGCTTAATATCATTGAGGAGTGAGAAGGGATGAGTGATTACCCCCACCCATGCTAATCACTCATCGCTAATCACTAACCACTAATCACTACATAACATGGATTTTAGTATAGCAGTATTGCCGGGCGACGGTATCGGCCCGGAGATCTCCGTACAAGGAGTCAACGTAATGAATGCCATAGCCGAGAAGTTCGGCCATCGGGTAAGTTATCAATACGCCCTCTGTGGCGCCGATGCCATCGACAAGGTAGGCGACCCCTTCCCCGAGGATACCTACGAAGTGTGCAAAGCGGCCGACGCCGTGCTCTTCTCGGCCGTAGGCCATCCTAAGTACGACAACGACCCCACGGCCAAGGTGCGCCCCGAACAGGGATTGCTGGCCATGCGCAAAAAACTGGGTCTCTTTGCCAACATCCGCCCCGTACAGACTTTCAAATGCCTCGTCCACAAGTCGCCCCTGAGGGCCGAGCTGGTAGAGAACGCCGACTTCATCTGCATCCGGGAGCTGACCGGCGGCATGTACTTCGGCGAGAAGTACCAAGACAACGACAAGGCGTACGACACCAACTACTACACCCGTCCCGAGATAGAACGCATCCTGCAGGTAGGCTTCGAGTACGCCATGAAGCGCCACCGCCACCTCACCGTAGTAGACAAAGCCAATGTGCTGGCCTCCTCCCGCCTCTGGCGACAGATAGCGCAGGAGATGGCTCCCCACTACCCCGAAGTGACCACCGACTATATGTACGTGGACAATGCCGCCATGCGCATGATTCAAGAACCCACCTTCTTCGACGTGATGGTGACCGAAAACACCTTTGGTGACATACTGACCGACGAAGGCTCCGTCATCAGTGGCTCCATGGGACTGCTCCCCTCCGCCTCCACCGGCGAGAGCACACCGGTCTTCGAACCCATCCACGGCTCATGGCCACAAGCCACGGGGCTGAACATCGCCAACCCCCTGGCACAGATTCTCTCCGTCGCCATGCTCTTCGAGTACTTCGACTGCAAAGCCGAAGGTGCCTTGATACGCCAAGCGGTAGATGCCTCACTCGACGCCAACGTACGCACACCCGAAATCCAGGTGGAAGGCGGAGCTAAATACGGTACCCGAGAAGTAGGCGAATGGATTGTGAACTACATCCAAAAGGCTGAAAAAGTGTAAATGAGAAGCTATAAATGAACCTTATTAGTTAAACAGAGTTAATATAAGGCAGATTATTTGCGATATTGTTGTGGGGTATGCAGAAACCCCTTATATTTGCACTGTGTTTTTCATGGTATTAGATTTAAGGTTTATGAAGATTGGCTGTCTGGGATAGATAGCCTTCTTTTTTTATATACCCCCCTTACATATATCTCTCACATGATTGCAAAGAGGGGGTATATAACGAACGACGCGGATAGAGTAGAATGCTACTCATATCCGCGTCGTTTTGTGTATCGGGAGGTTGGGGAGGAGTTGGGGCGTATCGCTACAGCCCCTTCACCACTTTCATCAGTTGTTCACCCAAGCCGATGGTATATCCTTGCGAGACGAAGACCACCCGGTTGAACGTGTCGGCGATGATAAACACCGGCAGGCTACCTTTGTGATTCAGCTTCATAGCCTCCACTATTTGGGCACAGATACCATGGGTATCGATACCATAAGTCACCGTAGAAGGCAGGGCGGGGAATTCCGAAAGCTGTAGCTTGCGACAACCGGCCTCATCGGGGAAGAGCAGCACCATCTTGCGTCCCCACTTCTCCAGGTCGGACTTCAGGGCGGCAATGTCGCGCAACGCATGGTTGGTAGGTTCCTGTCCGCTACCCAATATGCCCACTACAAAGTAGCCACGGCCACAGGCCTGCAACAAGCTTTGCTCCTCTTCCATGCCGACGTACTCCTTACCTACATTGCTCACGGGAGCAAACAGCGACTCCGAGTTGAAGTTACCGATAACGGCTACTTGCTCACCCGACTGACGGAGATTGAACGGCACGTCGGTAGTGACCAACTTGCTTCTATCTGAGGCAGGGGCAGCCTGCAACGTAAACGATGAGACATGCGCCAACACGCTGCCACTGGCCAGGCGTGTACCAGTAACCAACAGATAGTAGCCGGCACTCAGCGTGCCCATGTTGCGCAGCTCCGGATTCTCCTCGTCGCAGTCCATCAGCCGGGGGCTGCCATCTTCTATCCTCGAGATGGTAAACTTACTATAGTACTTCAGGCGGTCGTCGTTGGCGGCCATCACTTTGCCATTCTCCGTGAAGCAGTAGCGGGCGGGCGTAGGCTCTACGGCCTCTTTCTTATCGAAGTCCACCTCTACCGCTCTCCTTCCTTGCGGTTTGACAGAAGCATCTTCCTGCTCGTACATCACACGGCGGTCGGTGCTACGCACATAAGCCGGGATATTCAGGCTGCGGGCAATGGCCACGAAGAAGATGTCGCGCGAACGGGCATCAGCCACACGGGAGCGCCATACGCCTTCGGGCGATACGGGGATGCGTTGGGTGTTATACTTCGTATCAATAGCTACATTCTTGGCTACCCACTCCACCAAGGTCTGCGGGTTGGCGCGGAACGCCTCGGCCTCCTCCGCCGAGAACTGCGACTGGAAGAACGAACGATACGGAGTCAGCATCTCGTTCAGGATACGGGGACGGTAGATATCCATGGCATGGGCGACAGCCAAAGCATCGTCCGTATGCGCGAAGTGGTCCATCAGCACATCATAGGCCACGTCGCGGCAATCCTTAGCCGAGAGGGTGCCCAGCAAGAGCGAACCCTTCGCCAGCTTACCTTGTCCATCGGCCTCCCGGATGAAGCGAATCAGCACATCGTAGTTGCCACGGGCATCTACTATATAGCCATGCAGCGTCTTCTTCTCTTGCGGCGTCAGCTCGGTCTTCAGCTTGGTCAGCACGGTTTCAATCTGCACCGAATCGGGGAAAGTGGCCACATAAGCGTTGCGGATGGAGTCTTCCGACGCCATGCGGCGGTCGTTCTCGGCACGTTGCTCGGGTGTCACCTCAGGCAAGTGCGCGCTTTCGGGAGGAGGCACGATGTCGAAGTCCATGCTGAAGTCATCACCCTCCTTGCGGTCGAGTGTAATCTTCAGCTCCGGCTGCTTGCCGAAGGAGAGCTTGGCAAAGCCAAAATGGCCGCCGGCAGAAGCCCACACCAGCATGTCGCCCTTTCCTGCCGTAAGGAAGGTCTGGCCGCTCTCATCGGTGTACTTCGTCCCTACGGTGTAGAACTCTCCGTAGTTATATACTTTAAACTCCACCTTTGCACCCACGACGGGTTTGCCATCGGCATCCGTCACCACGACCGTAGCCTTGGCCGAAGGGGCATAGTTGTCTATCACGTTGATTTCGGTAGCATTGGCTGTTTGCAGCATCACCTCTTCAGGTCCTGTATAGCGTCCGAAGACCTTGGTGTGCATCAACATGCCACGGCTGGCGGGAGCGTTGAACCAACCCAAATTAAGCACCGGTTCCGGCTCGCAGGCACCGAAGAAGTACCACTTCCCGTCGGCCCAAGCCTCCACCCAAGCGTGGTTGTCGTCGGTGTGCGCCCAACGGGGGGTGTACACCTGACGGGCGGGGATTCCCACGGCACGCAGAGCAGCCACCGTAAAGGTCGACTCCTCGCCGCAGCGTCCGTAAGCCGTCTTCACCGTAGCCAGCGGTGAGCTGGTACGCGAGTCGCTCGGGCGATATACCACCTTCTCGTGGCACCAGTGATTCACCTCGAGGATGGCATCCTTCATCGACAGCCCCTTCACACGGTCTTTCAGCTCGGCATAGAACACCTTGCGAGAATCGTCCAAGTTCTCGTTGTTCACACGGATGGGGAGCACGAAGTGGCGGAACAGATTGTCCGTAATCGTCTTCCCCCACGGCATCTCTTGCCGTGTCTGCTCGGACTGTCGCAGGTTCTCCAGATAGTAACTGCCCGAGTAATCGGTAATATCACCAATAGGCATGTAGGCATAGAGAAACTCCAGCGCTTCGCGCTCATAGGTACTCAGGGAAGCGTCGGAAAGGATGGCAAACAAATCGCCGTTGGGGAGCGCTTTCTCCTTCTGCTCCAAGTCCAACAACACTTGGCCGCGATAGGACTCGTCCTTCAGGAAGTGCGACGAATGGCCGCCGCACGAGCACAACACCGCCGATAGCAGTGGAACAAAAAAGAGGTAAGTTACTTTTTTCATTGATACGTTCGTTGATACATATTATATTATAAGATGAGCCATGGATAGCTGGCCCTTCTCCCTAATTGGTCGCCAAAAATAAGATTTTCTTTTGAAAAAGATGCAATGTACAAGCACAAAGTTCTGTAGCGACTTTGTAATATCTGTCCCATTTCACCCCTTATAAGAAAAAAAAGAGGCCAAAAGAGCACTTTCTTATGTTTTAAAGCATGTATTCCGGAAATAAGTCGTATCTTTGCAGCGTCAAAACAGAAAATAAAAGTTTAACCGCCCCTCAAAACGTGTGGGGCACAAAAGAGGAAAAAAGTTATGAAGAAGAATGCAAACGAAAAGATTGTGATGTTACAGTATCGTATCAAACGCTATCACGCAATGGGAAATGGCGCCATGTGCCAACTACTCACTGGAAAACTCCAGAAGCTGCTTTCAGCGCAGCAACCAGTTATGTAAAACGAGAGAATAACCATATAAAAAGAAGCGAGGACATCCTAAAGCGATGTATCCTCGCTTTTTTTTCAGTGCGTGGCCACGTACCAACTCGTCTCCCCCTTCTTGGCAGCCATCATGCTTACGCTGGGGTCGGAGATGGTGATGCCGGAGAAGGCTTTGATATAGACGCTCCGACCACCCCCAAACGCAGTGTAATACTCCCTCGTATGCCTCTTGTAAGGAACGGCCCGTTCCAGCTGTTCGTTGAAAACGGCCAATAGGTTGATGTCGGTACAGAGCTTCGACACATAGTCGCCCGCATCGAAGAAGATAGTGGCATAGCTACCACTGGCATACAGGTAGCCGTCCAGCATCTGTACAGAAGAAAGGAGGCTGGGGTCGAACGTATAGCGGGAGTTGATGTCCTTCATCAACTGCGCCAAGCGTTCCACCTCGGCACAGTTGGTCACGCCAATGGTGCCATAAGGGTACTGAAAGGTGGAGTAGAAATCGTAAAAGGCATCGCACGCCTTCTCATAGTCGGCATCACCCAGCAGGTACTGCCCCAAGGTGGCATACGGCATACCTTCGGCCATCACCTC
>JAISIX010000211.1 GCA_031261805.1 Mediterranea sp. (in: CFB group bacteria)
TATCGAAATAGAAAAATCGTAAAGTATGAAAAAGAATAGAATCCTCGCCCTCGCCCTGCCGGTCCTGCTGGCATTGGCCTCGTGCGACAACAACTTGATAGAGCAACCCGAGCAGGGCGGCGGCTCCGGCAATGGTTCCGATAGCGCCGACCAGCCCGCCTACATCGTGAACGCCGAGGGCGACACGCTCTACTTAGTCACCCCCACGGTGGAGATGGCTCCCACGCCAGCTCTCACCCGTGCCGAACAAGAGACAAAGACCTACAACATGGGCCATGGCATGACCATGCAGGTGATACCCGACGCGCCGAAGGATACCCGTAGCCTCTCGGCACTGAAGGTAGGTACGTTAGTACGGATGTACGTGTACGACAGCAACGATGCCTACATAGACGGTAGTATGAGGCAATATAGCGTAGGCTCTGACGGTAAGTTCACGCAGACGGGCACCGATGGCGGTCTCTACCTCCCGATGGGAAACTACACCGTCTACTGCTTCACTGATGCCGCCAATACGACTGGTACTTGGGCAACGGATGATTATACGATAGATATAAGCAATAAAACCGTCACCGTACCTCAAGGAGCCGATGCCGCTTGGGGGTCGGGGACTGTCAAAGTAGGTATGTACAACCCCAATAAGCTAACGGCAGTGCTGGAACGGAAATGCGCGCAAATATCAAGCATCACGCTCGCTGGCGATGCTACGGTATCGACAATGGGCTTTATTAGTGGGCAGACATGTGGCTTGTTGCCCGTCAAGACAGCTACTTCGGCCGCCAATTTCGGAGACCTTGACGGCACGAAGGGTACTGGTCAAGCAATCATAGACATATCAAATGCTCCTAATACATCAAAAGCACCTGCGCTCTCTTACCAGCTATCTGGTCCCATATACCTGATTCCTAAGGAGAAATTTACAGGGACAAGAGTTGTTATTAATGTAATTCTCAATGGGTACGGGTATTATTCAGCCTTCTTCTCTTTGTATGACGACGATGGCAATGTCTTTAGCCCTTTGGCAGGACAGAGCTATAAGGTGATATTCAACGTTCATAGCGGTGGTATCTTCGCACATTCCAATATATTCTGGGATGGAAATACGCTGAACTTCTATACGAATGAGGATGAGTTGGCGAGATCTGAGTCTGGGGCGCCTAATGGACCGACAGCAGATGCGGCAAAGGATTATCAAGGCGTTTTCTTCAAGTGGAGTTCGTTAATTGGCATTTCGCCAGCGGCATCAAATGCAAGTGGCTCTTATGGCTACGATAACACGGTTACAATTTACGTGCCCAAAATTCAAGTAGCTAACAGTGGGTACAATGGTTATTTACAAACATCAGGGAAAGACTATGATAAAATATCGTATGACAATACCACTGATAATGCTGGAATCTTGTATTCTAAATATGGAATTTTGAACGACGGCAATAATCAAGGTGACATCTGCGCTTACCTGACAGAAGGAAAATGGAGAATGCCTACTATACAGGAGATTAATGTAACCAATCAGGCCGCAGGGACTGACCTGTCATCATGGGGTGAAACCGCATTGACAAGTGGTATTGGATGGTGGAGATCTGGAACTTGGAATGATGTTACAAGCGTTTCACCTTTCCCCACAAACACGGAGGATGGCATGCGTGATCTTAGTGCTACTGGACATGCGCACCTGCGAACGGATAGAGATACAGATGTTAATCTCCCCGCAGGCGGTTATTACAATTCTGTAGCAGCAAGCTCCACTCTGCACAATGATGCAGGCAATAACTACTTGTATGGTGTGGGAGTGGTTGTAAACTATTGGTCTGGCACGCCTGACAACAGTGCAACTGCAGGAACTACTGGCGTTTACCTCGCTGCTGCTACTTGGTTCATTGTTGATAGCAGTTCCTCGCAGACGCACCAACAACCAGAATCTCATGGGGCACGCGATTACGCCTTCCCCGTCCGTTGCGTCACAGCTTATTAATACAGTACATTTACCACAACCACAAGTAATCCCTCCAACAAAACTACCTCTGACTCTTTTATTTAAACATTTCTTGGTAAGGGAGTGCTGGCCATGAGAGGTCGGTCTCCCTTTCTTTTTTGTGATTATCCCCCATCGTGCCTCCCCCAGTATGACTCATTGGCCTTGTCCGCTCTGCAAAAAGACAATGGGGACATGCGCTGCATGGGCGAAGTCTGGAAACCGGAAGTATCGTAGGAGTGAGACTTTGCGAAAGACGCGGTTTGCAGGCGGATTACGTTGTAGGAGCTATAGGGTTTCTATTTCGTCACGAGACAATCCTGTGATGTCCATGATGGCTTCAATGGACAGCCCTTGAGCCTTCATCCGAGCGACGTAGCTGTCGGCTCTTTGTTCCGCCTCTTCCGCCTTTCGCGTAGCCTCTTCCGCTTTCTGCTTAGCCTCTTCGGCTTTCCGCTTTTCCTCCTCGGCCTTCTGCGTAGCTTCTTTTTCCTTCTGTTTAGCCTCTTCCGCCTTCCGCGTAGCCTTTTTTTCTTTCAGCTTAGCCTCTTCGGCCTTCTGCTTTTCCTCTTCAGCCTTCTGCTTAGCTTCTTCGGCCTTCTGCGTAGCCATATCTATCTCTATCCTGTAGCCTTCCACCACATCATTCTGTATCATGATGGCATTGAGGTGTTCGAAGTAGTCATGTTGCTCCTCGGGAGACATGTCGTAATAGCGCATCTTCTCCCTTGCCTCGGCCAAGCCGGGGGCGGTGGCGTCATTGGGAATATCGCCCGTCTTGAGATAGCTTATCCACTCCTCCAAGGGGGTGACGGCCACCTTGTTGAACTCGTTGACGCGGATGAGGTAATACTCGGGGAAGATGTCCTCGGCGGCCTTGGGGACGATGGCGTTGCGTTGCTTGGTGGTCACCTCGAGTCGCTCTCCGGTGTGCACGCCGATGAAGCTGGTCTGCCCGTGGTATAGGTAGTCGGTGCCTCCGCCTATGTCGAAATAGAGGACGCTGACGGAGTAGACCTTCTTGATCTCTTCGTAGGACTGCCCCAAGTGTATATGTTCGGTGATGGCTTTGGACACGCCGTAGAGGATGCGTTCCATGTAGGCTAGTTCACGGGTGTTCTGTATCTCAACGATGATAATCTCGCCCTTGTTGTTCTTGGCTTTGATGTCGACACGGTTGAACTTGTCGTCGGCGGCATCCTGGTTGCTCTCGCTCTCCAGGATTTCCGTGATATGTACCTGCTCTTCCAGCAGGACTGTGAGCAGGCCCTCCAGTATCCCGAAGTTAGCCTTCTGCCGTAGCAGGCGTTTTATCGCCCAGTCGAAACGGATGTAATCATGTCTCATACTATTCTTGCTATGATGATAAAGCAAAAGTAGGGCTTTTTCTTGAGCGAGCAATGACTTTTCCCTAATAATTTGTGGTGGGCAGGGGGCTTTTGTCTTCATTTTGAGTGTCTAGGATAAGATAGAATAGTGATAGAAAGCGATGCTCCAAGGCTTGGTGCCACTGGTGAGGTTGATGACCTTCTCCGGCTGTTTGTCGACAATCTTTCAGCCGCGGATAGTGGGAAAATAAAGAAAAAGTGATAACTTTACCCCGCAAAACAAATTTCCCATAGTATGAATATTAGATGGAGCGGCTGCAAGGCATGGATAGCGAGCGGGTTATTAGGCTGTTGCGGCATGGCTTATGGCCAAAGTGTGGACAACTCAGATACACTGTCGTTGAGTGCCGGCTGGGAGTTCTCTCAAGCGGGCAAGGAGCATTGGAGGTCGGCGGAAGTGCCGGGCACTGTGCATCAGGATCTTTTGCGCCTGGGTGAGCTGCCCGACCCCTTCTTCGGGACCAACGAGCAGAAAATCCAATGGGTGGAGAACGAGGACTGGGAGTATCGGACGACGTTCCAGGTAAGCCCCGAACAGTTGGCGCGCGACGCTGCCGAGCTGACGTTCGAGGGGCTGGACACGTATGCCGATGTTTACCTCAACGGGGCATTGCTGCTCCGGGCCGACAATATGTTTGTGGGATACACCCTCCCCGTGAAAGGGCTACTGCACGCTGGCGAGAATCGCCTGCACATCTATTTCCACTCGCCCATCCGACAGTCGTTGCCACAATGGGATTCCAACGGGTTTGACTATCCGGCCGACAACGACCATAGCGACAAGCATCTCAGTGTCTTCTCGCGCAAGGCTCCCTACAGCTATGGTTGGGACTGGGGCATACGCATGGTGACGTGCGGCGTGTGGCGGCCGGTGACGCTTCGTTTCTTCGACGCCGCTACCGTCAACGATTACCACGCACGCCAACTGTCGCTCACCGACCAGGAGGCTCGCCTCTCCAATGAATTGGAAATCAATAATGTCCTTCCCCATGCCTTAGACGCTGAGCTGCGGATAGCCTGCTCGCTGAAAGGGCAGGCGAAAGCCTCCGCCACGCGGAAGCTTACCCTCCAGCCCGGCATAAACCGCGTAGAGGTGCCGGTAGAGGTTCCTGCACCCGTGCGTTGGATGCCTCACGGATGGGGAGAGCCTACCTTATATAATATGCGTGCCCAAGTGCTGGTCGACGGCAAAGCAGTGGCCGGAGCGGAACATCGCATCGGGCTGCGCACCGTGCGGGTGGTGAACGAGAAGGACAAGGATGGAGAGTCGTTCTACTTCGAGGTGAATGGCATACCCATGTTTGCCAAGGGCGCCAACTACATCCCGCAGGATGCCATGCTGCCGACGGTGACCACCGAGCGGTACCAGACGTTGTTTCGCGACATCCGCGAAGCCAACATGAACCTGATACGTGTGTGGGGCGGTGGCACGTACGAGGACAACCGCTTCTACGACCTGGCCGACGAGAACGGCATCCTCATCTGGCAGGACTTTATGTTTGCCTGCACCCCCTATCCGTCGGACCCTACGTTCTTGGCGAGGGTGGGCGAGGAGGCCGACTATAACATCCGCCGCCTGCGCAACCATGCTTGCCTAGCGATGTGGTGCGGTAACAACGAGATACTGGAGGCCATGAAGTACTGGGGCTTCCAAAAGAAATATACGCCGGAGGTGTACCAGCGGATGTGGGACGGTTACGACAAACTGTTCCGCCAGCTCCTGCCCGCACGGGTGGAGGCGCTGGATGCCGGACGCTTCTACGTACACTCTTCGCCCTACTTGGCCAACTGGGGCATACCCTCCTCGTGGGGCACGGGCGACAGTCACAACTGGGGCGTGTGGTACGGCAAGAAGACGTTCGAGTCGCTGGACACTGACCTGCCGCGCTTCATGAGTGAGTTTGGCTTCCAGTCGTTCCCCGAGATGAAGACCATCGCTACCTTTGCCGATTCGGCCGACTACCAGATAGAGTCCGTGGTGATGAATGCCCACCAGAAGAGCAGCATCGGCAACGACCTGATACGTACCTATATGGAGCGCGACTTCCGGGTGCCCGAGAAGTTTGAGGACTTCGTCTACGTAGGTCTCGTGCTGCAAGGACAGGGCATGCGCCACGGTTTGGAGGCGCACCGCCGCAATCGCCCATATTGCATGGGCACGCTCTACTGGCAGCTCAACGACAGTTGGCCGGTGGTGTCGTGGTCGAGCATCGACTATTATGGCAACTGGAAAGCGTTGCACTACCAAGCGCAACGGGCTTTTGCCCCTGTGTTGCTCAACCCCTTGCAACAGGCCGATAGCTTGTCGGTCTACCTCGTCTCCGACCGGCTCGACGGCCGACAAGGCCTTACGTTGGAGGTACAGGCCGAGAGTTTCGATGGCCGGAAGCAAGGCAAGCTGGTGCGCCTCACCGGACTGTCGATGCCTGCCAACGCCTCTACCTGTGTCTATCGCCAGAAGCTCACCGACCTCCTGCCCGAGGCGGAGTGGGGGAGCGGCTTCCTGCGGCTGACGCTCAAGGAGCGCTCGGGCCGACAGGTGGCCGATGCCATACACTTCCTGCGGAAGACGAAAGACCTCGACCTCCCTCAAACGGAGGTTTCGTGCAAGGTGGTGCGGCAGGCCGATGGACGATGCGAGCTGACCCTCTCCTCGCCCAAGCTGGCCAAGGATGTCTTTATTGATGTGCCGCAGCAGGGCGCCCGCTTCAGCGACAACTTCTTCGACCTCCTGCCCGGCGAGCGTCGGACGGTGGTGGTGACCTCGCCTCTGATAAAGCGAGGGGAGCCACTGATGGTGAAGATACATCACATTCGTGATACATACAACTGATGACAATCAATCTATTTATTAACATTAACTCCTTAGTTTATGAGACAGTTTATTAAACTGACCGGTTGCCTGGCAGCCGCAGGAGCTATCGCCTCCTGCCAGTCGGCACCGAAAGAAGTCGCCAACTACCAAGTCGTTCCGCTACCGCAGCAGATTGTGGCAGCGCAAGGAGCGCCTTTCGTGTTGAAGAGCGGCGTGAAAATCCTCTATCCGCAAGGCAATGAGCAGATGCAACGCAACGCACAATTCTTGGCCGGATACCTGAAGACCGCTACCGGAAAAGACTTTGCCACTGCCGAAGGCACGGAGGGCAAAAACGCCATCGTGCTGACGCTGGGACAAGTGTCCGAGAACCCCGAAGGCTACCAGCTCAAGGTCTCGGCCAACGGCGTGACTATCACCGGTCCGACGGCCGCAGGCGTATTCTACGGCATACAGACGCTACGTAAGTCGCTGCCTATCGCCGTGGGTGCCGATGTAGCCCTGCCCGAGGTAGATATCACCGATGCCCCCCGCTTCGGCTACCGTGGTGCCCACTTCGACGTGTCGCGTCACTTCTTCACCATCGACGAGGTGAAGACCTACATCGATATGATGGCGTTGCACAACATGAACAAGTTCCACTGGCACATTACCGACGACCAGGGATGGCGTATTGAAATCAAGAAGTACCCCAAACTCACGGAAGTAGGCTCGATGCGCGATGAAACCGTTATCGGTCACAACACCGGCAAGTACGACGGCAAGCCCTACGGTGATTTCTATACCCAGGAGCAGGCCAAGGAGATTGTGAAGTACGCAGCCGACCGCTATATCACGGTGATTCCCGAGATAGACCTGCCCGGACACATGCAAGCTGCCCTCACGGCTTATCCCGAGCTGGGATGCACCGGCGGCCCGTACAAGGTATGGACGATGTGGGGCGTGTCGGACAACGTGCTCTGTGCCGGCAAGGACCAGACACTGAAGTTCATCGACGACGTGTTATCGGAAATCATGGACATCTTCCCCTCCAAGTACATCCACGTAGGTGGCGACGAGTGCCCCAAGACACAGTGGGCCAAGTGTCCCCTCTGCCAGAAGCGCATCAAGGAGTTGGGTATCAAGGGCGACAAGAAGCATAGTAAAGAGGAGTACCTGCAGAGCTATATCATCGGCCACGCCGAGAAGTTCCTGAACGAGCACGGACGCGACATTATCGGCTGGGACGAGATTCTGGAAGGTGGACTGTCGCCCAACGCTACCGTGATGTCATGGCGTGGCGAGGACGGCGGCATCGAGGCTGCCAAGCTGCACCACGATGTCATCATGTCGCCCAACAGCTACCTCTACTTCGACTACTACCAGTGGAAGGATACGAAGAACGAGCCGGAAGCCATCGGTGGTTACCTGCCGCTGGAGAAGGTGTACAGCTATGAGCCGCTGCCCGCTTCGCTTACGCCCGAGGAGCAGAAGTACATCATCGGTGTGCAGGCCAACCTGTGGACGGAGTACATCCCCACCTTCGCACAAGCTCAATACATGGTATTGCCCCGCTGGGCAGCCTTGGCCGAGGTACAATGGACTACGCATCCCAAGAACTACGACGAGTTCCTCGTTCGCTTGGGTCGCTTGCGCCATTGGTACGATGCCGAAGATTACAACTACTGCAAGCACGTGTTTGAGCAGCCTGCAGAAGCCGAAGCTCCCGCAAGCGCCGAGAAAGAAGAGGCTAAGTAAGCGCACGTCGCGCCGAGCGTCTCTTTAGTTTAGGCACGGATTACGTGAACTTCACTGTTCCTTGGAGCAGCGAAGTTCATGTATCCGTGCCTAAATTGTAATTATCGGGTAGGTTTCCGCCGCCGGAAACAGTCTTTGTAGTCGCACAGGCCGCAGGTGTACTCCTGTTTGCGCACGTGGGTGCCTATGCCGATGAGGCCGCTCACCGACTTGATGGGCGTCATCAGGCTGGAGTCGGTGAGGTGTATGCCGCAGGGATGCGGTGTGGGGAAGAGGGAGAAGAGACGTTGCTGCTCGCCTACGTACCAGCCACAGTAGCCCGGGCTGTAGCGGTTGGTGTGATGCCAGCCTCGTGAGGCGATGGATGCGGCGAGCGCCTCCTCCATGCGGTCGGCCGTGCGTTCGGCAATGACGCTGCCCAGCGAGTCGGCCAGGTAGATGCGTACCATGTCGCCCTCGGCTTGCAATGCCTGCTGAAACTGTTCAAAAGCACTACCAGCCGTTGCCACGAAGAGGGCAAACGCCTCCGAACCTCGTAGTTGACGAGCGATGATGCGATCGATGGCAAAACGGGCGCCGCCTAGCATGAGTGTCCCCGCCTCACTGTCAACCTCCCCATTCAGTAGGAAGAAAGCATAAGAAGCCTGAAGCAAGGGAGCCACTTGGCGCAGCAAAGCATCCGTCTCCGCCCCCACCTGTGCATCGGGATTGGCATCGTGATACCCCATCGCCTCATAAACCTCCTGCCGGCTGATGCCTAACTCCCCAAAGCCCAACTCCTGCCTCTGCATCATCGGAACCCTCATTTTTTAATTTTCAATCTTTAATTTACTCTCCGTTCCACTCCCGCAAGGCGGCGTAGAAGGCGTCGATGTTGGCCAAGGGTGTGTGGGGCGGGATGTCGCATCCGCTGGAGAGCACGAAGTTGGGGTAGTCCTTGGTGGCATTGAGCAGGTCGAGGGTGGCTTGGCGCATCTCCTCGGGTGTGCCGCCGCGGAAGAGGCTGACTGGGTTAAGGTTGCCCATGGCGAGGGCATCGGAAGGCACCTCACGGAGTGCGGCCACCATATCAATCTTGTTGCCGAAGTGATAGGCACCGGCGCCGGTGGCCACGGTGGCGTGTGTGCAGTGTCCGGTGTTGCCGCAGTTGTGCAGCACGACGATGAAGTGTTCGTCTTGCACCTTCTGCACAATCTCGCGGATGTAGGCGGAGGAGAAGGTGAGGCAGTCGTCGTCGGAGAGCAGTCCGGCAGCCGGTTCGGCCATCACCACGCCGCTCACGCCGGTGGCCTTCAGGGCGAGGCTGTAGCGAAGGATGAAGTCGGTGCATTTGCGCAGCAGGGTGTGTGCCGCTTGGGGGTTGATGTAGATGAGCATCATGATTTCGGACATGTCGTACAGCCGTCCGGCCAGCGAGTAAGGACCTATGCAACCGGCCAGCACGGGGCGGTCGGTGATGTTCTTGGCGGCCAGCATGTTGGCCTTGAGGTACTGGGGCACACGGCCGCGGTTGAGCGTCGGCACTTCGAGGCGGTCGATGGCTTCCTCATCGGGTAGCAGTCGGCCTACCACGCTGGGAATCTCATTGTCGGGCAAGGTGATTTCGGCCCCAAAGGCCTCCGCCTCTACGGTGAGGTCCATGATGGTAGCTGCGGCGGCGGAGGGGTAGCGGTCGCACAGCAGCTTCACGGCCTCGTAGTGCGTCTGCCCGTTGGATACCGCCTCGCGTACGGTACGTCCCATCAGTTCAATGCCCGGGTGCGTCATGACGGGGATGGCGACCCTCTGTTTCTCTTGGATGATTGTGGCAATCCACTCTTTCATGTTTCGTTTAGCCATAATGATTAAGAATAAGTCCTTTTTTCTAATGAAGACGTTAGAACGATGCTTTTGTAATCGTGTTCTTCTTTCAATACTTCGTTTTCACAATCCACTCCCAACAAAGGTCGTCTGCATTTAATATGCTTTCCCAATTTGGTGATAAAAGGACATCAGGCATCAAAGACGAAGCTCCACATTTAGATTTGTCAGGCCGATAGAACATTTTGCAGCTTACAGTTCCTCTTATCTTCGTATTGGGCAGTATCCAACCTAACAGATCGCCATAGCTACAGGGCGTATAAGAACTTCCGCTACCTATTATCGAACCAATGTGATTGTCCGCAGCAGCAGTCAGCAACAAACCGGCGCTACTATAAGTCCTCTGATTTTGAATAAAAATGATAGTACCTTTAAAGACACTATCGCTGTCCTTGTTTAATACAAAAAGGTCATCTTCCATCTTTTGAGTATCATTCTCCTCGTTTTTATTGAGACGAGACAAGAATGTATTGTCGTACAAAGCCCCTACTTTAAGAGGCAAATGCGCTTTCGCAAATTCTTGTTTATATTCATTGGCGAGAACAGGATAATGTTGCATCCAGAGATTTGAGAATCTTATAGAAGAAGTCCAAAAGTGTACCTGCTCAATGGGCTTCAACCATGAAAGCAGGACATTGCACAGACGACTATCTCCGCCTTTGTTGTTTCTTACATCTATCACCAATGTCTTTATGCCTTTCTCTTTGATATCTTGGAACATGCCTTTAAGAAAACTATCAAACCGCGGAATACGAGCCAATCTACGCTCCAACGCGTCATCCAACGGCCCCGTTGCTCCCATACGATACTGAACGCGTATAGAACTTTGATCTATACACTGGTCAAACTGTAGATAGCAAATACTTCTAATTGAATCAATTCTGTACAGGAATGGCTGCTTGCTATTCTGCCTCATTGTGTTCTGCCTTTTACTTCCTTGCGCCAATACGAGATGAAGTTTATTGCGTGAGACAGGGTGCATGGTCAACTCGGAGCCGTCACTGAATGTGAATCGCAAGGTAGAGTCAGCTTGGCAATATGGATGTCCCTGCCACATAGAATAGGAGGGCATGTCTATACGGATTACCTTGTCAAGGAAATACGCCTCATTGTCACTACTTATCAAAGGACGGAAACCATTTATAACATCCCCAATAGAGTGCCCGTTTATGAGGGACACCTGTTTACCCAAAAAGGAGCGAAACTCTTGGTTGACACCTTGCAGGTAAAACGAGCGCCCATCGTTGAACAGTAAAAAGGGATAAATCAAATTCATATTTATGTTCGGTATAAGCGTCGTGTGCCCATCATGCAACAGCGCTGCGATAGACTCCAAATAAGCGCTCAGTTTCACAGCCGAAGGGCAGGTGGCCGCCCACCGATAAGCGACTCTCTGTAGGCTGTCTAAATCAACAGGAGGAATCAAACCATGCGAGAAACAGGGATGGCACTCTTTCAACAAATCCACAAACAGTAATGCATCTTTCTGATATATATTGGCAGATTTGTAGTTGCTTGCCTCTTGGACTTTGGGGTTAGAATAGACCTTAAAGTCTATATTCTGCCCCCGCATAGGCAATGTAGACGATACGCAAAGGAATGATGCGATTAAAACACAATATTTATGCCTCATAGTTCTTATATATTGATTATAGTTCTATTCAGTCAACCTTCCTTAATATGATAACGAATATCAATGAAGTCCTCCAACACCTAAATGATGCCAACATTTATACAACTCGCCATCGGGTCCAATCATGTAAACATTCATTTTCTGTGCCATGCAACCTTTATAAACTCTTTGAGGATACATGTCTTTTGCATATATCCCATCCTTTTCAAACAGTTCTTTTAGAAAATTAGGTTCATTGTTTTAACAGAACAAAGGTAGAGCTAAGAAAATAAAAACGAATAGGTTGTTTAGGGTTTAACGTTGCCTCCTTTGGGCTTTAAACTTATTTAAGCATATCAAGGCAAAATTTAAATATTCAATCGTTATCAATAGTAGAGAATGACGGCTCTTACGCAATAACACTTGGAATATTCTCTAATTAGTGCATTCCTTGTAGGAGAGGAAGAGCAGGTAGTCGCCTTCGGCGTGGATGGTGAAGTGATTGCCTTCGGCCTCGTTGAGTGTGCCTTTCCACCAGCTGTCCATCTCGCCGGGCAGGGGGTAGACCAGCCCTTCGCTGTGCAAGGCTTTGGCTCCGAAGGTGAAGATGGAGACTTGCTGGCCGGGGATGGACTCGAAGGTCTGGGTGCCGTGGGTGGGAATGAACTGCCCGTAGTCCGTGAAGGTGCGCACCTCCATGCCGGCTCGCATGTACTCGATGAGGAGGCTGAGGTTGCCCAGCGTATGGTCCTCGCGCTTGCCGGTGGCGCCTACGATGGCGATGTGGCGGTAGCCACGGGCTTGCAGGAAGCGGGCCGACTTGGTTTGGTCGTTGGTCTCCTGCTCACCGATGGGATGGAGCAGAGGGGCGCAGCGTTCACGATATTCGGGCAGGAGGGAGTCGCAGTCGCCGATGATGGCTCCGGGGGTATGTCCGCGGGAGATGTATTCGTTGGCGGCGCCGTCGCAACAGGCCACGAAGGGGGCTTGGTGCAGCAGCCGGAGCGGGAGGGGGTGCGTGGGATACTCGCCGTTGGCAAGTATCACGGCTTCAGGGGTATAGTGTTGGTAGACCATTGGGCGTTCATTAGTTTTCTCCATTGCAGGTAGCCAAAGATAGCGATAATGGCGTAGATACCGTACAGGATGGAGGTGAAATAAAGTTCTTTATAGATATACAGTCCGCAGCACACGGCATCGACGGCTATCCAGGCGAACCACTGCTCCATGTACTTGCGGGCTAGCATCCACATACCCACGATGCTGAGGGCAGTGGTGAAGCTGTCGAGCCAGGGCACGGTGCTGTCGGTGTAGCGGATGAGGATGAAGGCGATGGCGAGCAACGCCGCCACAAAGACGATGGTGAGCGGTAGGTAGCAGCGTGGCGGGGTGTGGGTGATGGGTGGGGCGGCCTTCTTGCTGCCTCCCCACATCCAGAAGAGCCATCCGTAGATGGCGGCCACGAGGTAGTAGATGTTGATGCCGAAGTCGGCGTACAGCCCGGCCCGGTAGTAGACGACGATATAGATAGCAGGCATGACGATGCCTGCTATCCATAGATAGATGCTTGCCCGGTACTCCAGCCACAGGTAGATGAGGCCGACGAGCGTTCCGATGATTTCTAAAGGATTTCCTTCCATGACGGCTGAGAGTTAAAAACGGATGGAGAGGTGTGCCAGCACGTTGGTGCCTGCCTGGGCGGCGTAGCCGGCATCGTCGGACCGCTGGGTACCGTAGTAGGCGCTGCTGGCCCAGCCATTGTTCTCGTACTCCTCGTTGAAGAGGTTGTACACCGTGAGGCCTACCGTGATGCTCTTGACCAGCTTGCGGGGCTTGAAGGTGTAGGCCACGTTGAGGTTGCTCACGAAGTACTTGTCGAGCGTCTGCGCCTCCACTTCGGCGTTGGACATGTATTGCTTGCCCACGAACTGCGATTGGAGCGATGCTTCTATACCTTTATATATATAGGTGAAACGGTTGTTGAGCAGAAAGTCGGGCGAGAAGGCGATGCGGGTGCTTTTGTGGACGGTCACCTTGGTGTCGACGAGGTTGTAGCTGTCGTCGTACACGGGTACCTCCTCCACGAAGTTCTTGATGCGGTTGCGGCTCCACGTGGCGTTGATGTCCCATCGGAAGCCCTTGAAAGGCTTGACGCCCAGCATCAGCTCAATGCCGGTGCGGTAACTGTCGGGCACGTTCTGGGTGAGCGGCTCGCCAATCTCGTTGAGGGCGCCGGTGAGCACCAGCTGGTCGTGGTAGTCCATATAGTAGAAGTTGGCGCCGGCGGTGAGCCAGCGGTTGGCGAAGGAGTAGCCCACTTCGTAGTCGAAGAGCCGTTCGGAGCGGGGGTAGGCATTGGGGTCACCGTCGGTGTAGTTGTTGCGGGTAGGCTCCTTCTGCGCCACCGAGAAGGAGGCGTAGGCACGCTGTCCGGGGGTGATGTCCCAGTTGAGGCCCACCTTGGGGTTGAAGAAGTCGAACTTCTCGTCGACAGCCAATGGGCGCATGGCGCCTTTGTTCCAGTCGTACTTGTCGTTGCTGCCGTCGATGGTGTAGCCAATGTGCCGGTACTGCAGGTCGGCGTAGGCGCTCAGCGTCTTCGTCAGGTCGTAGTTGGCCCGTAGGTAGATGTTGCCGTCGGTCTTCCTGGAGCGGCTACGGTAGTATTCGTGGTTGGGGTCGAGGGCGCCCACGTAGTTCTTTACCCAAATCACCCGTCCGAAGTTGTTGCCCCGGTATTGGTTCAGTCCGCCGCCGAGGATGGCCGATAAGCGGTGGGCGGTGTACTGGATCGAGAAGATGCCGCCGCCAAACTTGTTGTCCATCATCTTGCGGCGTACCAAGTCGCTCTTCGTCACGTCGGTACCATCGGCCACAAAGGGCTTCAAGCTATAGGCCACGAAGGAGGCGCCGGATTTGTACTCCTCGTAGTAGCCGTCGCCCTTGGTATAGTGTAGGGCGAGGTTGAGGTTCCAGTCGGTAGAGAAGCGGTGGTTGAACAGCAGCTGGTAGTTCTTCTGCAGGTAGTTGTCCGTCTGGTCAGCGTAGTACTGCACTTGTCCGTTATCGTCGGTGTACTCGCCGCAGGAGTTGTAGCGTCGGCCGTACTTGGCCATTTCCTCCTTGGTGGCGTAGTTCCAGGCGTGGTAGGTCTTCTCCTTCCCGGCAAAGGCGATAAGTTTCACGGAGGTGTTGTCGGCGAAGTAGCCCCCTTGCAGGAAGTAGGAGTTGAGGTCCACCGCGGCACGGTCGATGTAACCGTCGGTGCCGATGTTGGAAAGGCGGGCGTCGAAGGTCCAGTGGTTGTGCAACAGGCCGGTACCCACTTTTACAGTCTCTTTATGGGTGTTGAAGGAGCCGTAGGAACCATCGAACTCGGCATAAGGCAGCGGCGCGGCGCTTTCGGTCTGCATGTTCACGCTGGCGCCGAAGGCTCCGGCACCGTTGGTCGACGTGCCCGCTCCCCGCTGTACCTGCAGGTCTTTCACGGAGGAGGAGAAGTCGGGCATGTTCACCCAGAAGAGGTTGTGACTTTCGGCATCGTTCATGGGGATGCCGTTGACGGTGACGTTGATACGTGTGCCGTCGGTGCCTCGCACGCGGAGGGTGGTGTAGCCTATGCCCGCTCCGGCATCGGAGGTGGTGAGGGTGGAGGGGGTCATGCCCAGCAGGTAGGGTATGTCCTGTCCGAAGTTCACCTGTTTTAGCTCGGCTTGTCCGATGTTGGTGTAGGCCACGGGAGTTTTGGCTGTGGCACGGTTGGATACTACCTGCACTTCTTGCAGGTTTACTGTTCGCAGGCTGTCCACGTCAGTTGCCTGTACGTGTGCAGCATAGCCTGCGCCTACGAGGGCGATGGCTATCAGTCTTCTTGTTTTCATTCAGATGATAATTAGTTCTCTACGCCGGCATTACCCGGTTCAGATTCTATGGGTATGTTCTCAGCCTGTCATGTTAAGGCACCCCTACTATCGAATCGGGGGCAAAAGTAGGGCTATTCTACGAGAAAAGCAAAAAAACTTTTCGCAATTGACGGAAAACGTATCAAAGGGAATCCCGCCTTCTAATATGTATTACTCCTTTAGCCTATCGCCACCCTTTCAAGAGGGAGTGTTATTGTGCCTTCCTTCCATCCTCATAATAGTTGTCAATGGTCTGGAAGGGGTTAAAAGTTCCACCTCGGTGGAACAAAAGTTTCATCGGGGTGGAACTTTTGTTCCATCGAGGTGGAACACTTTTGCCGTTTAA
>JAISIX010000218.1 GCA_031261805.1 Mediterranea sp. (in: CFB group bacteria)
CGGTAGTGGTAACGCCGGAGGCGTTGAATCTCGCTAACCCCCAGTGAAGCTGGGGTATATGGTGGGTCAAATCCTTCACCCCCGAACGGGGTTGAATAGCCGACAGTAAGGGAGTTCAACCCGCTCCGGGGTTGCAGAAAAAGGCTCGTCGGTAGCCCCCAGCTTCACTGGGGGTTAGCGAGATTCAACGCCTCCGGCGTTACCACTACCGACTTATGATACAGCCTCATTTCAGTTACCACCGCCGTGTCAGAATCGTGTACGGCTAATCACTTACCACTAATCACTAACATAAACTCCAATTTATAAGTAAGTAACATTGCACAAAACCTCCTTGAATGAAGCATAATCGCCTCGTCGTTACCGCGGCTACTGCCTCGTCCTCTCCAGCCCCTCTGCGAGAGTTTTTTTCCTGTTTTACCCTCATACCCTCACGGATTTCGCGTAATACACTATAAATAAGACCGTTAGAGCGTGATGGTAACCGTGAGGGTAAGCGTGAGGGTAAAGTTACTCTCACTGTGTGCCTCGTCCTGATTTTGGTTGACTGGTTTAACTTCTTAATCCTACTATTGGTTGTCCAATATTGTTCCTTGCATTGGAAGTTTGTGATAACCTCCCCCAATGTACGGGAGAGTTGTTTCCAATGTACGGGAGGATTGACCCCCAAACGACGAGTACATTGACCCCCAATCCACGAGTACTTTGGGGGTCAATGTACTCGTAGATTGGGAGTAAGCTACGGGGTGTTTGGGGTACACCCTTTATCCCTCTTACCAAGGAGTGAGAGTAACTTTACCCTCACGGTTACCATCACGGTTACCATCACGCTCTAACCATCTCACTTATAATGTGTTACACAAAAATCGTGAGGGTATGAGGGTAAAACAGGAAAAAATCTCTCGCAGAGGGATTGGAGAAGTTTGGGCGCATGCCCATCGGCTCGTGGGCGGATGGGCATGCGCCCGTACGCAGATGGGCATCCGCTCATCCGCGCATGCCCATCCGCGTACCGTCTCCCCTAAACTCCAATTTATGGTCTAATGATTATGTTCATTTTACTACGCCATCTTTAACTGCAGCCTCAGCACAACGTAATGTGCTAAAAACAAATGCATTACAGCAAGCACACTGCCAATATACGTTTTTGTTCTTTTTTGGCAGTGTGCTTTTTTACGTTTTAGTTGCACCGTTTCAGCCCGCTCCTATACTTTTGCCAGCAATCAACATTAGATGTATGGCACTATTAACTCTTATTTCAAAGCTTATTAAAAGGACACTGTTCTTTGTAGTCTGTATCCTCGCGAGTAGCACAGGACTTGTGGCACAACAACCACATCGCCCCGCTGTGGCACTGCGCACCAACCTATTGTATGATTTTGCTGCGCTAACTCCCAACTTGGGAATAGAGGTAGGCATCGCCCCCAAGCAGACACTGCTGCTCACCGGCAGCTACAACCCGTGGAACTCCAACGGGAAGAAAGACGACAACAAGAAGCTCAACCACTGGCTGCTCAACCTGGAATGGCGCCGCTGGTTTTGCGAACGTTACAACGGCCACTTCTTGGGAGCACACGCATTCTTCTCACGCTACAACATTGGTGGGATAAAGATTCCTCTTGTCCTGGAGAAAAACGCCGACCAGTACCGCTACCATGGCAACGCTTATGGGGTGGGAGTATCGTACGGCTACCATTGGATGTGGTCCAAGTATTTCGGCATGGAGTTCAACCTCGGACTCGGCGTAGGCTTCATGAGGTACGACCGATACGACCGCCCCAACTGCGGAGAGTGTCGGGAGACAGGTAAGAACCGAACCTTCGTAGCCCCTACCAAGGCTGGCATTTCACTCATTTACGTCATCAAATAACCCGGTAATAACTATGTTTATGAAAAGACTCAGCATACTACTCTTACTCGTCACGACGTGCCTGTACGCCTCCCAAGCGGCAAAGCCCGACGGAGGGAGCAAAGACGGCCACGTGAGCTTGCACAACATCCACGTAGAACGTAAAGGCGACCAACTGCAAGTGTCGTTCCTCTTGGACAACATCCGCGTCTCGCCCAACTATCATCTACTCATCACCCCTACCGTCTACAATTCCGACGGACAACTCAAAGAGCTGCGCCCCCTACTCCTCGTAGGCAAACGGCGCGACATCTACGACCGGCGCTCACGCAACTTCCCCGGTAACATCGAACGACACATAGCCCGCTCCGGCGCTACCGTCACCTATACCGACAGCCTCCCGTGGGAAGAGTGGATGCAACAGGTGTCCCTCGCGCTCTCGGCCAAGCAAGACGGATGCTGCACGACCGTACAAAAACTAACGGTAGGCAAGCCCGTCGACAACCTGCTCACCTACTGGCACAAGCAAGCGCACTACACCCTCACGCCACTCGAGTACGAGCTGTCTGAGCTGGAGAAATACGACCTTAACAACCCCTTCCTGCACGCCATGGAGGACTATGGTAAACGCCACGACGTGCTACGGACCAACCGCCAAGCCGCCACGGCCAAGGTCATTTTCAAGGTAGCCTCCGACGTGATAGACCTCTCGCTGGCCAACAACCAAGAGATGATGAGTCGCATGATCAACGCCTTCCGCATCATCAAGCAGGACTCGCTGGCCGTGGCACGCAAGGTGGTAATCGCGGCAGCCGCCTCGCCCGAGGGAACGCTGAAGTTCAACACCGCCTTGGCGCAACGACGGGTGGAGGCCGTACGCAAATACTTCACCGACCACGTGAAGGACCTGAAAAACGACATGTTCGAACTGATAAACCTGCGTGAGGACTGGGACGGACTACGCGAAGCCGTGACCCAATCCACCATGGAGCAGAAAGACGACGTGCTGAAGGTCATCGATAGCTACACCATCGAACAAGAGATACGCAAGACCAAACTAAAAGAAATAGACGGCGGGCAACCCTACCAATGGATGTTGGAGAACCTCTATCCACCCCTGCGCAATGGAGGCTACCTGCAAATCTACTACGAAGTGCAACGCGACGCCTCCCTCTACTGGACCGATGCCCAAGGACGCATGGTATGGGTAGACCCCAACTCGCCGCGCAACCGCTTTGTCACCGCTTACAACAAGGCCCTCACCCTGCTCAACGATGCCAAGTACGGCGAAGCGCTCCAGGCACTGCTGCCCTATAGCGACGACAACCGCTCGTGGAACCTCCTCGGCGTGGCCTACATGATGACCGACGACGACAAGCTGGCCACTGAGTTCTTGATGAAGGCGGCCGAGAACGGCGACGACAACGCCAAAAAGAATCTGGATGAAATAGAGTGGAACGCCAAAGTTGGTGTTTCGCCCAACGAATAACATCTAACCCTTATTATTAATTTAAAACCTATCAACATGAAGCAAATTAAGTATTTTGCAATGTGTGTAGCCGCAGTAACCATGGCGGCCTGTTCAAACGACGCTCTTGCCCCGGACGACAACGGGCTGCAAGGAGGCGAACAAAGCAACGAAGTGGCAAACTTCGAAGTAAAGATCACGGGAGTGAATCCGCTAAGTCGAGTGCCGCTACAGACGACAGAAGAATCCAATATTACTAAACTGGAATTCTTTATCTTCAATAACGATGGTACCCAAGACCAACTAACCCCGTATGCCATCTTTGACGAGAACCAAATTCTAACAGCAAAAGGCAAATACAACTTGCAAGCTCTTGAAGGGGATAAACAGGTTATCGTAGTAGCCAATTCAAACTTAGGAAAGTTAGACGTCGGTAAAACAATGAGCGATTTAGAGACTATGTTCTCTACGTTCAAATTAGACGTTACTAATAATGACCCGAAAAACATCCCCGACGAAGGTTTGGAAATGTCGGGCAAGAGTGCTGAGTTCGCGCTAACTAAGGGCCTCACCACAGCTGTATCTGTAAATTTGATTCGCCTGACGTCCAAAATAGTAGCGCCTCAAGTAGCGCAGCCATTGACTGTCGTAATCTCGGATGACGATAGCAAAGCAGTCTTTGGAAATACGCCGGACCAAGGTTCTGCTATCACATTCACCTATAAGGGGTATACATTCATTAACGGTGCCATAAACTCCCACGTATGGATGGACGGTCAGTTCGAAAATTGGACACACAAAGGTTATACAGACACGCATACTTGGTATCCCTCCTCATTCAACCAAGATGGAGACTATACGGAGGTCTATTCGGGGGAAGATAAACCTAATAACACCTTCTTCCTGACTACTCAAAGCGTTTATGTACACGAAAATCAGCCAAACTCAGCAACAGACAATGCCAATATCTCTGGTTTCGTTGCAAAGCAAGTTTATTCCTATATCATAAAAGGTACACTCACAGCGAAAATCAATGGCGCAGATGAGGTAAAGACCCGCTATTGGAGAGTAAATCTTCAAAAAGACAACGACTACCGGATACTACGTAACAAATTCTATCAGCTCACCCTCACGAATGTTGTATCCGCCGGATTCCTTACACCCAAAGAGGCAGAAGAAGCCCCAGGAGAGATCATACCGAGCAAGGATAATAGCAGCATCCTGTTCACGCTGAACGTAGTCGACTGGGACCAGATTAACGAAGACACCGAAATGTAATAACCTGACCAACACCCCGATTCAATGAGATATTCACTATTATTCGCATGTCTGGTAACCTTTACGTTTTGTTTTTGCGGTTGTCTGGACGAGAACGACGACCAGTGTTTGACACTCCGCTTCTCCATAGACGACAAGTACGAGACTGGCGACTTTGATTCGAGGATTGGCAACGACATTGAACTCACCACCTTCGCCGGTGGTGAGGCAGTGTCGTCCATCATCATCCCTTATGAGCAGATTCACAATGGCGAGTGTACCATCGCCAGGCCCAAGGGTATAGTGGGAGAGGTGCAGCTGGTGGCATGGGGCATCAACGCCGACTACCAAGACACCAAGAGTATCTACACCCCCGTTCCGCTGGGGACAAAGCTGAGTAGCGTCTCCCTGACGTCGAGCATTCACAACAGTGAACCGCACGGCAAGCATACCCACGCACACTCGCCCCTAATGCGGATAAGCGATGCCTTTCTCGGCAATGTCGCCACTGTTGTCGACATGCCGCTCCACCCCACCGTATGCCGCATCGAAGTAAAGATGTACACCAGCCAGAAACGTTCGGGACTGACCGCCACCATCGAAGGGGTGACCGACAAATGCGACCTGCAAGGCAACGGCATAGGCGACGACGACACCTACAACGCCAAGATGCTCGAAAAAGATGATACCAAGAATCTGTATGCCACCGGCATAGTGCCTGTGTACCCCTCGAGGGCCGACCAACAAGTGGCCGTCACCATCTCCCAAAATGGCGGCAACATCGTCAGGCTCACCGGTATAGGAGGAGTGCCCATCACCGCCAGTGCTGCCGAATACATCGTCTTTGAGTACGATGAAGACAACCTCAGCCTCACCATCAAGGTGGACGACTGGACAATAGAGGGCGAAGCCTCTATCATGTAACCTAAGTAAATGTTAAACGTACCATTATTATAGACTTATGATAACCCGAATAACCTATATCACACTCATCCTAACTTGCCTTGCGCTATGCCATGCCTGCACAGACAAAGAAGGAGAAGGGAGGACATCTGTCGGCGGCCAAGAGTGCGAGGTCAGCCTACAACTCATACCACCCTTCCAAACAGGAGTCAATACCCGCGCGCCCCTCACGGCGCAAGAGGCAGAAGCGGCGATACACAATGTCTACCTACTCGTCTTCGACGGAAAGGGCAAGGACACCTCCAAAGCCACCTTCGCCTATTGGCGTAAGGCTTGGAACCGTGGCACGGCAGCGGCGGTAGCCAACACCTACCAGTCTACGCTGCTGGCAGCTGAAGATATAGACATCTATATCGCCGTCAACATCGAGGAGACGCTCCTCTCTTCCTTGAAAGAAGACGAGACCTGGGAGAATCTACAACAAGTCCTTCAATTGCAGACTAAACCAGCGAACATTGGCCAAGAACTTTCTAACAACGGGCTTCCAATGTGGGGAGCATTGCTTGACCGAACCATCAAACCTGGCGATACCTTTATACAATACAGCAAGGTCAAGCTATTACGTTCTGTAGCGGCTGTCAACGTAGGCATCACCGCGCAGGATTTTGTATTAAAGAAAGGTCACATCGCATCGGCCGCCCAAACGGGGTACCTGTCTTACAACCCCGCTAATGGGACTGAAGATTCCAATGGGAACTTACTATTCACTAAGCCCAATATGCCTGCTACCGTTGCCTATGCCGACTACTCCTACCCACTCGCACAAGGTGAGACAGGTATCCAGAACAAGTTCTACCTCTACGAGAACACCGTAGGGGCACAGGAGACCAAACTCATCTTGGAAGGAAGCTACAAGGGTGGTACATCTACCTTCTATCCCTTAGCTTTCCACAAAACGAGCGACCGAGTGAACAAGACACCCATACTCCGCAACACCAAGTTCAACATCATCATCACAAACGTGAACGGAGATGGATACAGCTCGCTGGAAGATGCCAAGAAGGGCGAGGAGGTAAACATGGAGTACAAAGTGGTGGAATGGAACGAACAGACCGACGACATCTTTATGGATGGCTCACAATACTTTTCCATCGACAACCGTCGCGACAAGGTCCTCATGCCTCGTGACAAGGGCGCCATACGCCGATTGCGCTTCACCACCTCATACGACCTGAATGACATCCAGATGCAACTGAAAGGCGGAATGGCAGGGAGCCAAAAGGACGAGGTAACGGAGCATACCCGCTTCGACCTACAACGGGTGGTAGAGAACGACCCGCTGGGCAGCCCGAGCAACTACTTCAAAGTCATCAACAAGCTTGACTATGATGCCAAGGCCAACGACCTAACCGCCATCTTCGAAGTCAGCGTAGGACGACTGAAGTTCACCATCACCGTCACCCAAACTGAACAGTCGGATAGCGGCTGGGACGAAGGGTACGATGTAAACCAAGAGGTATAAAGAACTACCCATGCCTCCACAACCTATCTACGTATTAACAAATCATGAACGAAAAACTTATGAATAGATTCATTTCATTTCTAACTCTATCGTTTCTCTTCCTCTTGGCAGGCTGCCATTTGGACATGGACGAACAACAGAACTCCATTCGGAAAGAGAACGCCCTGACGCTGAACTACTCCGTCCGGGAAATGACCACCGAGAATGCCAAGACACGTACCACCTTCCCGGCCACAGCGGAGGAGAAGACCATCAACACGCTACGCCTCTTCTTCTTCGAATACTCGAAAGACGGGTCGGGAAAGTTCGTGGAGTCGTGCACGGTAAAGCCTGATGAGCTTACCGCCAACAACGGGAACACCTTACTTCAGCTCCCCAGTACCATCCAGAAAGACAATGCTTACGTAATCCTGGCAGTGGCCAACGCTCCCGAAGAGATATACAACCTGTCGGACAACCAGCTGAAGGGTAAAAGCGAGGAGGCGTTCACCTCGGAGGCTCAGATAAGCATCACTTTAGACAACAAGAATCTCCCCATCGATAGCAAGAACATCGCCATGAGCGACCGTATCGTCAAGGAGAAAGGTCAGAGGACGCTGGATATCAACTTGGAAAGAATACCTGCACGTATCGACATCACGCTGAGAGCCAATGGATACATGCTTCAGTCAGCATCCGTATGGAACGCAGCCATGAGCAGTTACATCTGGGGTGAAAAGACAGACCTTAAAGCAGACCATTCCAAACGTTTTTTTACCATATCACAAAGCTTCAACTTCACTTCCATCCAAGGCTTATATGCGCTAAGCAACCGTGTGAGCAAACCCGAGCAGAAAGATGAAGTGACCACCTGTGTGGTAGTAGGCTTGAGGACAGCCCAAGATACCAATAACGATGGCATTCCTGACGACTTTGGGAAACTTCAATACTATCGTATCAATATCGTAAGAGATGACATGCAGTACCTCAAAAGCAATAAGGTATATCATGTCAACATCCTGAATATCCTGTCGAAAGGCGACGAGAATGAAGAGGATGCCATGAACAATCCTCGTTTGCTACTGGACGTAGATACCAACTATTGGAATATCGACGAAAACGGGACGATACAGTCCAACGGCGACGACAAACTGATTACAGGCATGTCGCGCATACAGTTCTATCCAGCTGGAGGCACTCGTGAAATCAGTGTCATCACCATCGGGAAAGGGGAACTGCGCATTAGCGAGGCAGCCTTGCCCGCAGGTATCACAGCCACGCTGGGTTCCAAGAAAGAGGACGGTAATACCACCAGCTATTCGCTGAAAATCACGGCCCAAGAATCGGACAAGGAAGAGACTGGTATCATCACCTTGGAGTTCAATGGCATGAAAGCCACTGTCAAAGTGATACAGACAGGCAAGACCACACATTTTATCAACGTGACACCCAAGGATAACATACACTTCGAGGCTAACAAGGATGAGAGTTCGGAAGACATCCTCATCGCAAGCTCGGATGAGTGGGAAGCAAAAATCTATAATGGCAATTACTTCTCATTCGACAAGACAAAGAGTATCCTATCCACAGAAGGCTCGGCTGACGACAAGATTAACATTTATACAACCCAAGAGAACACTGGCGCAAGTGCCAACATGTCGTTTGTTGTATTCAACCTCAAAAAGAATCCAGAAGTAACAGCCACAATCACCCTCTCACAGACAGGTTCGGGCGGAATAAGCCTCGACCCCGGGCAAAAAGAGGTGAACTTCGACGCATCTGGATTAATCAATAAGGCCAAAGAGTTTACAGTAAGCACTAAAGAGCAGCAAGAGTGGATAATCACCTTTGAAGGAAACAACGACAATCACTTTGTGGCGAGTCCAATGAGTGGTGGGAATGATGGAAAGTTTACGGTAAGTACTTCAATCAATACGACCACAAACAAGCTTCATGCCCGGCTTCGTGTAGCATTGAAAGATATGCCAAATTCCTTCGTGGTAATGGATCTCTATCAGGCTCCGCAATATATCACCCTTTCATCTAACAAACCGAGCACAGTGGTTCCCACAGAGGGTGGAAAGACAGAAGATATTTTCGTCACCTCTTCGGGAAACTGGGAAGCAACGATTGAAACCAATGGAGCGACCAAACCAGCTACATTGAGCCAAAGCAAAGGGGCATCCGGTGAGAGCTTCTATGTTACCTTTGAAGCGAATAATACACCGGGCGTCTATCCGACAGCCACCGTAAACGTGAAGATAAAAGGTACCAATATAGGACAGACCATCGTATTCACGCAAGGGCACGTACCACCGACAGAAAAGTTAATCCTGATGCACCAACGAGGGAAGGGTTGGGACGACTGTAACATTGTTGCTCCGAACGAAGGTCTGTTCGTTACTTATTACTCCGAAGCTATCTATGAGTTCTATAGCAACGAAATGTATTTCGGACCAAACTCCCAGTACGTTCAAACAGCTGGAAAAATCGACATCCAATATAATTCCAGCTATCTCGCCGACCCCGAACTGGACAAGAAAACGACCAAAGACGCTGCGGTTCGAATCTATTGGGATGGCTACCAGGATGAAACCTATACTAACAAATTTGCTTACGATTGGAAGAATAAAAGCGATAAGAATGTCATAGTGATTACCATGGGCGATTATTATTATGAGAACTATGGCACATTAGATCTGCTTCAAAATCTATATTCGCCTAAAGCAACGCAATACAAATACGACCACTTCAAGAATGAAGAGGACCATAAGAAGTTTACCCCCCAAGGGGCTTATGAAAGCTGTAATACACCTCACGGCAAGAAACTATGGAATTACCTACTGAAGGATGGTCCTTTCACGGATGGAAAGATGTTGAACCCCGAAGAAATAATCTATAAGAACTCATGGGGAGGTACTCATTCAACCAAGGGTATAGAAGGCTGGCCGGATAGCTTTGTTCCGCTCATTATACGCCCCGACGATTCAGAAGGCATCACCTATTGCCAACTTGGTATTGACCCGACCCATAACATTGTCTTGATGAATGGACAATTGTTCAATCGATACTGGGCATCAAGTGGCGGTAGCGACTTCAAGCTTTCCGACCCTGCAGGTCTATTCTTAGGCAACATCCTGGCCTATATCGTCAATGCCGCCCAATATGGCAAGACCTTTACCGACCAATTTAAATAAATGAAATAACTATCCATTGAAAATTCACCTTTGAAGAAAATGCCAGGATAACACTTATATACAGATAAGCGGGCAAGGGAGCATCATTCACATCTTCTTTTACCATTCATGATTAGAGTCAAAGCCTCCCTTGCCTTCGCTTATCACAGTTCAAATTAGGTTTTTAAATAGTTCTAAGAGCAGAAGGTCTGTGAAGATTTAATGCATCAATCAAATGGTCGTAAGCAGGGATGCTTATGGCCATTTTCTTTTTTGATAAGACTATGTTATTCAGCATGAAACGCTAACATTTCCGTCTTTCCTTACGTTGCTTATAAGAAAGCCCGATTCTAAGTAAAACCGATAACATATCCCGAATGAAAGAACTGATTAAAAAACTGGAAGAGCTCAACCGGGCAGCCGAACAAGGTGGCGGAGAAGCCCGGATAGAGAAGCAACATGCGGCGGGCAAACTTACCGCCCGCGAACGCATTGAGTTGCTGCTGGAGAAAGGTTCGTTTGTAGAGACGGACAAGTTTGTAACCCATCACTGTACCGACTTCGGTTTGGAAAAGCAGAAGATACCGGGTGACGGGGTGGTGACCGGCTACGGCCTGATAGGCAAACGGCTGGTATATGTCTTTGCACAGGACTTCACCGTCTTTGGTGGCGCACTGTCCGAGACACACGCACAGAAAATCTGCAAGGTGATGGACCTGGCCATGCGGATGGGCGCCCCGGTCATCGGCTTGAACGACTCGGGCGGTGCCCGCATCCAGGAAGGGGTGCAGTCGCTGGCCGGCTACGCCGAGATATTCCAGCGCAACGTGATGGCCTCGGGCGTCATCCCACAGATTAGCGCCATCATGGGGCCATGCGCCGGTGGAGCGGTCTACTCACCCGCCATGACGGACTTCATCCTCATGGTGAAGAACTCCAGCTATATGTTCATCACCGGCCCCGACGTGGTGAAGAGCGTGACGCAGGAAGAGGTAACCAAGGAAGAGCTGGGCGGAGCGGGGATACACACCACCCGTTCGGGCGTGGCACACCTGGCTGCCGAGAACGACATCGAGTGCCTCCACTACATCCGCGAGCTAATCTCTTACCTGCCCGGCAACAACATGGAAGAGCCACCCTTCGTGGCCACCGGCGACTCCCCCACCCGCCTCACCCCCGAGCTGCAGGAACTCATCCCCACCAACCCCAACCAGCCGTACGACATACGCACGATGATAGAGACGGTGGCCGACGACGGCAACTTCTTCGAGCTGCAGCCCGACTACGCCGCCAACATCGTCATCGGCTACATCCGCCTCAACGGCAAGACCATCGGCGTGGTAGCCAACCAACCCCTTGTGTTGGCCGGCACGCTCGACATCAACGCCTCGGTGAAAGCCGCGCGCTTCGTACGCTTCTGCGACGCCTTCAACATCCCGCTACTCACCCTCGTCGACGTGCCCGGCTTCCTGCCCGGCGTGGACCAGGAGTACGGCGGCATTATCCGCAACGGTGCCAAGCTGCTCTACGCCTACTGCGAGGCCACCGTGCCCAAGGTGACGGTCATCACCCGCAAGGCGTACGGCGGCGCCTACGACGTGATGAGTTCCAAGCACATCCGGGGCGACGTGAACTTCGCCTACCCCACCGCCGAGATTGCCGTGATGGGGGCCGACGGGGCGGTGAATATCCTCTTCCGCAAGGAGATACAAGCCGCCAAAGATGCCGACGCCAAGCGCAAGGAGCTGCAGGACGACTACCGCGAGAAGTTCGCCAACCCCTACCGCGCCGCCGAGCTGGGCTATGTGGACGAGGTAATCGACCCCGCCATCACCCGCGAACGGTTGGTGCGCAGCTTCGAAATGCTGGCCAACAAGCGGCAGCCCAACCCACCCAAGAAACACGCTAACCTCCCACTCTAAAAGCTACGTACGTTATGATAAAGAAAATATTAGTGGCCAACCGGGGCGAGATTGCCATGCGCATCTTTCGCACCTGCCGGGTGATGGATATCTCCACCGTGGCCGTCTACACACACGTGGACCGCGGCGCGCTCCACGTCCGCTATGCCGAGGAGGCCTACTGCATCTCCTCCACGCCCGACGACACCTCGTACCTCAAGCCCGAACAGATACTCGCCATCGCCAAGCAGACGGGCGCCGCCATTCATCCGGGCTACGGCTTCCTCTCGGAGAATGCCGACTTCGCCCGCCGTTGCGAGGAGGAGGGCGTCATCTTCATCGGTCCCAGTGCCGACATCATCGCCCGCATGGGCATCAAGACGGAAGCCCGCCGCATCATGCGCGAGGCAGGGCTGCCCATCGTGCCCGGCACCGAAGAGGCCGTGAAGGGCATCGACGAGGTGAAACGCGTGGCTCGCGAGATAGGCTACCCCATCATGCTGAAAGCCTTGGCCGGCGGCGGTGGCAAGGGGATGCGCCTGGTACGCTCCGAGGAGGAGGTGGCCACCGCCCTGAGGCTCTCGCAGTCGGAGGCCGGCACCTCCTTCGGCAACGATGCCGTGTACGTGGAGAAGTACATCGAAAACCCGCATCACATCGAGGTACAGATACTGGGTGACAAATACGGCAACGTGGTACACCTCGGCGAGCGCGAATGCTCCATACAGCGCCGCAACCAGAAGGTGATAGAGGAGTGCCCGTCGCCCTTCGTCAAGGAGGCCACCCGGCGGAAACTGCTCGCCGTGGCCGTGGAGGCCTGCAAGCACATCGGCTACTACAGCGCCGGCACGCTGGAGTTCATGATGGACAAGGACCAGCACTTCTACTTCCTCGAGATGAACACCCGCCTGCAAGTGGAGCACCCCGTGACGGAAGAGTGCACGGGCGTGGACCTGGTGCGCGACATGATTACCGTGGCCGAAGGCAACCCGCTGCCCTACAAGCAGGACGACATCCGCTTCGACGGGTCGGCCATCGAGTGCCGCATCTACGCCGAAGACCCGGAGAACAACTTCATGCCCTCGCCCGGCATCATCACCGTGCGCGAGGCTCCCGAAGGGCGTAACGTGCGCTTGGACAGCGCTGCTTATGCAGGCTTCGAGGTGTCGCTCCACTACGACCCCATGATAGCCAAGCTCACCTGCTGGGGACGGACCCGTGCCTCGGCCATGGCCAGCATGGCACGTGCCCTGCGCGAGTACAAGATACTGGGCATCAAGACCACCATTCCCTTCCACCAACGGGTGTTGAAGAACGCCGCCTTCATAGAAGGCAAGTACGACACCACCTTCATCGACACCCGCTTCGACAAGGAAGACCTCAAGCGCCGGCAGAACGCCGACCCCACCGTGGCCGTGATAGCCGCCGCCCTGCGCCACTACGAGCAGGAGAAGGAACAGGCAGCTCGTGCCACCACGCTGCCCGTGGTAGGCGAGTCGCTCTGGAAGCACTACGGCAAGCTGCAGATGGCCGCCAACAATTACTAACCCCTAAACGGAAAAGGAGAAGACAAGTATGAGTACATTAGCAACATACTACGCCAAGCTGCCGGACATGCCGGAAGCCGAATACAAAGTGGAGATACTCGAGGACGGCCCGATAAAGAAGGTAGCCGTCGACGGCAAGGTGTACGAAGTAGACTACAACCAGGGAGGCGACTCCCTCTACTCACTCATCATCGGCCACCACTCGCACGGCGTGCAGATTTCGCCCTCGGGACACAACGCCTACACGGTGATGAACCATGGCGAGGTGTACCAGATAGAGCTGCAGAGCGAGATGGAACGCATCCACCACACCCGTGGCGAGGGTGCCGCCGCCATAGGCCGACAGGTGGTGCAAGCCCCCATGCCGGGCGTCATCCTGAAGGTGTACGTACAGAAAGGCGACGCCGTGAAACCCGGTGACCCGCTCTGCGTACTGGTAGCCATGAAGATGGAGAACGAGATACGCTCCACCACCGAGGGGGTGGTGAAGGAAGTACTCGTAGAAGCCAACCAGAAGGTAGGTATGAACGAGCGGGTACTGGTCATTGAATGACCCGCGGCCCGCTAATCGCCCCCCTGCCCGCCACCACCGCCACCGCCGCTCTTCACGTCGTCGTTGACGATGGAGCGGGCAGCCTTCTTCACACTGGCCCGTAGCTCGCCAATGCGGTAGCTCACGCTGAAGCCGAAGCGGCGACGCACCAGCTTGTACAGGCTGGAGCTGGAGAAGCCAATGCCCGAGGTCTCGTTCTTGAACTCAGAGTACTTCGTAAAAAAGTTGCCCACAAAGGCCGAGAGGGTGAGCCGTTTCTTGAGGAACGACTTATAGAGGCTCAAGCTGTAGTCGGAGAAGGAGGTGCCTTTACCTTGCAGCTGCACCCACGGCGTCTGCCCCATGATGTTGAGGCTGATGCGCCAGTCGTGGGGGAACGACTGCTGTATGCCTCCGTAGGCAAACATGTTCCAGCCGTCGTTCTTCAAGCCGTTGGCACCTTTCATGTTCACGTATCCACCGTATAAGTTGGCGTAGACGCGAGTGGTGGACGACGCGTTCCAGTTGACGTATCCGCTCAGGTTGAGGTTGCGGCTCTTGCCGATGTTCTGGTACGTGGTATAGAGCACGTCGGACTTCCCCGTCGGGTTCTGCAAGCCGGGGATGTCGTTGTCGTTCACCACCGTGGTGACCGACTCGATGCTGTTGTTCACGAACGAGTAGCTAAGGGACAGGTTGAGGTTGAACTTCTGGGTAAAGTTGCTATAGCTGAGGTTGAACGAGTGGCTCTTCTCGTTGTCAAGCTTGGAGTTGCCTTGGCTGATGGCCTTGGGGTTACTGTCGTCGATATAAGGGTTGAGCAGATAGATGCCCGGACGGTAGATACGCATGTTGTAGCCCACACGGATGTTGGACATGTCGGTAATCTTGTAGCCCAGCGACGCGGAAGGAACGAGGTCGTTGAAGTGCTTCTTGAAATTGGCTCCCGGCCCAAGCAGGTACTTCACGTTCTGTATGGTGTGCTCGTAGCGCAGCCCCACGCGTCCGCTCAGTCGCTTCACCTTCAGCCCATAGCCCAAGTATCCGGCTATGATGTCGTTCAGGTGCTTGTAGTGCGAGGTGCGGTGTTGGTCGAGGGTGTCGGTACCGGCGGCTACATCCTGCTTGTAGAGGTCGTTCTCCGACTGGTTATTGCGCATGATGTACTTTACCCCACCCTCTATGGTGTGCAGCTTGCCGATGGGCGTTGTATAGTCGGCTTGGAAGGTATGCTCGGTGGTATTTTGCGAACCGTCGGTACGCTGGCCAATGAGCTGCTTCACCTCGGCGTCCCAGTAAGCGTCGTAGACGGGGGCGATATCGTAGTCGAAGTGGCTGTCGCTGTTCTCCGGACGGGTATTGATTTTGTACGACAGGGTGAACATGCGCTCCTTCACCTTGCGCGAGATGCGTTGGTAGTCGAGGCCACCGTCGATGGAGTACCAGCTGGACTTGGAGCGATTGCTGTTGGCATATTGGTAACCTCCGTGTTGGAGTGACGTGGCTACGTAGTCGGACAGTCCGTTGGAGTTGTTGCCTCCTCCCCACAGGCCAAACGAAAGGCTTACCATGCGTAGCGTGTCGATGTCGTAGCTCGCCTCCACGCTACCGGACTGGAAGTCGCCGCGGCTTTTGCTGCTGCCCGTCGACCCGGCATCCTTCGTCAGTCCCTCCACCTCAGTGTGTTGTTGGCTCTCCGAATAGTTACGGGGGCCATACGAGCGGTTGTAGTTGTAACGTCCGCTCACCGTCAGCTTGCCGCTCTTCACGGTACCGAACAGGCCTCCTCCCGCCCCGGTGGTCGATGCATTGGCGCTAAAGGTAGCCGTATATCCCTCCACGCCGCTTCCCACGGTGACGATGTTCAGTATGCCTCCCACACCTTCGGCGTCGTACTTGGGACCGGGGTTGGTGATGACCTCTATGTGCTTGATGCTATTGGCCGGCATACTCTTCAGCACCTCGGTGGGGTTGTTGCTCATCATGTTGTTGGGCTTGCCGTTGACGTACACCTTGAAGCTGCTACTGCCGTTCACTTTGATGTTGTCTTCACCGTCTACGGTGACAAGAGGCACTTTGCGCAGCATCTCCAGCAGCGAGTTGCTCTGCGAATCGGGGTCATCTTGTACATTGTATTCTATCTTATCCACATCGGCTTTCACCAGGGGCTTTTGCGCCACAATGTTGACTTGCCCCAGTTCGGTGGTGGCATCACTGATGGTAAGTGTCCCGAAGTCCACCTCCTTAGTGCCTGCCTTGACGGTGAAGTCTTTCACCACGCTTGCCCGCCCTACAGACGAGAAGGTGATGACAAAGTTGCCGCTACCGTTCACTTTCTCGCGGAAGGCACCGTTCATGTCGGTGACAAACATCTTCACGGCTTTCGCAGGCATTTCTTTCTTCGTTACTTTCACGGTAGCATAAGGTTCTCCTTTTTGAGTCAAAGAGTCGACCAATACCCCTTTAAGATAGAACGAAGGCGTAACGTTTTGTGCCATTCCAAAGACTGACAAGAGCAGCATGGCAAGCAATAATAAGTTTCTTTGTTTCATGGGTCGTTCAAGTAAATACGAATTAAGTCACTGTTCCACCGATGCTTATCAGCAGATAATGCACGGCAAAGATGTGCACATTATTCATCATACGCAACTTTCCGTTCCAGCAATATCTATCCATTACTCTTTTTTAACGCAGCAGGCGCACCAACCTATACCCATTAGGATGTACTTTTGTCCTCCATAAAGAATATAAACCCCAAACAGAATGGAAAGAAAGATTGTTTTAATCACCGGTGCCAGTAGCGGGATAGGCGAAGGATGCGCCCGGAAGTTCGCATCCCAAGGATGGAACCTGATACTGAACGCCCGTCACATAGAGAAGCTGGAAGCCCTGAAGGCAGAGCTGGAGCAGAAGTACGGTATTTTGGTATATGTGGCCCCTTTCGACGTACGCGACCGTAAGGCAGCTGCCGAGGTGCTGAACGAATTGCCCGCCAAATGGAAAGCCATCGACGTACTGGTGAACAACGCCGGACTCGTCATCGGCGTAGACAAGGAGTTTGAAGGCAACCTTGACGAGTGGGACATCGTGATAGACACCAACATCAAAGGGCTACTTGCCCTCACACGTTTGGTAGTGCCCGGCATGGTGGAACGCGGACGAGGACACATCATCAACATAGGGAGCATCGCCGGCGAAGCCGCCTACCCCGGCGGAAGCGTCTATTGCGCCACCAAGGCAGCCGTCAAGGCACTGTCGGACGGGTTGCGCATCGACCTGGTCGACACCCCGCTACGAGTGACGAACGTCAAGCCAGGCATGGTAGAGACCAACTTCACCGTGGTGCGTTACCGGGGCGACAAGGCCGCTGCCGACGACTTCTACAAAGGCATCCGCGCCCTCAGTGGCGACGACGTGGCCGAGACCGTCTATTTTGCAGCCTCAGCACCTGCCCATATACAGATAGCTGAGGTGTTGTTGATGCCCACCTATCAGGCCACGGGCACCATCTCGTACAAGAAACGATAAGCGAAGCTGCGTTTTTTTCGGTATTCGCTTTGCTGGGTGGTGGAATTTTTATTATTTTGCCACCCATAAGCTTTGTTTATGCAAAGCAAGGGTATGAGAGCGAAAGAACGGCGCCCTGCCATCGAACTTAGAATTATTAATTTTTAAAACTAATAGGTAATGAAGAAATTGGTACTAATAGGAATGGGAGCATGCTTAGTGCTGGCCTTTTCGTCATGCAAGTCGAGCGAGAGTGCTTACAAAAAAGCGTATGAGAAAGCCAAACAACAAGAGTTGGTCGAACCCCAGACAGAAGCACCCGCCGAAGTGACTCCGGTGGCTGTAGCTCCGGCTCCCAAAGCAGTTGATACCTCCGGCGTACGCCAAGAGAAGGTGACGGTAGTGTCGGGCAATGCCGATGGCCTGAAAGACTTCAGCGTAGTGGCAGGCAGCTTCGGCGTGAAAGCCAATGCCGAAGGCTTGAAGGATTGGTTGGACGGACAGGGCTACCACTCTGTCATCGCGTTCAATGCCGAAAAAGCCATGTACCGTGTCATCGTCAGCACCTTTGCCGACAAGACTGAAGCTGCGCAAGCTCGCAACTCATTCAAAGCAAAGTATCCCAACCGCTCGGACTTCCAAGGCGCTTGGCTGCTGTACAGAGTGTACTAAAAAGAAGAAGATTCCCCGAAGAGGCCGGCTGCCAAGGAGCAGCCGGCCTCTTCTTGTTTAGAGGGAGCACAACTGATTCTTCATTCCCCATTTTTCTTTTCCCACACTAAAGCAATAAAAAAAGTGGGGATGTCATCACTCTGGACGCATCCCCACTCGATTTCCACGGAGTGTACTTTCTCTCATCAGTCCACCCGGTATCCCCATTTCAGCATCTCGTTGCGGCCTACTTCACTGAGGATCTTCTTCAATAAAGAACTCATTTTCTTTGCCATAATTCTCTCAACATTTTAATTAGTTAATCCTGAAAACTCACGAAGCATTGCTGCTTTCGTCTCACTAAGCGTTCTCTTCGGGAACCACGCGAAGCGTAGTGTACCCCCAGATGCTTACATCGGACTGGCCGATTTTTCTAAAGAACTTTTCTAATCGTTTCATCTTGTTATCCTTTCAAATACATGTTATAAAACACAAAAGCTATGCCTTTGTTCGCAAAGTAAGCACTAAGAAGTGAGAAAAACATGCTTTAGAGCATACTTGCAGGACTTTTAGCCCTATTTTATTGGTAATGAAGCCCGTTTGCAGTACTATTGTCAGTAGTGCGACAGAATGACAGTAAAAGAACGCGGTGTGTTAAATGCCCACCAAATACCTGTATATCAGAAATATTAAGAAGCCCCCCTTGGGCAGCTCGGAACGATGTGCTTCGAGCTACCCAAGGGGGGCTTCTATATAACAAGAGATTCCTTACTTCTGCGGCGTATGTGTCAATGTGGCCACCAAGAAGTCGTAGAAACGCTGTACGCTGGGCACGAAAACCCGCTCATCGGGCGAGTGGGGTGAGCGCAACGTTGGTCCGAAGGAAATCATGTCCAAACCGGGGATGATGGCACCGATGATGCCGCACTCCAAACCGGCGTGGATGACCTTGACGGCCGGCTCCGTACCAAACTGCTCTTTGTACGATACTTCCATCGCTTTCAAGATGGGCGAGTTCACGTCGGGTTGCCAACCGGAATAACCACCGGTCATCTCCACCTTCATGCCTGCCATGGAGAAACACGACTCAAGGCTGGTGGTGAGAAACTCCTTCATGCTGTCGCTGGAGCTACGTGCCAATATTTTAATCTCGGCCTTGCCACTCCCTATGCTGATGATAGCGAGGTTGGACGAGGTCTCCACCGTATCGGGCACGGTAGGAATCATTCGCATCACGCCATTTTGGCAGGCGAAGATGGCATCCACCAGGTTGTCTTGTATCTCCTCGGGCAGCTCGCCGGTAGGTAGCGCTACCCGTTCGGCGGTGAAGGTGATGGGTGTCTCGATAGCGTTATACTCTTCGTTGAAGAGGTCTTGGCAGTAGGTCACCAAGCCCAAGAGTTCCTCCTCGTTCTCTGCGGGAATAGTGAGCACGGCGCTGGCCTCACGTGGGATGGCATTGCGCATGTTGCCGCCTTCCCAGTTGGCAAGGCGTGCCTCGTAAGAGGCGATAGCTTCGCGCACGAAGCGCACCAACAGCTTGTTGGCATTAGCACGTCCCTCGTTAATCTCCAGTCCGGAATGTCCGCCACGCAGTCCTTTGAGAGAGACTTTAAGGGCGATGTCGGTAGCTTCGGGTTCCACCTCTTTGTAGCGCAGGGTAGCCGTCACGTCCATACCACCGGCACAGCCGATGTAGAGTTCACCCTCCTCTTCGGAGTCGAGGTTGAGCAGAATCTCGCCATGCACCGTACCGGGCTTCAGGCCAAAAGCACCGTACATGCCCGTCTCTTCATCCTTGGTGATAAGCGCCTCCAGCGGACCATGCTTCAGGTCCGTGGCCTCGAGCACAGCCATGATGGCGGCCACGCCCATACCGTTGTCTGCACCCAGCGTCGTACCCTTGGCACGCACCCAGTCGCCGTCGATGTATGTCTCAATGGGGTCTTTCTCAAAATCGTGAACAGTATCGTTGTTCTTTTGCGGAACCATGTCGATATGCGCTTGCAGGATGACGCCTTTGCAGTTCTCCATGCCCGGGGTGGCCGGCTTACGGATAACCACGTTGCCCACTTCGTCGACAAAAGATTCCAAACCGAGGTTTTTGCCGAAGTTCACCAGAAATTCGGTGGCCTGCTCGATATGGCCTGACGGGCGCGGAATCTGCGTCAGCGAATAGAAATGCTTCCACACCACTTGTGGAGCCAATGATTGAATGGTACTCATAATATGTATTTTAGATGGTTCATTGCCGTGTACGGTTGGCAAGCGGCAAGGCTGCCAATCCATATACGCCCAACAAAACTACTAAAAAGGTTTGAACCCCGTGCACAATCAAGGCAAATATTCCAGCCTCCTCTACATTTATCCCATAAAGCATCATCATCGTGATAATGGCCACATGCCAAGGACCAGCCCCGTTGGGGGTGGGTACGATGACGGCGAAAGTACCTCCCACAAACATCACCAAAGCCGCCATCAGCCCCAGTCCGGAGGTGAAGCCAAAACAGTAGAACGTGAAATAGAAGTGCAGGAAGTAGCACGCCCAGATGGCCAAGGTATAGAACAGGAAGAGAGGCAAGCCCTGTACGCCACGCAGCGAAAGTATCCCCTCGCGCAGGCTGATAGCGAAACCTTTCACCTTCTCGTAGAAAGAGAACGTCTTGCGCAGGAAGTAGAGCAACAGCAGTATGCCGATGAAGCAACATAGCGCCATATAGAACCACACAGAAGAGAACAGGTGGAGCAACGAGGGAATCTTGGTACCCGTCTGGTGCAGGAAGGTGGCGAAGAGAGGGAACTGGAGTAGCACCGTGACCACCGTCACCAGCAAGATGGTAAGCATATCGACCAGCCGCTCGGTGACCACCGTCCCCAGTGACTGCGCAAAGGAGACCTTGTCGTACTTCGACAGGATGCCGCAACGACTCACCTCCCCGATGCGGGGAATCACCAAACTGGCGGCATAGGACACGAAGATGGCGTTCACGCAGTTGCTCCGCTTGGGGTAAGCCCCCAGCGGCTCCAGCATCTGCCTCCAACGCCAGCCTCGAAAGGCTTGCGCCAACACGCCAAACAGCAATGAGAAGAGCATCCAGCCCCAACGGGTACCATGCAGCAGTGTCTCCCGTACCTGCGAAAAGTCGAAATCGCGATAGACCCAATACAGGATAAAACTTCCCAAAGCGATGGGGAATACCAGCCGAAGCGATTTCCGTACCACCTTCTTCATTGGCTATTCCGCTTTAAACAGGCATATTCTTCTTTCTTCATTCTTCTTTCTTCGTTTAAAAGAGCTACCTTTGTCCGGTGCAAAAGTACGTATTTAGTTGGTAAATGAAATTAGTAAGACCTAAAAAGTTTCTGGGGCAACACTTCCTCAAAGATTTGAGCGTGGCCCAAGCCATCGCCGACACCGTGGATGTCTGCCCCACCCTGCCCGTGCTCGAGGTAGGCCCCGGCATGGGAGTACTCACCCAATACCTTATTAAAAAGGAGCGACCGCTGAAAGTGGTGGAGGTGGACTTCGAGTCGGTGGAATATCTTCGACAAAACTACCCGTCGCTGGAGGAGCACATCATTGAGGACGACTTCCTCAAGATGCACCTCGACCACCTGTTCGACGGACAGCCCTTTGTCCTCACCGGCAATTACCCCTACAACATCTCCAGCCAAATCTTCTTCAAGATGCTCGACAACAAAGACCTCATCCCCTGCTGTACCGGCATGATACAGAAAGAGGTGGCCGAGCGCATCGCCGCCGGACCGGGCAGCAAGACCTATGGCATCCTGAGCGTGCTGATACAGGCATGGTACAGGGTGGAGTACCTCTTCACCGTAGGGCAGGAAGTGTTCAGCCCACCCCCCAAGGTGAAAAGCGCCGTCATCCGCATGACACGCAACGATACCACCGAGCTGGGGTGCGACGAGAAACTCTTCAAGAACGTAGTGAAAACGACCTTCAACCAGCGACGTAAGACCCTGCGCAACTCCATCAAACCCATACTCGGCAAGGAGTGCCCGCTCACCGAAGACCCACTCTTCAACCGGCGGCCCGAGCAACTGTCGGTAGCCGAATTTATCGACTTGACCAACCGGGTGGAAGCAGCCCTTAAATCCGAAAGACAATGAACGAAGAATACATAGCACAGGCCAGGCATCTCATCGAGGAAAAAGACCCCGAGGCGCTGAAAGACCTATTGGGAGGGTTGCATCCGGCCGACATCGCCGAGTTGTGCAACGACCTCGACCCCGAGGAGGCACGCTACCTCTACCTCCTGCTCAACAATGATACTGCCGCCGACGTGCTTATGCTCATGGACGAGGACCGCCGCAAGGAATACCTCGAACTCATCCCACCCGAGACACTCGCCAAGCGCTTCGTCGACCACATGGATACCGACGATGCCGTAGGCCTGATGCGCGAGCTGGACGAGGAGAAGCAGGAGGAGGTACTCGCCCACATCGAAGACATCGAACAGGCGGGCGACATCGTGGACTTGCTGAAGTACGACGAGAAGACTGCCGGCGGACTGATGGGCACCGAGATGGTGCTCGTCAACGAGAACTGGAGTATGCCCGAATGCCTGAAAGAGATGCGCCAGCAAGCCGAGGAGCTGGACGATATATATTATGTATATGTCATCGACGACGACGAACGCCTGCGCGGCATCTTCCCACTGAAGAAGATGATCACTTCCCCTTCCGTCTCAAAGGTGAAACACGTGATGCAGAAAGACCCCATCTCCGTACATGTCGACACCCCTATAGAGGATGTGGCGCAGGCCATCGAGAAGTACGACTTGGTAGCCATCCCCGTGGTCGACAGCATCGGCCGCTTGGTAGGCCAGATTACCGTAGACGACGTGATGGACGAGGTTCGCGAGCAGTCCGAGCGCGACTACCAGCTGGCCTCCGGCCTCTCGCAGGACGTAGAGACCGACGATAACGTGCTGCGCCAAACCACTGCCCGCCTGCCGTGGCTGCTCATCGGCATGATAGGCGGCATCGGCAACTCCATGATACTGGGCAACTTCGACAGCACCTTCGCCGCACACCCCGAGATGGCGCTCTACATCCCACTCATCGGCGGGACAGGAGGCAACGTGGGTACGCAGTCGTCGGCTATCGTTGTGCAAGGCTTGGCCAACAGCTCCCTCGACGTGAAGAACACCTTCCGCCAAATCTCGAAAGAAGCTGTGGTGGCACTCATCAACGCCAGCATCATATCCCTGCTCGTCTACACCTACAACTTCATCCGCTTCGGAGCCACGGCCACCGTCACCTACTCGGTCTCCATCAGCCTCTTCGCCGTGGTGATGTTCGCCTCCATTTTCGGCACATTGGTACCCATGACACTCGAAAAGCTGAAGATCGACCCGGCCATCGCCACCGGCCCTTTTATCGCCATCACCAACGACATAATCGGCATGATGCTCTACATGGGAATCACTGTTTTGCTCTCTTGAGTGAAAAAAACGAAGAAAAAAGTATGAAGTAATCGTTTTATTTCATTAATTTGTACCCAAAACTAATATACAATGATAGACGCTCATGAAGCTAACCTCCCCTTGAACCAAGGGGAATTAGAAAAAAAGACAACAGCCGAGGTTTCGGAAGCTACGACAGAAACGCAAACCTCGGTCTTGGAGGCCACCTGCACCAACCCGTCCGAAGCGGCGAATGAAGGAGCTGTTGAAACGCAAGCCCCCATCGAAGAGCCGACAACCGATACGGTGTCGGAAGAGGACACGACTGCCCCAGAGCCGACATCAGAGCTTGAAGAAGCTGTAACCAGACCTGCCGTTTCTCTTTCCAAAGAAGAAGTATTGGAAAAACTACGCGAGTACGCACAAGATGCCGAAAACGCCAGCCGACAAGACATCGATGGATTGAAACAAGCCTTTTACAAGCTTCACAACACCGAAGTCGAAACGGCCCGTCAGGCCTTCGTCGAAGGAGGTGGCGCAGAAGAGGAATTTGTGCCCGCTGAAGACCCGGTAGAGGTTGAGTTCAAGCGACTGATGAACATCGTGCGCGACAGGCGCAGCAAGCAATCGGCCGACTTGGAACGTCGAAAAGAAGAGAACCTCCGGATAAAGCTCTCCATCATCGAAGAGATAAAGGACTTGGTGGAGTCGGGTGAAGATACGAACAAATCGTATGCAGAGTTCAAACGCCTGCAACAACAGTGGAACGAGACCAACCCCGTGCCCCAAGGCAAGGTGAACGAGTTGTGGAAGAACTACCAACTATACGTGGAGAAGTTCTACGACCTGCTCAAGCTCAACCACGAGTTCCGTGAATACGACTTCAAGAAAAACCTCGAAGTAAAAACCCACATCTGCGAGACGGCCGAGAAGCTGGCTGCCGACGAGGACATCGTCTCCGCCTTCCACCAGCTGCAGAAACTCCATCAGGAATATCGCGACGCCGGCCCGGTAGCCAAGGAACTGCGCAACGACCTGTGGGCACGTTTCAAGACGGCGTCCACCATCATCAACCGCCGCCACCAGCAGCACTTCGAAGTGCTGAAAGCAGCCGAGCAGCACAACCTCGACCAGAAAACCGTCATCTGCGAGATAGTAGAAGCCATCGAGTACGACAAGCTCAAGACATTTGCCGCGTGGGATACGAAGACACAAGAGGTCATCGCCCTGCAGAACAAATGGAAGACCATAGGCTTCGCTCCCCACAAGATGAACGTGAAGATATTCGAACGCTTCCGCCATGCCTGCGACGACTTCTTCAAACAAAAAGCAACTTTCTTCAAGACCCTCAAGGACGACATGAACGAGAACCTGGCCAAGAAGAAAGCTCTCTGCGAACAAGCCGAAGCGCTGAAAGACAGCACCGACTGGAAAACGACCTCCGAGGAACTCTCCAAGCTACAAAAGGAATGGAAAACCATCGGACCGGTAGCCCGCAGACACTCCGACGCTGTATGGAAACGCTTTATCACCGCCTGCGACTACTTCTTCAGCCAGAAGAACAAAGCAAGCTCCTCCACTCGCGGCATAGAGATAGAAAACTTGAAACGCAAGAAGTCCGTCATCGAGCGCCTCAGCGCCATCGACGAGAAGGCAGATGTCGACGAAGCCAACAAGCTGGTACACGAGCTGATAAACGAATGGAATGGTATAGGGCATGTACCCTTTAGGGATAAAGACAAACTCAACAAGCAGTACAACAGCTTGTTGGACCGCCTCTTTGCCAGCCTTCACATCAACTCCTCCGCCAAGAAAGCGAACAACTTCCGTTCCGGCAACGGTAGCGGACAGGACAGCGGGCAGCCGCTCTACCGAGAACGCGAACGCTTAGTACGCGCCTACGAGAGCATGAAGAACGAGCTACAGACGTATGAGAACAACCTCGGCTTCCTTAGCTCCTCCTCCAAGAAAGGCAGTAGCCTGATGGACGAAGTGAACCTCAAGGTAGAGAAGCTCAAAGCCGACCTCAACGCCCTGAAGGAGAAAATAAAGACCATCGACAACTCCATGAAAGAGGAGAAAGTAGAAGAAGGTAACGAATAACGACGTTCGTTACGCCCCTCCTTTAAAAAGTCCCTAACGACTTCCTTTTATACCTCACTCAGGATGTTTTTGTGCATCTGATTCGTCGATAAATTGGAGGTTACGTTAGTGATGAGCAGTGAGGGATTGGCCGCTGCAGTCAGCACCCCGTTAGGGGTGACAGCCGGGTATCATGAAGCGTATGCGGTGCGCCTCCGTAGGTTGCGCACAACCGGTGTGTGCATTGGGCGGTGGCCTGTAAGGCCCAAGATGGCTGAAAGCCTATGCCTGTAAGGCTCTTAGCCCAGCCCATCGCAAAGCGAGGAACGAGCGACGCGTTGGGTTAACGCCATATTGTTCCTGCGTAGTCGCCCTTTTAAGGGCAGCTTAACTACCTGACATTAAGCTGCCCTTAAAAGGGCGATTTGTCACACTCCTCAACCAAAACCCAACGCGTCGTTCGTTCCTCACTCTGCGTTGGGCTAGGCTAAGAGCCTTGCAGGCAAAGGCTTTCAGCCACCTTGGGCCTTTCAGGCCACCACCCTGCGTACACACTGGTTGTGCGCAACCTACGGGGGCGCGCCGCACACACCTCATGGAACCCGACAGCATACAACCTTGAAACCTATGGAATCCATGCCTAAACTATATTGTACCCCAATGAAAGCACGCACAATATTTGCAAAAACAGTACCTTTTGAGACGTTTTTTGAATAAAAAGAGACCACTTCTTGGTGAGAAACAGAGAACTTTGCCCCCGTTAGGCAACAGGATATAATGAGAGATATTCTGCAAGCGATAAAGAGATAGATAAAAGAGAAGAGCATAAGGCTACCGGCTATAGCCTTATACAGAAAAGAGAAAGAGATATTTAAACTAAGAAAGAGATGAAGGAAATGTTTAAGAAAAGAGAAGTGTATGAAGCACCTCGTATGCACGAGTTTGGAGTATGGTTGGAACAAAGTGTCCTTCTGCAAGGCTCCACAGATCAACAAAAACCGGTTGGCTCAGTCACATCAACGGATATGGCTGACGACAATACCGTCAGCGATGACATGGGTATCGACTACCCCTAAGGGCGAATCTCACTACCGTGACCTATTCCTTTTTATACCCCAACTTAAAAAGTATGTACGATGAGATTCAATTCTATTTTCAGCATTCTGCTGGGGGCTACGTGTGCCCTTTCGTCTTGCGACAAGAACGATAATAACCCTTTAATAAACGACACGGGAGACTCCCAAACCATAACAGTGAACATAACCCAGTCTTATGGAGCCAACACGCTTATATCCCGTGCCGAATTCGAACAGCCAACCGTAGTCCACAAGGACTTAGGCAATGGCATCTTGCTGGAAGCCGTGATAAAAAGGGATGACCCTACAACAACACGCGCCACCGGTCAGATGACAACAGGCGCCAAAGTGTGGGCCATTGTCTACAAAAACCCAACAGGAAACAAAATCGTGTACAGTGTCCAACAAGTAGCCATTACCGAAAGCAGCGGCGTGCAGTCCATCACAGTCAAAGTTCCCACCTCGGATACTTATGGCGTTTTGTTTATCACCAACAATACAGCCACGGCACCTTCTATCTTAGGACTATCAGAAGGATACCCCACAACCGGTATAACGCTTAGTGACTATACATGGACGGACAAAAGCCCTACGGAGGACTTGCTCTACTGCTATACCGGTGAGCTTACAGCTTCGACTACCATCAACTTCCTACACGAGTTTTCGAGAGTCAAGCTGAAGGTAAATAGCGCCGGCCTCTCTTCTACGGCAACCACTACAGCCTTTGCCGCTACGCTGGATGATAATCCTAATAATGCATCCATAGAAGATTTTACCAGTTTTGCAAACTTTAGTCCCAGTACGGCTTATAAGACCACCGATATTTCGCTGTCGGCCACTGGAGGTAGCGCCGCTACATTAACCTCTACTCAAACGGGCAACTTCATTCCATCGGTCACAGCCGAAGACCATACGATAACGTTTACAGGACTTTATCTGGATGGAAACACTGCCGCTACCAATAACTATGCCTCCACCCCGTTAACGTTCCCGTTCAACAAAGCCTTGGTAGGAAATACCTCTTACACCATCACGGTGAACTTGAAGAGTAACACACCAACTTACGGCGTTGGACAATTGTATTGCTGGGATGCATTGTCTCAATATCCTTATGGACAGTATCCTTCTGGCGGCCCCGAACAGAACTACCGAGACGCGGCTAATACAACAACTACGGGAACCACAGTATCTAATACCACTGGAATTGCAGATTTCTATAAAGATGCAGTAAATACGGCCAAAAATTGTCCAACGGCATGTGAAATATGGGCAAGACTGACAGCGAGCAATCCTATTTATTGGATACCCGAAGGTCAGAAAGCAACTGATTTGCAACCCAAATGGATTGATTACTATGGCACAGTACACTATGGGGGAGGAGTATGGTTGCGCAAGTATAAGAAACCTGATGCCAATGGGACAGCATGGAGTTTACCAGATCCAAGCTATCCGTACGGATTAGGTTATAGTTACCATCCAATGTTATCAGGAGGAAAGATTCCAGGCAATATGCCAACCGTCCCAGCAACTATAACCACATCCGACTTCATTGCCAATTATCAATTCCTACCTGCTTGTGGAGGCGGCACAGATGTCCTGCTTGGGACAGGTTCCCAAGGAGGCGTAGACGGCATTGGAAAACAAGGGCGTTTTTGGACATCCAGTGCTCCTCAAGGTAGCACAGATGCAGCATGGGAATTAGATTTCCTACACGAAGGGAGTTCTTCGGACTTCATTGAAATCACCACTCTTGACCGTTGGTATGGAGCCGCTATTTTAGAGGCGACTCACTCAAACTAATTCGCATCACACGATTCAACCCTTATCACACTACGCATGAATTCACCTGCGTGAAATAAAAAAACACGGCCGTGAACCATCTCGGTCACCGGCGTGAACTGATACAAAGACGGCCGTGAACCGATTCATTCACGGCCGTCTTTTTTTATTTCACGCAGGTGAATTCATGCGTAAGCCATCCTATCTGCTCGGAGTGCAAATATAGGCGCAACTTTGGGCTAATATGCTTGCCCAATCGGGCCATCTTATTGAACTGATTAAGGTACTACGATGTGGCGGGCGGCGTGTAACACAGGCAACTATTACAAAATTTCAGGACTACAACAGTGAGAGCCTTCACCGGGAAGGGCTACCCCTCTACAGGGAGTTTGTGCAAGCCCCCCTTACGCCCTTCCACAACCTCTTCCCCATCGGACTTTGCGTGCGCAAGGGATGAAAAGGTACCCCCTTACATCGCAAGTGAGCAGGCATCGCCACACAGATATATAAAAGCAGACAAAACACAATGTTGCAAAACGTACTCTACACGATTTGCAACACCGCCGAAGGTCTCCACAAGTCTACAAATCCGCACTTTGCGGGTACTTTTGAGAGCATGCCCTTCGGCGTTCACGCGCATGCCCATCGGCTCGTCCGCGCATGCCCTTCGGCTCACGAGAGCATGCCCTTCGGCTCACCACACTATCCATTTACCCCCTTGCGCACGCAAACATCGATGGGTAAGGGGATACAGAAGTGCGTAGGGGGGTGTTGCACAAACCCTCTGTAGGGGGAGATAGAAATCAGCATTGATAGCTTTCTCAAGCAATTCTACATTCCCCACACCATGATGGTGCGACCTTGGTACTCCTCGGTGCGATGCCATATCTTATCGTCCCAATTGGCGCCTTTGTCGCGGTTGAAGAGGATGAAGTGACCTTCGGTGCCGGCCGGGCAGTGGTCCAAATATTCGGAAGTCTGCTCCAAGCCTCGGCGGATGGTGGTTTCTTGGTCACCCCGTTTTATTTTCAGCTCGAGCACGATGTACTGTATGGGGCCGCCATAGCCGTCGGTGAGGGGCTTACGGATAAGCAGGTCGGTACGGCCCCGGCCTAAGCCGTATTCACGGTCGATGTAGCCACTACCATTCACCACCCGCTGGAGGAAGGCTTGCAGCAGGAGCTGCGGGCCGCTCTCCTTGTAATCGAAGCGCTCTATCCAAGCGTCGGCATTCTGGCGGAAGAACTGCTGGAAGTCCAGCAGGAGTTTGGGCATGTTGAGCGAGTGGTCGGGGTTGATGTACCAAGCAGGTTCCTGGACGATGCCGTTTTGCGTGGTCCATGTCAGCCAGCGTGGGATGCTTTCTTTGTAGATGCCGTTGGCAATGCGGAGGGATTTGTCGAGTACCACGAGGCCTAATTCCAATACATACAGTACGTCGTCTTCGTTCATCCGTCCTACAACTTCGACACCCTCGTCGGCTAATATGGGGCCGATGACATTACGTACACATTCTTTGCTCAGCTTGTCTATCAGGCGGTAGATGTGCATATCTCGGCGGTAGATGATGTTCTCCTGCGCCTTGTATATCATCTCGGGGATAATGCGCACACTACGGTCTCGGTTCTCCTTCATCTCGTAAGTCACTTCGTAGCCCAGCGCGTTGACCAACCAAAGCTGCCCTTCGGTGGCCTCCCATATCAGCGGGAAGCAGGCCTCGTCGAACACCTGCCCCGTGGCCTCGGTGTGCTGCATATAGAGCGCGTATATTTCCTCCTTGGAGAAGTTGCCCAAACGGAGCGACTCTGTCTTGATGTTGAAGGCGGACCCTCCGGTGATGATATCTTGGTTGGAGAGGACGATGCGGTAATCACGCACGTCGCGCACGCCGCAGAGGATGATGGATTGTGGAAAGTCGGCAGGGCGTGCGTCGTAGTCGCTGCGTATCTGGTAAAGGACGCTCACCAGCGAGTCGCCCACCAAGGCATCTATCTCGTCAATAAAGAGTACCAGCGGGCGGTCAAGGGCTTGACAGAGACGTTTCAAATAGCCGGACAACAACCTGCTGTACGGCAGTATCCTATCCGTTTCTCGCCATATTCTTTCAGGCAGTTCTTTGCCTATAATCAAGCTTAATCTGCTGGTAATAGTGCTTACCACCCCTCGGACAACCTCCTCTACGTTGTTCAGAAAGGCCTGTCCGGCTTCCACATTGGCATACACGGCATAGTAGCGCCCTTGGGCATTCAGGTAGTCGCGCAAGGCGAGCAGGCACGAGGTCTTCCCCGTTTGCCGCGGAGCATGTAGCACGAAGTACTTTTGCTGGTCTATCAGCGACTCTATCTCGTCCAGGTCGAAGCGCGTCAGCGGGTCGACATTGTAATGTATGTCGGGCTGTATCGGCCCTGCGGTATTGAAAAACTTGGGTACGGTCGTCATGTTGCCTCCTTTTGGTTAAGTGATGTGTGGCAAAGATAAGCCATTTTTGCGGCAAGCACAAGCGTGCCTTCCTTTTAAAGTTCACTTTGACTACAGCCCTATCAGTCATTGATGGCCCCGCAGTAAGGGCATACACGTTTCTCCTTCAGCTTGGCCCCGCACTTGCCACAACGGTAACGGTAAGTGAAGCTGCGATGTACACGCCCCACGTAGACAGCCACGAAGAGGGCCAAGAACAGGTAACCTATATATATATAGGTAGTGAAGATGAAGAAGAAATAGCAGAAGATGCAACCTGCCCCCAGCCCCAATAGATAGAAAAAGGCCGTGGCCGGACGCAGCTGGTGGAATATATCCTCAAGGGCAGCCAACAGAAAGATGACAAAGCCCCATAGGGTAAGCAAGAAGAGGGAGAGGATGCCCGGCACACGGAAAGGCGAAAGCGTGGGGTTGTAGTAGAAATGCTCCCAGGTATCGGGCACAAAGACCTGCATCGTCTCGTAGATGGTGGCACTAAAGGCCATCAGCAGGCAGAGCGAGAGGGGGTAGAGACTGTCGATGTCGTTGAAGTAGACCATCTTGAGCTGCTTCCGACGAAAGACACGAAACAGATAGGCACCCACGAAGAGGGCACAGAAGATGACGAAGTAGGAGGCGTGCGTGCCGCTGAAAAGGTAGATGGCCTCCGAGAGGCTGTCGGTAGGGACAAACGAACGTTTGAAGTCGCACTGACGTATCCAGCCCTGCGCCTCCTGCGTATGTGCCAGTTTCACCCACAGGCTGTCGATGGTGTCGGCGGGGTGCACGGCGAAGTCGGCCACCACTACCCTATCGCCCCGATGCAACACGATATAAGTATCCTTGATGGGTAGGCACTCCAGCGAGATGGAATCCGTCACTACCTCAAGGTTGGTATCGAGGGTATAGTTGCGGCTGTAGAGCGTAGCCAGCGAGTCGCGCGACTCTTGCGAGAGCGACGGGGAGGAGAGGTCGGGCATCTGGTAACGGCAACCCGACAGGCTGAGCAGGCAGGCGACAGAGAAGAACACCCACTGTATCAATCGCTGGCTATGGGTGCTACTCTGCCGCATGGACTTTCATCTGGCAGTGTCGACAGTCGAACTCAAGGCGAAACCGACGGCCATCGGACGACTGCAGGTAATAGGGTTCGGTATAGGGTGAGCGTACCCGCTGATGGACAGGACACCAACCCATGCTGTAGCGCAGGCAGTGCTTGCAGAACATCAGCACAGCATGGGACACCGGCGTCTGTTCGAATGCAGGTGCGATGCGTTGCACGCCATGCGCCCGATAGAAGGAGACAGCCTGCGAGTTCAGCACATTGCCCAGGTAGGTCAACTCGGTCTGCGGGAAGGGGTGCGTCGTAGGTTTCCACACCACCCGCTCCTGCCGGTAGTTGATTCGGCGGGCGGCCGTCAGCCTGTCCACCGCCTCTCGGCGCAGGTCGGACAGTACGGAGGCGGGGATGAACCAGTTGTCGGCCAAGGCAAGGCTAACCGTGCGTGCCTCGAAGGGCGTATTGCCCAGCTTGGAGAGTTGCGTGCGCAGGTTGTCGGCCTGCGGGGTGCGTGCCGTCTCTTTATCACGGGGGAGCGAGAGGGTGACGCTCACGCTGTCTTCGTCGGTCAGCGTCAGCGCGAAGCCGAAGGCACTATCGGCCAAGGTGATGTCCACGGCTATCTTCCGCTCGGCGGACTTATGGGAAAGCAGCCGTTCGAACTCCTGGTCGAAGTTGCGGTAGAGCGTGGTGCGGGGCTTCACCCGTGGCATCTCCTGCGGATAGAGTTTGTTACCCTCTACCCTATTGATGCGGAAACCTTGCAGCCGTCCCTGCTCGTCGACGAAGCAAGCGCCGTCGCCGTTATGAAACGATTTCAGACCGGCCACAGTAAGGTAGGCCGGATAGGTCTCCTTTACCGTTCCCATCTCTTCGCCCAAGGATTTGGGAGTATCGAAAGAGGAGATGCCGGCGTCGCGTCCGTGCAGGAAATAGTGCGTAAAGCCACGGCTAAAGCTCTTGTCGAGTTGCGGTTGGAAGGTGTATCGCGAACGTCCCGAGGAAGCCCGCCGATACTCCTCCGGCCGACGGGCAATGAGGGCATCCAGTTTCTGGCGATAGGCGGCGGTGACATTCTTCACGTACGACACATCTTTCAGCCTCCCCTCTATCTTCAGCGACGAGACACCGGCATCGAGCAACTGTTCCAGCTCATCACTCTGGTTCAGGTCCTTCAGCGAGAGCAGGTGCTTATTCTTCACGATGGCCTTCCCATCGGCATCGACCAAATTGAAGGAGAGGCGGCAGAACTGAGCGCACTCCCCCCGGTTGGCACTGCGTCCGTAACAGGCTTGGCTCACGTAGCACTGGCCGCTGTAACTCACACAAAGAGCACCGTGCACAAAGACCTCGAGCGGCATCTCGGGGCAGGCGGCATGTATCTTCTTTATCTCCAGCAGGGATAGCTCGCGGGCCAGCACGGCCTGCCGAAAGCCGGCTTCCCAGAGGAAGCTAACGCGTTCCGGGGTCCGGTTGTCCATCTGCGTACTGGCGTGGAGGGGGATGGGAGGCAGGTTCAGCCGGGTGATACCCATGTCTTGTACAATGAGCGCGTCGACCCCTATCCGATAGAGGTCGTGAATCATCGCCTCCGTCTCCGCCAACTCCTCCTCGTGCAGGAGGGTGTTGACTGTGACATAGACCCGAGCGTTGTAAAGGTGGGCATGGGCTACCAAGGCGGCAATGTCGTCGAGCGAATTGACAGCCGCTGCCCGTGCGCCAAACTTGGGCGCGCCGATGTAGACGGCATCCGCCCCGTGGTTGATGGCTTCCAAACCGCACTCCAGGTTCTTGGCCGGAGCCAGCAGTTCGATGCTACGTGGTTTCTTCGTCATTCTATCTCCTCTATGTTGTAGGGGGTTTCCTGGTAAACGAAGTAATTCAGCCAGTTGGAGAACAGCAGGTTGGCATGGGCACGCCAGCGTACCAACGGTCCTTTGTCGGGGTCATTGTCGAGGTAGTAGTTGCGCGGTACTTCTATCTTCAGCCCCTTGGCCAAGTCGCGACGGTACTCCCCGTCGAGCGTCAGCGGCGAATATTCGGAATGTCCGGTGACGAAGAACTCGCGCCCGCCACGAGCCACCACCATGTACACGCCAGCCTCGTCGGACTCGGAGAGGAGGGTCAGCTCGGGCACCTTCAGGATGTCGTCGCGCCGAATCTCCGTATGGCGGCTATGAGGGACATAGAAACGGTCGTCAAACCCACGGAAGATGGGGTGCAACGGATTGAGCACGTGATGCTCGAAGATGCCGAACATCTTTTGCTCCAACGGATACTTGGGGATACCGTAATGGTGATAAAGTCCTGCCTGTGCCGCCCAGCAGATGTAGAGGGTGGAGGTGACGTGCGTACGCGCCCAGTCGAATATTTCGGTTATTTCGTCCCAGTAGTTCACCTCTTCAAAGTCCATCTGCTCCACCGGTGCACCGGTGATAATCATGCCGTCGTACTTCCCGTCGCGCATCTTCTCGAAGTCGGTATAGAAGGCTTGCATGTGTTCTATCGGCGTATTCTTGGAGGTATGGCTCTTGATTTTCATAAACTCTACCTCCACCTGCAACGGGGTGTTCGAGAGCAGGCGTATGAGGTCTGTCTCCGTGGTAATCTTCAGCGGCATCAGGTTGAGGATGATGATGCGCAACGGACGGATGTCCTGCTGAGTGGCACGGGAGGTATCAATCACGAATATGTTCTCTTCTTTCAGAAGCTCAATCGCGGGGAGTTTGTCGGGGAGGTTTAAAGGCATAATGCTATTCTTTTATCAATTTGACTGCAAAAGTACGAAAAAGGCGGGAGACTGCGACAAGGCATCTTATTTAGAAATCATACAAATTAAGTGAATTTAAATGTCCTTTCATAGCAAGTAAGCAATAAAAGCCCTATTTTTGCCTCGTAATTAGTACTAATAATTAAAATATCTAGAAAATGGCTTACGTAATTAGTGACGATTGTATTGCTTGCGGTACTTGCATCGACGAGTGCCCGGTAGAAGCTATCTCCGAGGGTGATATCTATTCTATCAACCCGGATGTGTGCACAGACTGTGGTACTTGCGCAGACGTTTGTCCGTCTGAAGCAATTCACCCGGCTGAATAATACAATCTTTTAGAGTATTGAAAAGGCGGAGCGGATTCATTTCCGTTCCGCCTTCTTTTTTAAGGCTTCTCCCTTTCTTATATGAAGATGCTTTATCTCAGCTTTGCCAACGCCTCCTTGATGCGGCGGATGGCCTCCACGATGTTCTCGTCGCTCGTGGCATAGCTCATACGGATGCACTCGGGCGCTCCAAACGAAGTGCCGCCCACACAAGCCACATGCGCTACTTCGAGCAGGTACATGGCCAAGTCTTCGGCATTCTCTATCTTCCGGCCATCGGCGCTCTTGCCGAAGAAAGAACTGCACTTGGGGAAGAGATAGAAAGCACCTTCGGGCACGTTCACCTCAAAGCCCGGCACCTCTTTGGCCAGCTTCACTATCAAGTCGCGACGGCGTTCAAAGGCCTTACGCATCTCCTCTACCGGTGCTTGCGTACCGATGTAGGCAGCCTCGGCAGCCTTCTGCGATACGGAGCTGGGACCGGAGGTGTACTGTCCTTGAAGCTTGTTGCAAGCCTTTACAATCCACTCGGGACCGGCAATAAAGCCGATACGCCAACCAGTCATGGCATACGCTTTCGACACGCCGTTCACCACCACCGTGCGTTCCTTCATCTCGGGGAACTGAGCGATGCTTTGGTGCTTGCCGATGTAGCTGATGTGCTCGTAAATCTCGTCGGCAATGACGATAACCTGTGGATGCTTAGCCAACACGTCGGCCAGTCCGGCCAACTCTTCCTTGGAGTAAACGGAGCCGGTAGGATTCGACGGAGAGCAAAGAATCAACGCCTTCGTCTTGGGCGTGATGGCTGCCTCCAGCTGCGCAGGAGTAATTTTGAAGTCCTGCTCAATGCCGGCCGAAACGGCCACGGGCACACCTTCGGCCAGTTTCACCATCTCGGGGTAGCTCACCCAATAGGGAGCGGGGACAATCACTTCGTCGCCGGGGTTGACAAGCACCAGGATGGTGTTGCACACCGACTGCTTGGCACCATTGGCGCACGAAATCTGAGCGGCGGTGTAGTCCAGACCGTTCTCGTTCTTCAGTTTCGCCACAATGGCATTGCGCAAAGACAGGTATCCCGGCACAGGAGAGTATCGGGAATAGTTCTCGTCGATGGCCTGCTTAGCGGCCTCTTTGATGTGGTCGGGGGTGTTGAAGTCGGGTTCGCCTACACTGAGGTTTATGACATCAACGCCTTGCGCCTTTAGCTCGTTGCTTTTCTGCGACATAGCCAATGTTGCCGAGGGCGACAGGCTATTCAAACGGTCTGATAACTGATTCATTTTGTATCTCTTTTATTGCTGATTATTAAAAATTGCCACAAAATAAACAATAACATCTGATATATGAAAACAAAAAGGCATTTTACTTATTAAAATGCAAGGTATGCCCCATCCTCTCCTTCTTTGTCTTCAGGTATCGTTCGTTGTACTCATTGGGGGTCGTTTCGATGGGGACGTTCTCCACAATCTCCAGCCCATAAGCTTCGAGACCCACGCGCTTCACGGGGTTGTTGGTCAACAGGCGCATCTTGTGCACACCCAGCTCACGGAGCATCTGCGCCCCTATGCCGTAGTCGCGCTCGTCGACGAGATGTCCCAGCCAGATGTTGGCATCCACTGTATCCATGCCCTCTTCCTGTAGCTTGTAGGCTTTCATCTTGTCCATCAGGCCGATGCCACGCCCCTCTTGGTTAAGGTAGATGACGACGCCCTTGCCTGCCTCTTCAATCTTCTCCATCGCCTTGTGCAATTGCTCACCGCAGTCGCAACGTCTTGAGCCGAAGATGTCGCCCGTGGCGCAGGAGGAGTGCACACGTACCAAGATAGGCTCGTCTTCCGCCCAGGTGCCTTTGAACAGGGCAACGTGCTCCAGCCCGTTCGACTTCTGGCGAAACGGTATCAGCCGGAACAGACCGTGCTCGGTAGGCATGTTCACCTCCACCCCTTTCTCCACAATGGACTCCTGCTTCAGGCGATAAGCTATGAGGTCGTGAATGGAGATAAGCTTCAAGTCGAACTCATCGGCCATCTTGCGCAGTTCGGGCAGGCGCGCCATGGTGCCGTCTTCGTTCATTATCTCCATCAGCGCCCCGGCAGGATAGAGTCCGGCCAAGCGAGCCATGTCGATGGCCGCCTCGGTATGTCCGGCGCGACGAAGCACGCCTTTCTCCTGTGCATAGAGGGGGTTGATGTGCCCGGGCCGGCCAAAGGTGGCCGGTGTGGAGGTTGGGTCGGCCAGCGCCCGGATGGTAGCGGCGCGGTCGGCTGCCGATACGCCGGTGGCACAGCCTTCCAGCTTATCAATGGTCACCGTAAAGGGGGTGCCCAGTATAGAGGTGTTGTCGGATACCTGATGCGGCAGGTCCAACTCTTTGCAACGCGACATCGTGATGGGAGCGCAAAGCAAGCCACGGGCGTGCTTTAGCATGAAGTTCACCTTCTCGGGAGTAATCTTTTCGGCGGCGATAATCAGGTCGCCTTCGTTCTCGCGGTCTTCATCATCTACTACTACTACAAACTTACCTTCTTTGAAGTCGGCAATAGCATCTTCTATCGTATCCAATTTGATTTCTTGCATAATACTACTCATTTAATATATTCTCCTGTATGATGTTTTGAATTCGTTCGTTGTTCTGTATCACCCGCTCCATGTCTTTGCATAGCCTGACGCGGAATGCCCAGATACGGAAGTAAAAGAACAGTCCAAGCGGGAATAGCACGCCGGCCGCCACATTCAGCCAATGCCGGTGGAACGGCCTTACATGAGCAGAAACGGCTATAATCGGGTATTTGTTTACGGCATCAAGCAGAATCGGGGATTTGGCGTTCGACATCTCGTCGACCAGCGCCTCCAGCCTCTGGTTGAGGTTCGTCATCTCGTCGTCGCGCTCCTCCGACATCCATAACCGGAAGTAATTGGGGGCCGTCTGCAGGCGATTGGCATCAAGGTACTTCCGGCAAGCTGCCGACAGCTTCGGCAAGTCGCCCGTCAAACGCACATAGTCGGGGTCGTGGATAATCACCTCTTTCTTGAACAGGTGTCGCACACTGCGCACACCCGCCACCTTTTTTATCCAGTGCATGTAAGCGTCGGCGTTGAACACCACGGAGTCTTTGTTGGACTTATAGGTAAAGAAGAAGCCCAGCGAGGCCAGTATCCCACTACTCATCCACATGCCCATCCACACAATCCACTTGGCATCACGCGCCATCTTGTAGCCGGTGTTGTCGATGATGTAGTAGATGATAAACAGCACCACCGACACCACCACCGGCATGCCCAGTCCGCCCTTGCGGATGATGCCGCCCAAGGGGGCGCCAATAAAGAAGAAGAGCAGGCAGGAGAGCGAGATGGTGAACTTCTTGTGCCATTCTATCTCGTGCCGACGTAGCGAGTAGTCGGTGCTGCCCATCGTGCTGCTCTTAAACATCAGATCGGTATTGGTATTCTCGGCGCGGTTCACGGCCGAGGAGATGATTTTCTGTTTCTGCGTCAGCGAGGCGATATTGTAAAGGCTGTCTACGTTGTACTCCTTCATGTCGGCCTCTTCTATTCTCACCGTATCCTCCTTCGAGAGGTGATAGCCAGGGTTCAAGGTGCCGTCGGCCAGCTCCTTATAGTATTGCCGTCCGATGCTGTCGCCCCGCACCCGCATGGAGTCGATGGCCTGTTGTAGCTGTGTGATGTTCTTGGCGCTCGAGCTACGTCCCATGATGTCGCTATCCACCATGTTGAAGTCAGAGTTGAACTCTATCAGTGTA
>JAISIX010000125.1 GCA_031261805.1 Mediterranea sp. (in: CFB group bacteria)
CCCGGCCAAGCATTAGTGACGCTCACCGACGGGAAGAAGAAGCTGTACGAGGGCGAACTCCCCGTCACACAATTCGGCACCAAGGAGTACCTCGCCCCCATCCTTTTCAACAAGAACTCCACCATCAAAGTCTATTTCACCCCCAATACCGGCGGACTACTGAAGGTAGAACGAGAAGACGGCGGAGGAAAATAAGCATCGTCATTACCGCGGCTATTGTCCCATCCTCTCCAGCTCCCCTGCGAGAGATTTTTTCCCGTTTTACCCTCATACCCTCACGGTTTTTGCGTAATACATTATAAATAAGATTGTTAGAGCGTGATGGTAACCGTGAGGGTAACAGTGAGGGTAAAGTTACTCTCACTCTTTGGCGAATGAACGCTTCTTCCCCCTAAGCACACTTTTTGTCCCATTCGGTGGGACTTCTTTCCCAACACGATGGGATTTTCTTCCCAAGGCGGTGGGATTTTCTTCCCAAGGCGGTGGGACTTCTTTCCCAAGGCGGTGAGACTTTTTTCCCAAGGAGGTGAGACTCTCTTCCCAAGGCGGTGGGACTTTCTTCCCAAGGCGTTGGAACTTTTTTCCCAAGGCGGTGGGACTTTCTTCCCAAGGCGGTGGGACTTCTTTCCTAACGCAGTCGGAAAGATAAGATAATAGGGTGGTCCGCTCAAGGTATATGCTTTTACAGCCCCCTTGTCAGTCAACCCGGGCCAGGACTAAGCTCCCTCCCAATGCTAAGGAACAAGATTGGACAACCAATAGTAGGATTAAGAAGTTAAACCAGTCAACCAAAATCAGGACGAGACAGCACAAACAAAAGGAGCAACGGTAACCGTTGCTCCTTTCAGTATTCTATAATCATGCTGCGGGATAGGAATCCCACTATCTATCAATGATTGAACCGCTCTTCGTCACCTTTGCTGTGGTTGAAGCGTTTCTCGTCCTTCAGTTCAATCTTCACCTCTTCGATATTCTCTTCTTCCATCAGGATGGTCTTTTTCTTGATATTCGCCTCTTCCAAGCCGTAGTGTTTCTTACTGTCTTCGATACGGAGCATGTAGGAGATGATGATGGCGATGAAGCCGAACAGGGCGAAGATGGACATCGGGATGGTATAGTCGTAACCGGTGATGTCGCCAGCGGTGTTGCGGATGGCGGCATACTTATCGATGATGCCTCCCATGAACGCCGGAATCAGAGCCAAGCCAATGTTCTGTATATAGAAGATGGTGGCATAAGCCGAACCCAACTGCTTCATCGGGATAATTTTAGGGACAGAGGGCCACATGGCACTGGGCACCAACGAGAAGGCAATGCCCAACACCACCATTACTACCAAGGCAAACCACCACACATTCATGATGGGTAACGCGAAGAGTACGTGCACAAGAGCCAGCATCACCGAGCCTATCATCATCAGCGTGGCGCCTTTGCCGATGCGGTCGTAAAGCGTGCCGAATACGGGCGTCAGCAAGATGGTGCCGAAAGGCAACACGGCGGGAATGAAACCAGCCAAAGATTCAGACACGTGATATTTGTAAATCATCAGCTTGGTGGCGAACTTGATGAAAGGGAATACGCCGCCGTAGAACATGAGGCAGAGCAACGTAATCATCCAGAAGGCCTTGTTGGTGAATATCAACTTCAGGTCGGACAGGCGGAAGCCTTCTTCCTCTTCCGAACCGGCCGATGCCGCATGGAGCAAGGCCACCGAGCGGTCTTCTTTCTTATCGAGCACACAGTAGACTAAGTACACCAACAGCCCAATGCACAAGGCGATGGCACCCATCAGAACGGGATACGAAACACCACCCATCATGCGGGCTATGGGTAGGCTAAGCCCCAATGCGATGGCTGTGCCAATACGGGCCATACCTACTTGGACGCCCATGGCCAATGCCAGCTCGTGTCCTGTAAACCACTTCACGATGACTTTCGACACGGTGATACCCGTAATCTCGCATCCTACGCCAAAGATGGCGAAACCCAACGAAGCTACTACCACCTGCGTATGATAGCCGAACATCATACCCGTACCAAAGTCGGTAGAGAGCGCATACCACTTGATAAGCGCACCGACAAACATTAAGCTTGACGACATGACACCTGTAAAGCGCACGCCCATCTTGTCGAGAATGAGTCCTCCAAAGAAAAGCATCAAGAGGAAAACGTTGATATAGCCGTAGGAACCGGAGAAGAAGCCGTACTCACTATTGTTCCAGTCTTTGCCGCTAAGTACGTCCTTTACGGTCTTGGTCACTTGCTGTGCCTCCACGTGTGTCGCAGCCTCCTCGTCGCTCTTGGCGGCGGGTACCTCCATGAATTGGTAGGTCTGCCCTACGGCGATGGCCGCCTCACTAAGGTCGTGGCCAGTGGCCTGCACCTTGCTCACCAGCGAGTCAGCCGGCATACTGGTATCATCGGTGAAATAGACAATCTTGCCTTTGGTAGTCAGCAGGCTGTCGAGCGGAGACATAACGTCGGTCAGGAAATAGCCGCACATCATGGTAAAAGAGACGATGAGCAGCGCCGTCCAGCGTGCCCATCCCTTGTCACTCAGTTTTCTTTGAATAGATTCTGTTGTCATTAGGTAATCTTTATCAGTTGTAAAATTGGACAAATGTACATCTAATTTTCTGAAGTGCAAGCGAGCCGGCCGATTATTTAAGGCATCAAGCCCGCTTTGCCACAAAAACATACCGGCTCATCAGCAGGTAGTTGAAGAAGACGGCCACCAAGGCGTCCATCACCAAGCGCGTCAGCTTATAATCGACGTGAGTATAGATGGTCAGCAGGTTGGTGCCTACTATCTTGATGGTCAGCCCACCCACCAGGATGCAGCCGAAACGCCAAGCTTGCCCTTTGAGGCCAAGCTTGTAGCGCTCTTCGTGGATACGAAACGCCCAGAAATGATTGATGGAAAAATTGACGATGGCACCCAGCATGCCCCCTGCGGCAATGGCCACCAAGTAGTACACACCCAGCAACTCTTTGAGCAAGAGCATAAAGGAGTAGTCGCATACGTAGCCGGCCCCCGCCGAGAACTGCGACTTAACGAACAACTTTATTTCTCGCCACATGAGGCAGTGGGGATAGGTTGCGACGCTTGTTCGAGTTGCTCGGCCTTATCCTGTTGGTCGGCCGTGATGAGTAGCTGGCGGAAGTCCTTGATGTCGACAAGGAGCAAGACGAAGCAAATCACCCCACTTGAATAAATGAGCGAGTCGGGGAGAATGACCTCCAGCACCAATAGGAGCATGATGACGATACGTACTTCCGTAGGGCCGAAGATACCGGAATCGATGGTATAGGTACCCACTATCTTATAGCGTAGCAAGGCCATCATCATGGCCCAGCCGTAGAGGCAGACGAAAACGAACCCCAGAAACTCCTTGGAATGGGGAGCGTAGCAGATGTATGCTCCTCCGATGAGGATGTTGGCAAACCAGTCGACGATGAAGTCGAGCGAGAAGCCGTACCACTTGCGGGGTGTCTGGCGGTAGTAGGCCAGACGACCGTCCAGCGAATCGCCAAACCAGTTGATGAACAACCCTACGATGCCCAGCAACAGCCATCCCCGGCCCACATAGTGGCCCAGCACAAAGCTACCGGCAGTAACTACGCTGCCAAACAGGCCGACGATTGTCAGCATGTCCGACGTAACGAAAGAAGGGATTCGACAAACGAAGAAAGCGATGAGTTGTTGCTCGCATTTCTTAAACAAATTTGTCCGGTGGCGGTTGGCCTTGATGCGCTCCAACGCCACTAATTTATCTTTTTGATGCTTATTCATGACTCTTTTTATGCCGCAAAAGTACGGATAAAAAACAACTTATTGTACTTTTGCAACGATAAAAGAAAGAAATCCTACTGAATATGAAAGATAAACTTATTGACGATGCGCTGTTGAGCAAGGTTTCACCCAAGCTGACGCGTCCTTACCTAAAGAAGCCTGTCATGAAAATAGCGGGGCTGGACATTGCCAACCGCATCTACGACCATGCCAAGCACCTGACGGGTACCGACATCACCGACGACATGCTGGACTACCTCGGCATCACCCGCCAAGTACACCATATAGAGGCTTTGCAAGCGCTGGAGGGAAAGCCTTTCATCCTCACCTCCAACCATCCATACGGCCATATCGACGGCATCATGCTCATTGGCGAGGTGGCCAAGCTACGCCCCGACTTCAAGGTGATGGTGAACTGGATGCTCCAGCAGATTGACATCCTCGGCGATTACTTCATCGGCGTGAATCCATACACTGGAGGGGAGTTCAGCAACTCCAGCGTGGGCGGTGTGAAAGCCTGCCTCACCCACCTGCAGGAGGGGCATCCATTGGGGCTGTTTCCGGCAGGGTCAGTCTCGAAGAACATCGGACATGGGCAAGCACGCGACCGTACTTGGCTGCCCACCGTCATCAAGATGATACAACGGGCCGGCGTGCCGGTGATACCCACCTACATCTCCGGCCAGAACTCTGCCTTCTTCAACTTCCTTGATCATTTTCCTTGGTGGGTGCGCAACATCCGTCTCTGTCATGAGTTCGAGACGCATCGCGGGAAGACCATCCACTTGGTCTTTGGCGACGCTATCACACCCGAGACATTGCGGCAGTACGACGTCAACGCCTTGGCAGAGTTCTTGCAAGAACAGACGTATCAGCTACCAGCGAAAGTGCTATAGCTGAAGCTCGCACCGCTTTGTAGCCCCGGCATATACGCCACTGCCTTGGAAGTCACATTCCGCCACGGCCGTTCGTCCGCCACGGCGCACTTCCACCCGTACGACCGACCTCGTCTGTCCAGGGTCTGCCACGTGGAGCGTCAGTCCGTTTTTGTCGTGCCGCTTTAGCATCAGGGCGCAGGGCCTGTCTACCGTCACCTTCAGTTTGCCTACGGTGTATGTGCCAGCCTCGTAGCAAATCATCTGTATAAGGTTCAGCTTGCGATGCTCTACTATTTGAGCCTCTTCGGTGTTCGCCACGATGCGGATGTTGCGTTGCTTCTGATAGCTGCGCACCTCCCCGGCCGTCTGTACCCCCGGCAACACGATGTAAGCGTAAGTAGCACTTGCGGGCTTTACGCCATGCTCCATACCGATGGTGAAAACCTCCTCCGTCACCGCGTCTTTGGAGAAGGAATGGTTAATGTCGTACCAGCTACCCTTCTGCAGCTTTCGGCTCACCGAGACCGTCCCTCCCTGCGGGAAGAGATAAGCCACCTTGCCGTGCAACACCCACTCGGGGGAGCTAAGGAACACCGTCCCTTCGTGTGGCACCTTCGGCTTCCCTTCGGGGGAGATTTGGATGGCATCGGTAGGTGAGAGGCATTGGTTGATGGTGGTGGCCACAGGGTAAGCCGAAAGGGAGTTGATGTCGCTTCCCAAGCATACCACCTCGTCGTCGAAGAAAAACCAAGCCTTCTTGGCATGGGTGTCGAGGCTGTCGTAACGGTCGGTATAGGCGTAGACGGACGCGCCGTAGAGGCTGTCGGACACTCCTCCCGCGAAGGTCGAGGTGCCCGGTGTCTGCCAGTCACTGGCGGCCATGGGGATGCGTTCGACCTTCGGAGCCGTGGTACCTGGCAGACGTGTCCAATCCCACACCGGAAAGATGGCGTTGTACTCATCGCCATCGACGGCAATGCTGGTAGAGCCGTCGGAGAGGAAGTAGGTCTTCAGGTTCTCGCCATTGCCATACTCGCAACGCCCCGTACGGGTGGAGACCATGCGCACGCCAAACGAATAGGCAGGACGCACGTGCAACGTATAGTCGCCTATATAATAATGTGTATGGCTGGACTTCACCTGGTAGTCGGCCGGTTGCTTGCCTGCCAAGCGCTCTACGATAGCGCTGAACTCCGTGGCTCGAGCAGGTTCCAGCTCCATCATCCGCTTGGCAAAAGTCTGGCGCTGCGGAAAGGCCGGGATGTTGGTATAGCGTGTATTGCCGGGTCGGCTGATGCCACGTCCCACCGCGCCGAACATCATGTACTGCCCACGTATCACACCGTAATAGCTCGCGCGCATGAAGCGGCTTAGCAGCGACAGCTTCTCCTCGGGGATGGCGTACGGCGTGCCACGTACCAGCATCGCCACTTGGGTCACCCCCTTCAGTATCTCGTCGCCATAGCCGCCGATGTAGAGTTGCCGCCCGTGCTGGAAGTAGCTATCGTCGTACTGGAAGCCCTCCTTGGTGGTATAGACCACCGGGCTGTAGACGTTCTCCAGCGCGTACTTCAGGTCGGCCTCGTTCTGGGTGAGGCAGGCTCGGTAAATCCAATGGATGGCAATGTCGGTGCGGTTGGCGCCCGTCCACTTGGCTGGGTCGCCACCATCGGCTTTCATCCGCTCCAGCACGGCCTGCTCCAACTCTGCGGGAAGGTGCTTCTCTCCTGCCCTCATCTGGATGAGCAGTACGCCCAGCCGTTGTGGCTCGGCTATCTGGTTGTACCACCAGTTGTGGCACCACGGGTTGCGTGCTTGCCAGTACGCCAGTCCCTTCTCTATCTTCTCGAAGAGTGAGGCGTCCCGATAATATTTGTTTTGCGGATTGGTGTAGGCAAAAGCAAAGTCGTACAGGCGGTCGACGTGTAGCAGCGGCGGCCACTTGGTACGTGCGACGCTGGCATAGTCGACGTCGGTGAAGGAGCCGTCCATCGCGTTGTACTTGGCCAGCGCCTCATCGATGGATGGATTGATAGTAAACTCTTGACGCACACGCTGCATCAGCAACTCAAAGTCATTAGTCTGTGCCGAAAGTAGGGAACTTACGGCGAGCCAGAAGAAGAGACATAATCTGAATTTCATGGACAGGAAAGTTAAAATTAGGGTGCAAATATAAAGAACTATTTCCGCATCTCAGTAGTTTCGCGCTATATTTCTACGCTGACCACATCAAAAAAAGTCCTTACCCTGCTCCCTACATATAGGTATTCTTTCTCTCGTTCCACAGAAAGGTGGCCCAAGAGGCATGTTATCCCACGATTAGGTTGTACCTTTGCCGCCCGTAAAACCTAATATACCCAGTATGGATAACAGTAACATCTTTAAGGACGGCGCATGGAACACGACCATCAACGTCCGCGATTTCGTAAGTAGAAACATAACACCGTATACCGGCGACGCCTCGTTCCTCTGTGGCCCTACCGCACGCACCAAGGCTGTATGGGACCGCTGCTTGGAGGCACTGGCCGAAGAGCGGGCTAACAACGGCGTCCGCTCGTTCGACAACGCCACCGTGTCGACCATCACCTCGCACAAGGCCGGCTACATCGACCGCGACAACGAGCTGATAGTGGGCCTGCAGACCGACGAGGTGCTGCGCCGCGCCATCAAGCCCTTCGGCGGTATCAACGTGGTGGCCAAGGCCTGCCGCGAGAACGGCATCGAGGTAGACGACCGCGTGAAGGATATCTTCACCCACTACCGCAAGACCCACAACGACGGTGTGTTCGATGCCTATACTGACGAGATACGCTCCTTCCGCTCGCTGGGCTTCCTCACCGGACTGCCCGACAACTACGCCCGCGGACGCATCATAGGCGACTACCGCCGCCTGGCTCTCTACGGTCTCGACCGACTGATAGAGGCCAAGCGTGACGACCTGCGCCATCTCACCGGTCCCATGACCGACGAGCGCATCCGCCTACGCGAGGAGGTGTCCGAGCAAATCAAAGCCTTGGGCGAGATGAAGGTGCTGGGCCAGCTCTACGGCCTCGACCTGAGCCGCCCTGCCCACAACGCCCAAGAGGCTGTGCAGTGGGTGTACATGGCCTACCTCGCCGCCGTGAAGGAACAGGACGGTGCCGCCATGTCGCTGGGCAACGTATCGTCCTTCCTCGACATCTATATAGAATATGAGTTGCAGCAAGGCAGCATCACCGAGGAATTTGCGCAGGAGCTGGTGGACCAGTTCGTCATCAAGCTACGCATGGTGCGCCACCTGCGTATGCAGTCGTACAACGACATCTTCGCCGGCGACCCCACCTGGGTGACCGAATCCATCGGCGGACGCTTCAACGACGGACGCACCAAGGTGACCAAGACCTCCTTCCGCTTCCTGCAGACGCTCTATAACCTCGGCCCCTCACCCGAGCCCAACCTCACCGTGCTCTGGAGTCCCGAGCTGCCCGAAGGCTTTAAGGAGTTCTGCGCCAAGGTATCCATCGACACCTCGTCCATCCAGTACGAGAACGACGACCTGATGCGCGAGGTGCGCCAAGCCGACGACTACGGCATTGCCTGCTGCGTCTCCTACCAGGAGATAGGCAAGCAGATACAGTTCTTCGGCGCACGCTGCAACCTGGCCAAGGCGTTGCTGCTGGCCATCAACGGTGGACGTTGCGAGAACACCGGCACCGTGATGGTGAAGGACATTCCCGTGCTCACCTCCGACCGCCTGAACTTCGAGGAGGTGATGACCAACTACAAGAAGGTGCTCAAGGAGATTGCCCGCGTGTACAACGAGGCGATGAACATCATCCACTACATGCACGACAAGTACTACTACGAGAAGGCACAGATGGCGCTCATCGACACCAACCCGTACATCAACCTTGCCTACGGCGTGGCCGGCCTCTCCATTGCCCTCGACAGCCTCTCGGCCATCAAGTACGCCAACGTCACCGCCCGCCGCAACGACATCGGCCTCACCGAAGGGTTCGACATCGAAGGGGAGTTCCCCTGCTTCGGCAACGACATCGACCGGGTGGACCACCTCGGCGTGGACCTCGTCTACTTCTTCAGCGAGGAGCTGAAAAAGCTGCCCGTCTACAAGAACGCACGTCCCACCCTCTCGTTGCTCACCATCACCTCCAACGTGATGTACGGCAAGAAGACCGGCGCCACCCCCGACGGACGTGCCAAAGGCGTGGCCTTCGCACCGGGCGCCAACCCCATGCACGGACGCGACAAGAACGGTGCTATCGCCTCACTCAGCTCCGTGGCCAAGCTCCGCTACCGCGACGCACAGGACGGCATCAGCAACACCTTCTCCATCGTGCCCCGCTCACTCGGGCCTACCGACGAGGAGCGCGTGGAGAACCTCGTGACGATGATGGACGGCTACTTCACCAAGGGTGCCCACCACCTCAACGTCAACGTGCTGAACCGCGACATGCTCTACGATGCCATGGAGCATCCCGAGAACTACCCGCAGCTCACCATCCGTGTGTCGGGCTATGCCGTCAACTTCGTAAGGCTCAGCCGTGAACACCAGCTTGAGGTCATCAACCGCAGCTTCCACGAACGCATGTAACCGTAGTGAATCAGCAACCATTGATAAAAGTGCACTCCTACGAGAGTATGGGTGCCAACGACGGGCCGGGACTCCGGCTCGTCGTGTTCCTACAAGGATGCAACTTCCGCTGCCTCTACTGTGCCAACCCCGACACTATCGCCCTCGGTGGCGGCACCCCCACCTCTCCCGAGGAGATTCTGCGGAAGGCACTCAGTCAACGCCCTTTCTTTGGTAAGCGGGGCGGCATCACCTTCTCCGGCGGAGAGCCTACGCTGCAGGCCCACGCCCTTGTGCCCCTGTTTCACCTACTCAAGGAGCACGGCATCCACGTCTGCGTGGACAGCAACGGTTCCTTCTGGAACACCGACGTGGAGGAGTTGCTCACCCTCACCGACCTCGTCCTGCTCGACGTGAAGCAGATGAACCCCACCCGCCACCGGCTACTCACCCACCACGCGGGCGAGCAGACGCTCCGCACCGCCGCCTGGCTGGAGGAACACCACAAACCCTTCCGCCTCCGCTATGTGCTGGTACCCGGCTATAGCGATGCCGACGAGGACGTCCGCCTGCTGGGTCGCACACTGGGTAGCTACGAACAGATAGAGCGTGTAGAGCTGCTGCGCTACCACACCTTGGGGCTGCACAAGTACGAAGAGATGGGTTGGGAGTACCCACTGAAGGGTGTAAAAGAGAATACTCCCCAAGAGGCCGAATATATGTTCCGCCTGCTTGAGGAGTATTTCCCGGGTAAGGTAGTGATGCCTTAACCCAAGGCAAGGGTGCTATCGGCCCAAGGCGATGCGTGTGATTTCCGTCGCCTCACTCACGATGTAAGCCGGGCGTAGCGGTTCCAGCTCGCCGGGGCGGAAGCCCCACGTCACGCCGCAAGCATCCACACCGGCGTTGAGGGCCGTGTGCATATCGATGCCCGAGTCGCCCACAAAGAGCATCTCACCCTTGGCAACGCCCGTCAGGGCAAGCACATCAAACACGATGGTCGGGTCGGGCTTGAAAGGCACACCGTCGCGCTGACCCAGCACGGTCACGAAGGGAACTTCGGGGAAGTAGTGCGCTATCAGCTTGCGCGTAGCTTCTTGGTACTTGTTGGAAGCCACGGCCATTTGCACACCGGCCGCCTGTAGGTCGGCCAGCATCTCCACAATGCCGGGATAAGGCACCGTATGGTCCATGTTGTGCGTATCGTAATGTTCCAGGAAGATCCGGCGCACCCGCAGTACGTTCTCTCGTGTCTTCTCCCCCTCGGGCAGTGAGCGCTCAAACAGCTTGTTGATGCCATTGCCCACCATCATCGGGAACTCTTTCAACTCCCGGGTTGGATACCCCAGTTGCGCCAAAGCATAGTTAGTACTCCCCGCCAAGTCGGCGATGGTATTGAGCAACGTCCCGTCGAGGTCGAATATCACTAATTTCTTTTTCATTTGTCGTTCTGTTTATTAGTAGAGTTTACGAGGGGGCGAAGGTACGAAAAATCGCCGACAGGTTACTTGGGCCAAGTATAAATCTCCCCTTTCCCCTTGTCAATTCCCTTTGCTTTTCCTACCTTTACGGCCCTATAAACAGAATACCTAATAAGAGAACATTCATTGCTAATTGAAACAACAACATGACTTTAGTAGAACGTTTTTTAAAGTACGTGAGCTTTGATACGCAATCGAGCGAATCGACCGGACTCACCCCCAGTACGGCGAAACAGATGGTTTTTGCCCAATACCTAAAGACGGAGCTGGAAGGCCTCGGACTGGAAGACATCACCCTGGACGAGCGCGCCTACCTCTTCGCTACCCTGCCGGCCAACACCGACAAACCCCTACCCACCATCGGCTTCATAGCCCACTTGGACACCAGCCCCGACATGACCGGCGAGAACGTGTCGCCACGCATCGTGAAGGGCTACGATGGTTCGGACATCACCCTCTGTGCCGAGGAGAACATCGTACTCTCGCCCAAGCAATTCCCCGAGTTGCTCGACCATAAGGGCGAAGACCTCATCGTGACCGACGGACGCACCCTGTTGGGGGCCGACGACAAGGCGGGCATCGCCGAGATTGTCTCCGCCGTAGCCTACCTCAAGGAGCACCCCGAGATTAAACACGGGAAGATACGCATCGGCTTCAACCCCGACGAGGAGATAGGCGAAGGCGCGCACCACTTCGACGTGGAGAAGTTTGGCTGCGACTGGGCCTACACCATGGACGGCGGCGAGGTAGGCGAGCTGGAGTTCGAGAACTTCAACGCTGCCGTGGCCAAGATAGTGTTCAAAGGTCGCAACGTACACCCGGGCTACGCCAAGGACAAGATGGTGAACTCCATCTTCATCGCCAACCGTTTCATCAACCTGCTGCCCACTGCCGAGCGTCCCGAGCACACTGCGGGCTACGAAGGCTTCTTCCACCTCACGGGTGTAGAAGGCGGGGTGGAGCTGAGCACGCTGACGTATATCATCCGCGACCACAACCGCGCCCTGTTCGAGAACCGCAAACAGTTGATACAGGACCTCGTTGCCCAAATCAACACCGAATACGGCGAAGGCACGGCGCTCCTCATCCTCCACGACCAATACTACAACATGCGCGAGCACATCGAGCCGGTGATGCATATCATCGACACCGCCTTTGCCGCCATGGAGGCAGTAGGCGTGAAGCCCAACGTACGTCCCATCCGCGGCGGTACGGATGGCGCACAACTCTCCTTCAAGGGGTTGCCCTGCCCCAACATCTTCGCCGGAGGCCTCAACTTCCACGGACGCTACGAGTTTGTGCCCATACAGAGCATGGAGAAGGCAACGCGCGTCATCGTGAAGATAGCCGAACTGATAGCAGCAACAAAATAGCAAAATACGTATTGATTCATGAAAACAACACCATTTACCGAGAAGCATATAGCGCTGGGCGCTAAGATGCACGAATTTGCGGGCTACAACATGCCCATTGAGTACGGAACGGGGATTATCGACGAGCACCTCACAGTGTGCAAGGCTGTGGGCGTGTTCGACGTCTCGCACATGGGTGAGTTCTGGGTAAAAGGGCCGCAAGCGCTGCCTTTCCTCCAGAGAATCACGACGAACAACGTGGCGGCCCTCTCGCTGGGCAAGGCGCAGTACACCTGCTTCCCCAACGGACAGGGTGGCATCGTCGACGACCTGATAGTGTACCGCTACGAGGTGGACAAATATATGCTGGTGGTCAACGCCGCCAACATAGAGAAAGACTGGAACTGGTGCGTGGAGCACAACACCGAAGGGGCTGAGCTGGAGAACGCCTCCGACCGCATGGCGCAACTCGCCATCCAGGGGCCGAAGGCGCTCGCCACCTTGCAGAAGCTGACGGAGGTGGACCTTACCACCATCCCCTACTACGAATTCACTGTGGGCAAGCTGGCCGGACAGTGCCACGTCATCATCTCCAACACCGGCTACACCGGTGCGGGAGGTTTTGAGCTGTACTTCTACCCCGAGGCCGCCGACGCCGTGTGGAACGCCGTCTTCGAGGCGGGAGCCGAGTACGGCATCAAGCCCATAGGGCTGGGAGCGCGCGACACGCTGCGCCTGGAGATGGGCTACTGTCTCTACGGCAACGACCTCGACGACACCACCTCGCCCATCGAGGCCGGGCTGGGATGGATCACCAAGTTCGTGGAGGGCAAAGACTTCATCGACCGCCCCCTACTGGAGAAGCAGAAAGCCGAAGGTGTGAGCCGCAAGCTGGTGGGCTTCGAGATGGTGGACCGCGGCATACCCCGCCAAGGCTACGGACTGCTAAGTCCTGAAGGTGAAGCGATAGGTACGGTGACCTCCGGCACCATGTCGCCCCTGATGAAGATTGGCATCGGGCTGGGATATGTCCGCCCGGAATACAGCAAGCCCGGTACGGACATCTGCCTCGACATGCGCGGCCGCAAGCTGAAAGCCGTCGTGGTAAAGCCACCCTTCAGAAAGTGACAATTGAGGAGTGATTAGTGATGAGTGATTAGTGATTAGCACTGACGCTATTCACTAATCACTAATCACTCACCGCTCCCCACTAATCACTCCCCACTCCTCGCTCCTCCGCTTCCCCACTAATCACTCATCACTCATCACTAATCACTAAAGATGTCCCATCTACCTACCCTTATCGCCGATCTTGCCTTGATACTGGTTTGTGCCGGCATCATGACCCTGCTATTCAAGAGACTCAAACAACCGTTGGTACTGGGCTACGTGGTGGCCGGCTTCCTGGCCAGCCCCAGTATGCCTTACACGCCTTCGGTGATTGATATTGCCAACATCCAGACATGGGCCGACATTGGCGTCATCTTCCTCCTCTTCGCCCTTGGGCTGGAGTTCAGCTTCAAGAAGATCGTGAAAGCGGGAGGGACGGCGGTCATCGCCACGTTCACCATCATCTTTTGCATGATACTGCTGGGTGAGGGAGTCGGCGCGGCCTTTGGCTGGAAGCGCATGGACAGCCTCTTCCTCGGGGGCATGATAGCCATGTCGTCCACTACCATCATCTATAAGGCGTTCGACGACATGGGGCTGCGGAAGAAGAAGTTCACCGGGCTGGTGCTGAGCATCCTCATCCTCGAGGACCTGCTGGCCATCGTGCTGATGGTGATGCTGTCGACCATGGCGGTGAGCAACAACTTCGAAGGGACGGAGATGCTCGAGAGCATCGGCAAGCTCCTCTTCTTCCTGGTGTTGTGGTTTGTGGTGGGCATCTACTTGGTGCCGCTCTTCCTGCGCAAGTGCCGCAAGCTGATGAACGAGGAGACGTTGCTCATCGTGGCACTGGGACTGTGCTTCGGCATGGTGGTGGTGGCATCGCACGCCGGCTTCTCGTCGGCCTTCGGCGCCTTTATCATGGGTTCCATTCTGGCCGAGACCATCGAGGCGGAGACCATCGACCGGTTGGTGAAGCCGGTGAAGGACCTCTTCGGCGCCATCTTCTTCGTGTCGGTGGGCATGATGGTGAACCCGGCCATGATCGTGGAGTACGCCCTACCCATCGCGGTCATCACGTTGGCCGTCATCGTGGGGCAAGCCACCTTTGGCACGTTGGGTGTTGTCTTGGCGGGCAAGCCGCTGAAGATGGCCATGCAGTGCGGCTTCAGCCTCACGCAGATAGGCGAGTTCGCCTTTATCATCGCCTCGCTGGGCGTGTCACTACACGTCACCAGCGACTTCCTTTACCCTGTGGTGGTGGCGGTTTCGGTCATCACCACCTTCCTCACCCCTTACCTCATACGGGCGGCCGAGCCGGCCTCTGCCTTCGTGGACAAGCACCTACCTGCCTCGTGGCGGCGGGTGCTGGACAGCTTCTCTTCCGAGTCGCCCACCACGCTGAACCACGAAAGCCTGTGGCGCAAGCTGCTCATGGCCATGCTCCGCATCACGGTGGTCTACTCCATCGTCAGCATTGCCGTGGTGGTGCTCTCGTTCCGCCTGTTGGTGCCCTTCCTGCAGGAGAGCCTGCCCGGTGTCTGGGCCTCCCTGTTGGGCGCGGTCGTCACCATCGTGGCCATCGCCCCTTTCCTGCGGGCCATCATGGTGAAGAAGAACCACTCCGTGGAGTTCACCACGCTGTGGGACGAGAACCAGGCCAACCGGGCACCGCTGGCCTTCACCATCGCCGTGCGCATCGTCATCGCCGCGGCCTTCGTGGCGTTTATCATCGCGGGGTTGTTCCAGCTGGCGGTAGGCTTTGTCATCGGCATCGCCGTCTTCCTGGTGCTCACCATGGTGGGGTCGAGGCTGCTGAAGAAGCAGTCCATCCTGATAGAACGCCGCTTCTTCCAGAACCTGCGCTCGCGAGAAATCCGTGACGAGTACCTCGGGCAGAAAGCGCCGGCGTATGCCGGGAGGTTGCTCTCGCACGACCTGCACCTGGCCGACGTGGAGCTACCTGCTGAGTCGCTCTGGGCCGGCAAAACCCTGCTGGAACTGAACCTCGGCCGTAAGTACGGCGTGCGGGTAGCCTCCATCCTGCGGGGGCGGCGACGCCTCAACATCCCCGGCGGCTCCGCCCGCCTCTTCCCGCTCGACAAGCTGCAGGTGATAGGCACCGACGAGCAGCTGAGCGCCTTCGGCGAGGCCATGCGCGAGGGGTCGAAGATTGACAGGGAGGCGTACGAGAAGAGCGAGATGTTGATGAAGCAGTTCCTCATCGACGACCAGTCGGTCTTCCTGGGTCGAAGCATCCGCGAGTCGGGCATCCGCGACCAGTACCACTGCTTAGTGGTGGGCATGGAGAGCAGTGGCATCCTCACCACCCCCAACGTCAACATCCCCCTGAAGGAAGGCGACGTGCTATGGATTGTGGGCGAAAAGGAGGCCGTGTACCAATTAATCACCCAAAAAAGCGAGAAACTCCCCGTGGCGCAGTGACAGAACGGCTACCTTTGCGTCTATAAGTATGTGAAACCAACAACAATATAGATAATGAAAAGCGATCCGAAAGAGTGCCTCTACTGCCAGAACGGCGAGGCGCTGCACAACCTGATGATTGAGATTGCGACCCTCACGGTGTCGCGCGTCTTCCTATTTAAGGAACAAACCTACCGCGGCCGTTGCCTGGTGGCCTACCGCGACCACGTGAACGACCTCAACGAGCTGAGCGACGAAGAGCGCAACGCCTTCATGGCCGACGTGGCCCGCGTGACCCGTGCCATGCAGAAAGCCTTCAACCCCGAGAAAATAAACTACGGAGCCTACTCCGACAAGCTCTCGCACCTGCACTTCCACTTGGCTCCCAAGTATGTGGGTGGCCCCGACTACGGCGGCACGTTCCAGATGAACCCCGGGCAGGTGTACCTCACCGACGCGGAGTACCAAGGGCTGATAGACGCCATCAAGGCCAACCTATAGAGAGAGGGGGGAGATATGAAGAAGAGCCTTTTGACACTCGCCTTCCTCCTGACGACGGGCGCCCTCGTAGCCCAACAGGCCGACGTGGCCGAGAAAAGCTTTACTGTGGAGGTGAGCAACGGCAGCGCGCGGGACCGGACGGACGTGCCCGTAGTCATTCGCCTGCATAGCTTGGACACGCCCTTCCGCATAGCGTCGGCCGTGGTCCGTGAGGGCGACCAAGAGATACCCTCGCAGCTGGACGACCTCGACACAAACTTCCGGCCCGACGAGCTGGCTTTCGTCACCGACCTCCCCGCCCGGGGCACAAAGGCCTTCCGCGTCACCCTCTCGACCAAGAGGAACGAGAGGACCTACCCCTCGAGGGTGTACGCCGACCTCTTTCTCACCGACTTCCGCAAGGGGAAGCACCAGCGCGTCACGGCCATCACCGTGCCCGGCACCAGCAACATCTACAGCATGGTGCGTCCGCACGGGCCGATGCTTGAGTCGGAGCTGGTGGGCTATCGCCTCTACTTCAACGAGAAGCAGACACCGGACATCTACGGCAAATTCCACAAAGGATTGGAGCTGGAAACCTGCCAGTTCTACCCCAACGACGAGCAGCTGGCACAAGGCTTCGGCGACGATGTACTGCGGGTGTTCGACAGCGTCGGTGCCGGTGCCCTCAAGGGATGGGACGGACAACGGGCCACGCACATCACCCCCGTGGCGACACGTACCGAACGCGTCGTAGCCCGTGGCCCTGTGCGTGCCATTGTAGAGATTGTGGATGCCGGCTGGCAATACGAAGGCCGGTGGCTGAACCTCACCACCCGCTACACCCTCTACGCCGGACATCGCGACCTACACGTGCAGGCGAGTTTCGACGAGCCGCTGGACAAGGAACTGTTCTGCACCGGCGTACAGGACATCAAAGGCTCCACCGCGTTCTCCGACCACAAAGGCTTGGTAGGCTGCTGGGGGACGGACTGGCCGGTGAACGACACCGTGAAGTACGCCAAGGAGACCGTGGGCTTGGGCACCTGCATCCCCCGACGCTACGTGCGACAGGAAGCGAAAGATGCCGCCAACTACCTCTATCTCATCGGCGCCCCCGGCAAGTCGGGCTTCGAGTATTACACCACCTTTACCTCGCGAAAAGAGACCTTCGGGTACAAAACGCCCCAAGCCTGGTTCGCCTACCTGCGCGAGTGGAAAGAGGAGCTGGAGACGCCAGCCGTGGTTAGAATCAAGTGATTCTTGTAGAGGGTGCCACTCCTAACCTTGGAGTGGGTGTCTCACCTTACCTGTAGAGGGTGCCACTCCTAACCTTGGAGTGAGTGTCTCACCTTACCTGTAGAGGGTGCCACTCCTAACCTTGGAGTGGGTGTCTCACCCCCGGGGGTAAGAGAGCCTCACCCCCGGGGGTAAGGATACCACTCCAACGCTACTGAACGGTTATACTCTTATATATCAATATGATAAAGACAATCCTTTCCTCCATCTGCCTGCTGGTTTTTCTGCCCTCCATGGCCCAGCAGAACTACGTATCGCAAGTATGGGTATCCGACCAAGGCGACGGTACCTACCGCAACCCCGTGCTCTATGCCGACTATTCCGACCCCGACGCCTGCAGGGTGGGCGACGACTTCTACCTCACCTCCTCCAGCTTCGGCTGCCTACCCGGCTTGCAGATTCTACACTCCAAGGACTTGGTGAACTGGAGCATCATCGGGGCGGCCGTGCCATACGCCCTGCCGCCCACTGAGATGCCGGAGCGGCCCGAACATGGCAACCGGGTGTGGGCACCCTCCATCCGCCATCACGACGGTGAGTTCTATATCTTCTGGGGAGACCCCGACCAAGGGGCGTTTATGGTAAAAGCCAAGAACGCCGCCGGACCATGGAGCGAGCCGACGCTGGTGAAGGCAGGCAAGGGCATCATCGACACCTGTCCCTACTGGGACACCGACGGGCGGGTGTACCTGGTACATGCCTACGCCGGCAGCCGGGCACAACTGAAGAGCGTCATCGCCCTCTGCGAACTAAACGCCGAGGCCACACGGGCCATCAGCCCCTCACGCATCATCTTCGACGGGCACGAGTCGCAACCCACCTGCGAAGGTCCGAAACTGTACCGCCGGGGCGACTACTACTACATACTTCTGCCTGCCGGCGGTGTGCCTACCGGCTGGCAGCTGGCGCTCCGCTCCCGGCACCTCTACGGCCCCTACGAGGCGAAGGTGGTGATGGCACAAGGCCGCACCGCCATCAATGGGCCGCACCAAGGGGCATGGGTCGACACGCCCACGGGCGAGGACTGGTTCCTGCATTTTCAGGACGTAGGTGCTTACGGACGGGTGCTCCATCTGCAACCCATGAAGTGGGTGGACAACTGGCCCGTCATCGGCCTCGACCCCGACGGCGACGGCTGCGGAGAGCCGGTGTCCGCCTATCGCAAGCCCAACGTAGGACGCGCTTACCCCCTCTGCACCCCTCAGGAGAGCGATGAGTTCGGCGGCTACACCCTCGCCCCGCAATGGCAGTGGAACGCCAACATCAACGAGAAGTGGGCCTACTACGCCGGCGACAAAGGCTTCGCGCGCCTCTACTCCTATCCCGTCGTAGCGGACTACAAAAACCTATGGGACGTGGCCAACCTCCTGCTCCAGAAGACACCCGCCCCCAACTTCACCGCCACCTTGAAGCTCACCTTCAGCCCCGACCGCCGATACACCGGCGAGCGTACCGGCCTCGTGGTGATGGGGCTGGACTACGCCGGGCTGGTTGTCGAGCATACGGAGCGAGGACTCGTCCTCTCCCAGCTGGAGTGTAAGCAAGCCGACAAAGGCACGCCCGAACACATCAACGCCTCCACGCCCCTCGGCCAAAGCGCCCTTTACCTTCGGGTGAAGTTCAGCGCCGACGGCACACGCATCGCCGAGAGTGAAGGTGGGCACGACCTGCTCGTCACTTGCCGCTTCGGCTACAGCCTCGACGGCAAGAAGTACACTCCCCTCGGCAACCCTTTCCGGGTCAAAGAGGGTAAATGGATTGGCGCGAAGATGGGTACGTTCTGCACCCGCCCCGCCATCGTGACCAACGACGGCGGCTGGGTGGACCTGGACTGGTTCAGGGTGACGAGGTAGCGATGCGCTAAAAGGTCACGAATCACTCACCGTTTCTATTCCTTCTCCAGCAACCTCTTGTACCGGGCGAGGGCCTCGAGGTAGTAGTAGTCGGCATAGACCAGAGGTTTGTCTATCTCGTTCTCATGGGGGATGCTGCCTACGCTGTGCATCAGCAGGAAGTCGTCGTTGGTGCCGAGCTTGGCGGTGTAGGCGGGCGAGGCGAGGCTGTGCAGCATCTTGATGGCGAGGCTGGTGTACTTACGCTTGCCGGTGAGCTGGCCCAGCTCGAAGAGGGCGGAGCAGACGATGGCAGCGGCCGAGGCGTCTTTCAGCTCCGTGCCGGGGAACTTGACGGCGTACGAGTCGCCTTCGGGCTGGTAGCCCTTCATGCCGGCGTTGAAGTCCCAGCGGGGAACGAGGTCGGCAGGCAGGCGCTTGAGGTAGGCGGTGGTAGCCTTCTCGGCCACGCGGAGGAAGCGCGGGTCTTTCGTCTCACGATACACCATGGTGTAGCCATAGATGGCCCAAGCCTGGCCACGCGCCCAGGTAGAGTTGTCGCTGTAGCCTTGGCAGGTGGCCTGGTTCAGCACGCGTCCACTCAGGGTATCATAGTTCACGACGTGGTAGGTGGTGAAGTCCTTGCGGAAGTGGTTCTTCATCGTTGTCTCGGCATGGCGCACGGCGATGTCGCGGTAGCGGGGGTCGCCCGACACGCGCGAGGCGTAGAAGAGCATCTCGAGGTTCATCATGTTGTCGATGATGACGGGGTAGAACCACTCCGTGGTGCCGTCCCATGCCTTGCGGTAGTTCCACGACTTGATGGCCTGCGTGCGGGGGCTGAAACGGGTGGCGAGCGACTGGGCGCTGCGCACGAGTATCTTGTTGTAGGTAGAGTCGGGTGCCAGGCGCTCGGCGTTGCCGTAGCTGCAATACATCATGAAGCCGAGGTCGTGGTGGCCGGTGAAGGTCTGCAGGGGGGCGAGTGTCTCGGTCCACTGCTTGGCCCGGTCGCGCCACTGGCTGTCGCCGGTCAGCTCGTAGAGGTACCAGAGCGAGCCGGGGAAGAAGCCGGGCGTCCAGTCGTACTTGCCGGTGGTGACGAGGCGACCGCTGTTCGACATCGTACGTGGGTAGTTCTTTCCAGTAGGGGCACCCACAGCTTGTAGCATGAGCTGTGTCTGCGCGGCGGCGGCAGTGGTACATTCCGCCACGAACGATAGCTCTTCCTGTTGGTGGAGGGGCAGCTTCGGGGTGTGTTGCGCCGAGAGCGCCAGTGGCAACAAGAGCCACGAAAGGGTAAGGGGTAATCTCATGTTATTCATTCTTTTTTAAAGTTATCGGATAGCTCTTTTAAATGGGTACAAAGATACAACCTTCCGTCGTTCTGCCTTACTAATAAGGTGCAAAAGATAGGGCGTTTGCATCCAAAGCAGCCATATACAAGCACTTTTGGACTCTTGTACAAACCTTTTGGACTTTTGTACAGATGCCTTTCGAGCGCTTGGCGTACTTTTACGGCCATAAACATTATTTCCTTTCATTTAAAACTAATTGTATGAAACAACAACCTCCTAAACGAGCAAGCAAAAGGATGTTAACCTACCTCTTGGCTTGCTTCACCTTATTCTTATACAGTAGCGCAAGTCTGTTTGCGCAGAATCCGGTGACAGTGACAGGGACGGTGGTTGACAAGAAGAGCAACGAACCGCTCATCGGCACCACCATCCTCGAGAAAGGTACTACCAACGGCACCATCACCGATATTGATGGAAACTTCTCCATCCACACCAAGAGCGGAGCCACGCTCGTCATCTCGAGCATCGGCTACAAGAGCATTGAGAAACCGGCTCAGGCCGGACACCTCTCCATCGCCATGGAGGAAGACTCCAAGCAACTGGACGAAGTAGTGGTAGTGGGCTACGGCGTGCAGAAGAAGGTAAACCTCACAGGGTCGGTAGCCTCCGTGGGCGACGGCAAGCTGGAGAACCGCTCCGCGCCCAACCTCTCCACCATGCTCACCGGCTTGGCCTCGGGCGTGTCGGTACGCCAAAGCTCGGGTAACCCGGGCGACGACGGAGCCAACATCCGCGTGCGGGGTATCGGTACCTTCTCGGGTAGCGACCGTGCGCCGCTGGTACTCATCGACGGCTCCGTGGGCGACATGAACTCCGTGAACGCCGAAGACGTGGAGAGCGTGAGCGTGCTGAAAGACGCTGCCTCGGCCGCCATCTACGGTGCCCGTGGTGCCAACGGTGTGATCCTCGTCACCACCAAGAAAGGCAAGAAGGGCAGCGCTCCCCGCGTGACCTACAGCGGACAGTTCACCCAGACGGCTGCCAGCCGTGTGTTCGACTTCATCAGCAACTACGCCGACTACATGGAACTCTACAACCGCGCCGAGCTGGTGAACAACCCCACGATTGCCAATACATATAAGCAGACTGAAATAGATGCTTGGCGTGCCGCACAGAAAGACCCCAACGGTATCTATAAAGATCCCGATACTCAAAATGAGATTCCCAACTGGCTGGCTTACCCTAACACGAACTGGAGCAAGGTACTTTTCGCCCCCAGCTTCTCGCAGAAGCACAACCTCTCCGTATCCGGCGGTAGCGAAAACAGCAACTACCTGTTGTCGCTCAACTACTACGACAACCCCGGTACGCTGGAGAACACCGGCCTGAGCCGCTTCAACTTCCGTGTCAACGCCGAAAGCAAGATAGGCAAGTACATCAAGGCCGGTACGCAGACGTACGCCGTACGCCAGAAGAAAGACCCGGGCAACCTGAACCAGGTGAACACCTACCGCTTCCAAGCCGTAGGCGGCATGACACCTATATATAATGGTATGTACGGTGGCCCTGAGAACCCCGGCGAAAAAAGTGACGTGCGTAATCCGTTGAAAGACGTGAATGCCATTGGTGGTGTGGACAAGACTACTACCTTGAACACCACGTGGTATGCCGAAATCAATCATCTCAAGGGGTTGACGGCACGGGCCAGTGTCAACTACCTGGCCAACTTCTACGACAACAGCCATTATACCCGCCGTTTGGACAGCTGGTCGTTCCGCAAGGGAGAAATAAACGCACCGGCTACCACGCTGGGCGACGCCACTACCGAACGCGTATCCAACCGTACGGAGCAGACCACGGCCAACGTGATACT
>JAISIX010000004.1 GCA_031261805.1 Mediterranea sp. (in: CFB group bacteria)
GTGGTCGTCCCATCCGGTTCGGTGACAGATGCTACGCCCACCAACGGCTTGTAGGTACAGGTTGTCACTTGCGCATTGGGTAAGGCCTGTTGCAGGCTGCCGTCTTTGAGCTTTGCCTCGTTGGGCGTAGGCATTGCCCGCAACGCATCCACGCTGATTCCAAAGACGCTTGACACGGCGTTCGTTACCTCCGTAAGTGTGGCACCCGAAATGGAGGCGATGGGATACTGTCCGTTGTACGACCAAAGGAATACAGCATTCTCCGCATTGTCTTTCGTGACATAGAGAGGATGTCCATCTTTGTCGTAATTGTGATATACCAATCGGGACTCGGCTGTGGAAGCGCCATTCTTCCATCGTTTGATGGTTTCTGGAAGGAAGAGCCCGCTACCCCAGTCTTTATAACTGATGCCGGCCTTTTGGGTCAGCGTGCCGTTGGTCGTTTCCGTCTGTTCAATAACGGGAGAGAGGATGTGATTGGCAGTCATGCTCGTATAGGGTGCAGCACTTACGTCGGAAGGATAAGTGTAAGATGTCTCTATCTGCTTGCCCGTACTGTCATGCGTTGTCTCTTTCTTAACCAACCAATTGGACGGGTTGTATTCGTATTGGGTGGTAGTGGTGTTCCAATGGCCGTTTTGGAGATAGGATTCGGTTTTGGAGGTTTGAAGCCATATATCCGATTTTATATCATAAAATCGTAAGCTATCATTGTTGGAAGGAGTTATCATTGGAGAATAATAAAATTTAAGTCCTTTCACCGAATCGCATGCGATTCTCGTATATTTAAAACTTTCCATTCTAATGATAACCGAATCATTTCTATAAGCTATCGTGGATAAAAGTTTTCCATTACTTGAACATGGAATACTGGGATATCCTTTGATAAATTGCCCTGATGCATTATCCAGCGTGTCAATCTTGTTATCAAATGAATATTCCGTCCGGCCAGCTTGCATGCCCGATATGGTTTCCTCTACAAATGAATATCCTACGTTCATTCCCATTGCTGAATTGCTAAAGGGGGTATATGGGGTAGAAAAACCGTTAAGATAGGTTCCCATCATTCCACCATGATATAGGATGATTACATCTAACAGCAAAGACTCTTGGTCTAAAGCAAATACCGCTTGATGTTGTGGTGTTGTCATCAGCAAGCCACTAGACTCTCCATCTTTTTTATAGATGTAGCACTTTTCCATATAATTGGATTCGTCACGGTTTTCTTTTATAGATTTTACGCGTAAGCCTCCCCCCTTACAAATCGTTTGGCTGATATAGGATACGTCACAATCAAGCCTGTTGATGGAGAGAGTGCCACCACCGTATGGCTCGTAATCATTTGATTCAATTCTGAATCTATAGTTCCGCCCAACCTCCAGATTACAATAGCGTTCAGGCATCTCTACATCTCCAAGACAACTCGAATATACAAATATCGTATGGAAACCATTGTCAATCTGTTCCTCTATAATAAGTCTAACGTCTCCCGAATGGCATATTTCAGGGTAAAAGTTAGCCTTGATTTCATACGTCCCAGTTTTGGGAACTGTAAAACATTCAAGGGTAGCATCAGGCTGTTCTCTGGAAAATTCGCCTCTATATATGACAGGACTCATTTTGATGTCTTTGTATGTGTCAAAAGCGTTGGTGAAATCATTTAATTCATAATAAAATGTAGTACTTCCCCCTGTAGGATAGGTTATTGAGGACAATGTTCCAGATTGGGCACACAATTCATCAGGTGCCATGTCTTTGCCTGGAATATAATATTTCTGTTTGTCTATAGTGCAAAATGCAGAAGGTGATAGCCGAAACCCTTTATCACTCGCTATATTAGAGTTGTTATAGTACCCCCAATAATCTGTGGAGAAAGATTTTTTTGAGGGTAAAAGGGCATTGTTGTAAGCGAATGTATAATTGAGACGACCGCTGTTGCGTATAATAAGAGAATCTAAAAATAATCGGGAATCCATTGGTTCTGTGGTATCTCCTGTATATGAATAATAGAAATTAGCATCGTTTATACAAGAACCAATGTTGTCATGGATAGTAATCGAGGAGAGTTTATCCGGCAAGCTATCTCCTTCTAACCTCAAATCTAACCGACCTGTGTATTTGAAGGAAATACTCCCATTTGGAAATGTTATGTCACTCACTTCACTTTGCTCGCATAAGGAGAATGAATAGTTATAATAGCGATAAATACCACTAAGTGTTGGGGAGACATAGCTCCCATTCACACTGCCTGTCGTCTCATATTGATTTCCCTCAATAAGCTTACTATAGTCTTCTGTGACCGAAATAGGAGAGTATACAGTATTCTTCTTATAGCTAAAAGATATTTTATGATTCATTGGTGAGACAATAGAGTCAATGTGCCATGCAGTAACAATGAGTGGATCCCTAAAATGCCCCATTGTTCTATTCTTTATGGCGGAATAATTCATCACCATTGGTGAATACTGCTCTTCCATACAGCTGTAAGTGTCCGTTGTATCGTAGCTGCCTAAATAATATGTGTATCCATCTTTATCTATTATTTTCCAGTGGTTGTCCGTATCGTACGTTACATCCAGACACCCCTCAGCATTTATTGGTATTCCTTTGGCCATAGTATATGAATTGCCATTGTCCGAGTACTTCCCAAATACTAATTTCCCCGCATAACCTGCAAAATTATAATAAAACATATCAGGTTCGAGGTCATTCCTATAGGTGAAATAGCTCGAATCCCAAGTGGAATTATTCCAATTATTGTTTGCGCCAGGTTGCAACCATGAGGGCCTATCATACCGATAGTATCCAATCACGTGGCTACCTTCATGATCTGAAAAGTCGACGAAATCATCATACCCCCGCACGCTTCGTGTGATGCACCCTCCCGCATTCAGCACCCAGCCCAGCCCGACGGTGCTGGCCTCCTGCGCCACCTTGATGCCGGAGGCATGGTAGCTGATGCTGATGGGAATCTTTTTGCCATCCAAGTCAATCTCGTAGATAGGGATGTTGATGTCGGGCACTCCGGTATAATAGCCTACCGGAATGGCACCATAGATACCCAATGCTGCGGCATTGGGGGAGACGGGCACTACCTTTGGGATGTTGATGTCCGCATAACTGGCTTCTTGCCCCAGCGTAAAGGCTATGGGTAGAAGCGAGAATAAAAGTGTTACAATCTTTCTCATATTCTTCATGAAGTTAGGTTCAGTTCCCTGCCAATCTCCAACGATTCTTTCAACGGAATTATCAACCGTGCAGGGAAGTTCTGACAGTGTTTAAAAGGTCTTTTCTGTCTGTTGCCTATTGAAAGTTAGTTCCAACCTGGGTTCTGCGTCAATTTCGGGTTGACCTGTAGTTGATCTAAAGAGAAGGGCCATAAGAGGGCGTATTCAGGGATGGCACCTACCTTCGTCTGTCCCTCGGGCTTGTTTTGGATGGTGGCTGTCTTTAGGGGTACCCAATTCAATTTACCAGTCTCTGTGCTTGCTTCGGGATAGAGGCGTGTGCGGCGAATGTCATCCCATACCTTGAATTCCAAGGGGAACTCGTGCAGACGTTCCGTTAGAATAGATTGTATCAATTCATCCCCTGTAGCCGTCTCATCAGGTAAATAAGCACGCTTGCGTACCTGGTTGAGATAATACTTGGCACCTCCAACTGCATTGTCTTCATGTCCAGTGCGTGCTAAACCCTCTGCTGCGATAAGTAGGATTTCTGAATAGCGGAACGTCGGGATGTTGTAACTGCCGTTCGTCCCTTTTTTCAAGGCGGCTTCATCGAACCAAGCCCAATTACCTGGTGTATAGTGGTCTATCACATATAGACTGTCAGTGGCTGAGTCGATGTAGTTCCAAAAGAAGAATTGATAGTCCTGTATGCGCAAATCGTTGGGATCATAGCTATTCAAAATCATAGGAGCCGGACAATACGCATCGTACAATACGCCCCCCCCGGGGTTGAAGACGGATGTTTTGCCATCTCGCTTTTTCCATTGAGAGGCATCAGTATATATCGACCGGCAAGGGTAGTCATTTCCTACGCCCAAACTATTGTTGAATTCTTTGGCATAGATAATCTCCCTATTATTTGTCGACTCGTCTACTTTTAGAGAATTGAAGTCAGACATTAGAGCGAACGTCCCACTATTGATAACCTGCAATGCCATGTTGGCCGCCTTTTCGTAGTAAACTTGCCCACCATTCAGTGGCGCTCCGGCATGTTGTAGGTAAACCTCGGCCAGTAAGGTCTCTGCCATAGCCTTCGTTGCATATCCCTCATTCTCGTAGAACGTTTTATCGGGTAAGGCATCTCCCTCTACAATGTTTTCCAAGTCAGTCTCAACATGTTTGTAAATATCCTCAGCCGAAGTCTGCTCTACTTGCATATTTACCGGTTCTGTATAGGGAAAGTCGATATAAGGTACAGCACCAAACTCTTTTACTAACCAAAAATAGCCATAGGCACGAAAGAAATAGCCCTGTGCCATGTAATTATCAATCTGCTTTTGGGTGAGTACATTGGTCATGGTAGGGATGTTGGCAAGCACAAAATTAGCTCTTGAGATGCCTTTATAGAGCTCGTGGTATAGCTTAAAGGAAGTGTCGTCGAACGAAGCTACATTGAAGTTGCAATTCTCCGAGGCATTGGTGAACGTGCGATCCTTCTTCTTGTCGACGAATAAGCCCGACATAATGCCGCCCCACATCGTTGCCTTCGGTGTCCATCCACCGTCTACATCGGTGTTATTCAGGTAAGGAACTCCTCCGAAGTAAAGTGCATTGACATTGGTTTCCGCATCGGTAGCCGTCTGCCAAGCCAAAGAAGAATCTTTGGCATCCAATGGTTTGTCATCCAAAAAGTTGCAAGCTCCTAAAGTCGCTGCCAATAGAGAGAGGCAGGAACTGTATACGATGTATTTCTTAAATCTCATAATGTTATGTTTTTAAAGTTAGAAAGTTACATTAAGCCCTACTGTGAAAGTACGAGGGCGCGGGTATGTGAAGAACTGGCGATTGGTTCCCCAGTTATTGTTACCCAACCGGCTCGAGTTATCAGGGTCGTAGCCCAAGTAGTTGGAGGAAGTAAACAGGAAGGCGTTGTTGACACTTCCGTACAAGCGGAGTTTCTGCGCCCCAATCTTCTTAATCAGGCTCGGCGCAAAGGAATATCCCAACTGAATCATGTTGACCCGCAGGTACGAACCGTTGCATACCCAAGTGTCATCGGCATTGGGGTCGGAACCTTGTCCGAAGTTGGCAAGCCGGACGGCTTGTACTTTGCTGTTGGGATTGGTTACCGGGTCCCATGCTTCGTTGTACATCTTTGTCAAGTCGTTGGTCAAGAAGCGGGCAACCGTAGGATGGAAGAACTCTTGCATGATGTTTACGTCCCACATAAACTGTAGGTCGAGCGTCAGGTCAAAGTTCTTATAGTTGAACGTATTGATGAACGAACCTGTCCAATGAGGCAATCCATGTCCCAATACATACCGATCTTTGGAAGTTACCCTCTGCCCAATTGTACTAGGAACATTCATCGTATTGGAGTCCCAGTGTTCGGGAACGCCGTCATAGATGCCGAGATTCTTGTAACCGTAGAAGGCTGAAAGTTCTTCGCCTTCGCGTATCAGCATGTCGTAGCCTACGAAGCCATCTTTGAGCATTTGCCTCTTCCCTGAAGCCGGATCAACTGCCGCACTTTCATCCAGCTTCTCTACACGGCTTTTGTTGTATCCCAAGTTCAAAGTGGAGGTCCACTGGAACTCTCTGTTTTGGATGGGATGAGCCGTAATAAGCATATCTACTCCTTGATTGGACACAGCTCCTACATTATCCAAAATGCTAGAATATCCGGTCGACTCAGGCACTTTTTTGTCAAGCAACAGGTTACTGGTATATTTATGATAGTAGGAGATGTCGAAATTCAGTCGGTCGTGGAATAGCCCCAACTCGACACCAATATCAAACTGTGCGGTTTTTTCCCATTTCAAGTCAGGGTTAGGCATCTTATCCAAATAAGTAACTGTGTGTAGCTTATCGCCAATGATGGCGTTCGATTGACTGATTGTCGCCAAAGCTTGATAGGTGCCAATCTCCGAGTTACCTGTCAATCCATACGAAGTATGCAGTTTCAGGCGATTGGCCAACCAATCTCTATTCCAAAACTTCTCGTTGGAGATATTCCAACCCAAACCAGCGGAAGGGAAGAACGCATATTGGTTGTTTGCACCAAACTTGGACGAACCATCGTAGCGGCCGGTCACCGTAGCCATATATTTGTTGTCGTACGAATAGGCCACGCGCAAAAAGTAAGAGTTCATCAGCCACTTGTCATAATCGTCGCTTACGGACGGCTTGCTTTCGTCGTTTCCGCCATTACCCATGTTATAATAGCCATAGAAGTCGTCCGTGAAACCTGTATCGGATGCGTCGAAATAAGTATATGTATAACTATTCCACGACATGCCGACCATGCCATTGAGGTGGTGCTTGCCGAAATCATGCAGATAATTCAGGTAAGTTTCCTCTTGCCAATACAATGAATTGGAGTTATTGGCATTGGCTTTTCCTGTACCTGTTAACGAGATGATGGAATGTGGTTGGAAGGGTTCGTAACCCGCATAGCGGTTGTTGTGATAGTCTATGCCATATTGGGTTTTTAAGTCAAGACCTTTGGCCAAGTGGAAGGTCAGTGCTGCATTGCCGAATATCTGCGTCTTGTAGCTCATGGCTACCACTCGTTTCAGCAATTCCACGGGATTGCCCACTCCTTCCGGAGTTATTCCTTGCGTGCCTTTGAACTTGGGGTCGTTTTTTGCCATTCCCACTTGCGTCTTGTCGTTTAAGATGGTTCCTGTTTGTACCATATTAGATTGTACATATTCTCCGTCGTACATCACGGGCAAGAAAGGCCATGCTTCAACCATCGTACGTAACGCTCCTTGCCCGTAAGGGTTGTCGGAGGTGCGGTTGCCCCAAGTATGATTCACCAACAGGTTAACGTTTGTGGAGAGCCACTTGGTAGGTTGATCGTCGTAAGTCAGCTTGGCGTTGATACGTTTGAAGTAGGAGTTGAGCACAATGCCTTGCTGATCCGTATAGTTCAGGAACGCACCTATGGCATTGCGGTCGCCCTGCCGCTGTATACTGACTTGATGGTTGTGCGAGATGGCAGTGCGGGTAGCTTCTTTTTGCCAGTCGGTATTATATATAGGTGTGCCATCTGCATTGAAGAAACGTGGGTCCGTGAAGATCTTCGACATATCCAAGTCGAAATTCTTCCCTTGGTAGGCGTTGGCATTTTCCAAGCCTTTCTTAAAGGTGGCCATCCATTCGTTGGAGTCCATCACATCCATCTCCTTGGGCAGTGTGCCGATAGAGAGTGAACCATCATAAGAAATATGTACTCCTTGTCCGCCATTGCCGCGCTTGGTGGTAACCAAGATGACACCATTGGCACCGCGGGCGCCATAGATGGCGGCCGAGGAGGCATCTTTCAGCACCTCTACCGATTGAATATCGTTAGGGTTTACCAAGTTAAAGTCCGTCATGGCTACCCCGTCGACGATGTAGAGCGGGGAGGCGGAGGCTTGGATAGTCGAGATTCCCCTGATTACCACCCTCATCTCCCCGCCCGGCTGCCCGGTATTGGAGAAGATGTTCACGCCGGCCACTTTGCCTTTGAGGCCGTCGAGGGCGTTGAAGTTCTGCCCTTTGATGATGTCCTGCCCTTTGGCGGTGGAGATGGAGCCGGTGAGGTCCGACTTCTTCATCGTGCCGTAGCCTACCACCACTACCTCGTCGAGGGTCTTGGTGTCGGGCTGGAGCGATACGCGAAGGGTGTTGCCGCTCAAGGCGGACACCTTAAACTCTTGGGTGACGTAACCCATGTACGAGAATACCAAGGTGGCGCTGGCGGGAGCGGAGAGCTTGAAGTTACCGTCGATGTCGGTAATGGTTCCCGTGTTGCCGCCTTTCACGGCTACGGCGCATCCCACGATGGGTTCGCCGTTCTCATCGTTCACCGTGCCCGACAGGCTGCGGAGCGATTGGGCCGATACGCTCAGGCAGATGAGCGTGCCTAATAGAAACAAGGTTAGATGTTTCAGTCTTTCATTCATATCATTCTTTTTTAGTGAATAAATAAGGTTCGTTGCAAACAACCCGGAGCGGATAACCCGAAGCGGATTGTTTATCACAAAGTAAAAGAATGCTAATGAAAGCTTCGTCCCGTCCGTTGCCAAAATGATGGCACGGGCGAAAAGGGCGGATAAAGGGACAAGATGGCACAATAAGGGACACGCCGCGGACACGGCCCCCGCCTCATCGGCTGGTGTGGCGGTACTCTCCCGGGGGGCAGCCGAAGCGGGTGGTGAACTCGCGGTAGAAGTAGGAGCGGCTGGAGATGCCTACCTGCGACATCACCTCCTGTACGGAGAGCTTCTCGGTGAGCAGCAGCTGGGCCGCCTTCTCGAGCCGGTAGCTCTTTATCAGGTCGCCGAGCGTGGTGCCGTCGGCGGACGCCTCCTTGAACTTGCGGTACAGCTGTCGGCGGCTGAGGCCCATGCGCTCGGCTATCAGCGTGGAACCAAGCTTCTCGTCGTCGAGGTTTTGCCCGATGATTTGCAGCAATTGGTGCGTGAAGTCGGCCTCCCCGGGCGTGTCGCCGCCGGCGCTCTCACCCATGGGGGTGTCGTGGAGGCCCTCCTGCATGAGGTGTAGCTGCGTCAGTTGCCGGGCATATTGCTCGTTGTCGGCCAGGAGCTTGTTCATGGCCCGTTTCTGCGCCACGTAGCGGTGCAGGAGATATCCCACGTAGAACGCCAAGGCGAGCAGCAGCAGGGTGTACGCGAGATAGGCCACGGCCGACCGTTGCCAGGGGGCGCTGATGATGATGGGGAGGGACAGGTAGCGGTAGTCGGTGTCGAACACGTCCTTCTTGTAGCGTACCCGGAACTCATACCGGCCAGGCGGGACGGCGGATGTGAACGTGGCCTCGTTGGCGCTGCTGAAGGTGGACCATTGGCGGTTGTAGCCGTCCAGGAGATACGAATACTCCACGTCGGTGCCTGTCAGAAAGTCGGGCACGACGTAAGAGAGCGTGAAGGAGGAGAACTCCCCTCCCCGCAGGTGCAGCGTCCGGCCGTCGGCGGCGTAGTAGTGGCTGATGTCCACCGTCGTGTGGTCGACGCTGAGCCTCCTCAGGAGGATGTCGGGCGGGGTGGTGGCGGGTTGTCGGCCCTCGTTGTCGAGGTAGAGCGCACCGTTCACGCCCCCGAAGAAGAGCTGGCCGGTGTAGGGGGAGCGGTAATAGGCATCGTCGCTGAACTCGCCTACCTGCACACCCGAGGTGTAGTAGTAGGCGTGCGAGGAGCCGTTGGTGGGGTTATACTTTATCAGCCCGCGGTTGGTGCCCAGCCACAAGAAGCCGGAACGGTCCTCGAGCACGCCATGGATCATGTCGTTGAGCAATCCCTGTTCCCGCCCTACGTAGCATATCGTGTCGCCCTTCCCCTGACGGTAGGGAGGGCGGGGAAGGCATACCAAGCCCGAGGTGGTGCCTACGCACAGGTGCCCGTCGTGGGTACGGCAGAGGCTGAGCACGTCGTCCGTGAAGCGGTAGTTGCCCTCTTTGAGCGAGACCACCCGGTAGTGCCCGTCGGCGGGATGGAACTCCACGAGGCCCGCGCCCCGGCTTCCCAGCCACAGCAACGAGTCGCCCTCGGCCACCATGGCGTAGAACACCTGCGCTTCGTGGCCTTTGTCGTAGAAGTGGTATTGCCGGTGCCGCTCCATGCGGATGGCGTTTCTCTCCACCCGGACCACTACGCGGTGGAGGCCCGAGGCTCCCGTGGCCACGTACAGCACGCTGTCCGAGGCTTCGTAGATGCCATGCACGTCGGTGATGGGGCTGCCTTGGTAGCCGGGGCTTTCCGTTACGGGGCGCAAGGCTTTGTCGGCGAATGAGTAGTAGAGCAGCCCGTGCGCCCCCGAGCCTACCCAGAAGCCGTCGTGGTACCGGCTTTGCCGCAACGTGTACACGCTGAACTCCCGGTCGTGCTTGGTGTACGCGGAGAGCTTCTGCCTGCCCTCGGCCGAGTATATCTCCGCCTGGTCCGCCACCACCTTTCCGGCGTAGTGAGGGAGGTGGAGCAGCCCGTCGCCCTTGGTGCCCATCCACAGGCCACCGTAGCGGTCGGCCATGATGGAGCGTACCTGCCGGCTGAGGTTGGGCGAGAGCTGGTTGAGCAGCAGGTTGTCGGCGATGGAGTATGGACGGGCGTAGGTCACGGCCCCCTGCCCGTCGGAGGCCACCCAGAGGATGTCCTGCCGGGTGTCGAGGTAGAGGGCATAGATGCGGATGTTGCGGTCGACCACCTCTTCTTTGTACCGTTCGGAGGCACGCAGACGTACGAGGCCGTTGGTGCGGAAGGCCAGCATGATGTCGTTGCCGAAGGGGGTGATGCCGGTGATGGCGCCATAGTGCCCCGCCAAGGCGCCGATGTTGCGGATGAAGAGCTGCGAGTGGCGGGCGATGTCGTACATATACAGGTCCTGCGCCTGGTCCACGAAGCAGACGATGCCGTTCTGGTAGAAACAGTTGGCGATGGCCTTGGGGTGGAAGTCGGTGGTGGTGACGGTGACTCCCTCGTGGGGGTCCGCGGCGGAGAAGCACTCGGGGGAGAAGCGCCGCAGCTTCCCCGTGTGGGGGAGGAACTGCCACAGGCTACCGTCGTCGGCCACGAAGGCGCGTCGGTCCATGTCGTCCGAGAAGAGGGACGGTACGCCGGGCACCTTGACGAATCGCTGCCGCGGCACGTCGTAATAATAGACGCCAGTCTCATTGATTACCCAAGTGTTCCCCCGGCTGTTGGAGTAGAGGTAGTAGTTGCCCGAAAACTCATAGTCGTTGCGCGTCACCCGTCGGCTGTCCAGCGAGAAGCGGTTCACGCCCAGGTGCGTGGTGACCCATAGGTTGCGCCCGTCGGCCTGCCCGATGGAGTGGATGATGTTGTTGCTCAGCGTGCCGTTGGCCCTGAAGTCCGACCGGTACACCTCCATGTTCCGACTGTCGTAGCAGTTCATCCCGTCGTAGGTGCCGAACCACATCACCCCCGACCGCTCTTGGAAGAGGCAGAGCACCGCGCTGTTCGACAAGCCTTGCTGGTAGTCTATTTTGGAGAAAAGATAGGCCTCCCCTCCGCCGTTGCCCAAGCAAGACAACGCATATAGAAAGGTGGCGGCAATCGCTATAAGACGGTTTTTCAACATACTGAGGCTTTTAGATTCTGCCGCAAAGATAGGGCTATTTTTCGTGACCAAGGACGCTTTGTCCTTTTTATTGATGGGCCGTAGGCGCATTCAGCGCCTTGGCCGCAAAAACTTCGCCTTTCCCTTGTGTGTTTCATCCTTTTTGGGGAATTTTACGTCCGCTTGGGGGACCACACGACAGCCCGCCAAGCGAGTTGACTTGATTCCAAAACCATTAAACCATTGAGAAAGAATGGCTAAACATGTATTGAAAGGATGGATGAGAACATACGCCATCACCACCGACGGCCAGGCAGGCAAGGTCCTCTCCCTGGATGTCAACCGCCATGTAAACGAAGACTACCTGCTCGACCAGATGGTCAAGAAGAACCCCGGTATCCGCCGCGAGGCCATGGCGATGAGCATCTCCCTCTTCCAGGAGGCCATCGCCGAGGAGGTGTGCAGCGGCAATAGCGTCAACATCAGCCTCTGCCGCTTCGTGGCAGGCTTCCGCGGCACCGTCCGAGGCGGCGCATGGGACAGTTCCCGAAACTCCATCTATGTATCCATCCACCAAGGCAGGGGATTGGCCAAGGAGATAGCCCACACCGACGTCCACATCCTCGGCGAGCGCGAGGGCATCTACATCGCCAGTGGCGAAGACGCCTGTACCCATGCCACCGACTTCAGCGCTACGGCCGGGCGCAACTATATCCTCACGGGCAAGAACATCAAGCTGGCGGGCGACGACCCTTCGGTGGGCCTTACGCTGACCGACGGCCAAGGCCACGTCAGCAAGCTGGCCCGGGAGATGGTGGCGCAGAACACGCCCTCAAAGCTCATCTTCCTGCTGCCTCCCGAGCTGGAGGAGGGCTGGTACACGCTGACGCTGACAACACAGTACTCGAGCAACCTACTGAAGGTGCCCCGTAGCGTAGTCCAGTCCCTGTATGTATATGCCTCAACCGAGCGATAGAAGGAGCCTCAACTGAGCGATAGAAGATGCCCCACCCGAGCGATAGAAGGAGCCTCAACTGAGCGATAGAAGATGCCTCAACTGGGCGATAGAAGATACCCCACCCGTCCGATAGAAGGTGTCTTACCCCTGGGGGTAGGCGCATCTCTATAGAACACGTGGCGCATCTCCCGCTGAGGAGGTGCGCCACGCTTGCATGAGGCTACAGCTCGTTCTGCACGCAGAGTGGGTTGATGTCAGTCTCGGTATTGGGGATGAGGAACTGCCACCGTTTGTCGCCCGCGGGGATGTAGCGGGAGTCGGGGTTGATGATTTTCCCGGTGTCGTACATGTCGAAGTTGGATGCCTCGGGGTCGAAGTCCTCCGGCATTCCGCCATTCTCGATGGTCCAGATGGTGCCGTTGTATCCCAGCTCGGTACGTGGGGCGGGGCCACGGTCGAGAGGCATGTTCAGGCGTTTGAGGTCGGGCCAGCGGAATCCTTCGCCCCATAGTTCGACGCTACGCTGGAACATTATCTCGTCGATGAGTTCCTGTCCCGTCTTGGTAGATAGTTGGTATTGGGGGTCGCGGGCGGAGGCCAACGGGTAGAGTGCTTGTGCCGCCTCGCCGTACTTGCCGGCACGGGCGTAGCCTTCGGCCTCGATGAGCATCATCTCGGGCAGGCGCATGTAGGGCACGTCAGCTACCTTCGCCGCAGGGTCGGACACGATGAACTTGTTGGACATATAGTTGACGACAATGCCGTTCGTGGGGACGATAGGGCGAGGCATGGACGTGGCGTCGGGCGCGTAAGGGAGCCAGATGGCCTTGCGCACGTCGGTGTCCGGAATCCGGTTGTACAGCTGGTTGTAGATGGCTCGGGGCGATTTCCTGTTGTAGCTGACGTTCATGTTGCTCATGAAGCTCTCGAAGTTCTTCAGCGTGTGCTCCACTTCGTCGACAAGCCCTATTTTGCACCATAGCCATTCGCTGTTTCCGCTGTCCATCATGCGGTTCGTGGTGGTGGTATAGGTGTCGGCTTGCAGCTTGGCGCCCGAGTGTTCCACCACGTCCTTGGCCAACAGGGCGGCTTCCTCCCACTTGCCTTGCGCCAACAGGATGCGAGCCTTCAGGCCCTCGGCCACGTAGCGGTTGATGTAGGTCTTGTTCGTGCGTACCACGGTAGTCGCCGTGAGGCACTTGACGGCATTGTCGATGTCGCTGTTAATCTGCTGGTAGACCTCGTTGACGGTGGAGCGTGCTTGGTTGTCGAACGTCAACTGCTCCGTGTTGCGGAGGATGACGCCGCTGTTTGGCTCGTCGTTGTTGGCGGGGTTGTCGTAGTCGAACCGTTTGCCCCAAGCCTGCACGAGCTGGAAATAGGCGAAGGCGCGATAGGCGTAAGCTTGCCCTTTGATGTTCTCTTTCTCCGTCTCCGTGCCGGTGGCCTGGTCGATATTCGTCAAGATGGCCGTGGCGTTGGAGACGAAACGGTAGAAGGTGGCATAGTGGTACTTGAGGCCGTTGTACGTCAGCCCGCGGTGCATTGTCCAGCCTGCCTGCGGCTTGAATTGGGCACCGTCGAAGGTGAAGACCAGGTTCTCACCCATCATGCTCATCCATATCATCCAAGTCTCATAGCCGCATTGCGCCGCGGTGCTGGTGTTGACATCGTCGTGCATCAAGCGTCCCAAGCCGTCGACGGCCATCATGGCCGTCTGGGTGGTGGTGAACATTTGCGACTGGTTGGCATTGACGGTTGAGCTAAGGTCGAGCCAGTCTCCCTTGCATCCTCCTAAGGAGAGCAGGGAAGCTATGCAAAGTGCGTAGAGTGTATTCTTTATCATATTGGTCGAGTATAACAATGTTTAGAAGGTGAAGTCGAGTCCGAAGGAGATGACCTTGGAGGGTAAGTAGACGTCGGCACTCCCGGGGTTGCCCGAGAAGAGCGACCGACGTGGGTATAGCCCGCGGCGTGCGGTGAGCTGGAAGAGGTTGTTGGCCGAGGCGTAGAGGCGCAGGCCCGAGAGTTGGAACCTGCGGAGGAACGGTTTGGGCACGTCGTAGCTGAGGTTGGCGTTGGCCAGCTCGAACAAGTTGGAGCTGACGAGCCAGCGAGTGGAGTAGCCGGCATTGTTGTTGGTGGTGATGTTGTCAGCACCACTCCACATCAATGGCACGTCGGTGATGTCGCCGGGTTTTTGCCAGCGGCGGAGTATGTCGGCCGAGAAGGTGGAATAGAGGTCCGAGCCGGTGCCCGGTGTCATCAAGGAGGCATAAGCGCTGTCGTAGAGCTTTCCACCCAGCTGGTAGTTGAAGGTGAGGCTTAGCGTCAGGCCCTTCCAGGAGAGGCTGGTGTTGATGCCGCCCGATACCTTCGGGGTGGGCACGCCCGACCAGTCTTGCAGCGCCTTGTCCCTGCTGGTGGTGTACCACTGCCCGTTCACCTCTACGGCCGACTCGTCGCCTTCGCCGTATTGCTCCTCGGCAGGCAGGTAGATGCTGTTGCCGGAGGCGGGGTCGACGCCACGCCACTGGTAGAGGTAGAACTCATAGCGCGAGTGCCCCTCTTCAAGGCGATGGTAGTTGCCGTCCATCTTGGGTTCCATGGCCAGGTAGGTAATCCTGTTCTTCAACGTGGTGGCGTTGATACCCAGCGTCCAAGTCCAGCCATTCCGCTGGATGGGGCGTGTGTTCAGTTCGACCTCCACGCCGCGGTTGTACATGCTACCGGCGTTCCTGTACACCTTCGAGAAGCCACTTGATGGGGGGATGTCAATCTCCCAAAGGAGGTTGTCGGACTGGCGGTTGAAGAACTCGACCGTACCGCTAAGCATCCCTCTGAGGAAGCTGAACTCCAAGGCGGCATCGAAGTTCTTCGAGACCTCCCAGCGGAGTTCTTTGTTGCCAAGGGATGACTGGATATATCCGGGATTGCCTGCGTTGGCCACTGGCAGGTAGGTGTCGTCGGCCGTATAGTAGTCTTTCTCGTCAGTGCCCAACTGGTCGTTGCCCACTTCGCCGTAGGCTGTACGTAGCTTCAACATGTCAATCCACGTGAAGGGTTTCATGAACTCCTCGCGGTCAATCTTCCAGCTGGCGCCTACCGACCAGAAGTTACCCCATGGATGGTTGAAGCGTGAGCTGCCGTCGCGGCGGAAACTACCCGAGAGGTAGTAGCGCTCCTTGTAGTTGTAGTTTAGGCGCGAGAGGTAGCTCTCCACCCGGTACTTCTGCTCGTACCCGTCGGGCTTGAGATTGGTACTGGTATAATTGTCAAAGCCATAGTTGCCGTTGGGGATGCTTTGCCCCAAGACGGAGGCGGAGAGGTACTTGTAAGAATAGTCGTAGCTCTCGTGCCCTACCAGCACGTCGACGCGATGCCCTCCAGCGATGTCTTTCGCGTACGAGAGCAACTGGTTGTAGTCCCAGGTGGTGGTGAACGTGTTGGTCTTGGTCGAGGTGGCAATATCTTGGTTGTCTTTTTCCTCCACGAAGACCGTCGTGGCCGACTCGCTCAAGTACGAGTTGGCACCTACGCTGGCGTTGACCGTGAACTTAAAGTCCTTCAGGAAGGTGATTTCGGCGAAGGCCTTCGCGTTGATGGTGTTGCGGCGGTATTGGTTAAAGCGGAGCGGCACCTCGATGACGGGATTCTCGTCCGAGAGATAAGGACGTCCTTTGTACTTGACACCATCAATGACTATCCCGTCCTTGCCGAAGTCGTATTGCGGGTTGCCATCGGCGTCAAGAATCAGCTCGCCGGTCGTCGGGTTATGGCGGTGTATGGGGTAGATAGGACCCACGCTGCGTGCGAACCGGAAGGGGTTGGAGAGGCTGCCTGTATTGGTGTTGGGGTTGCCCTTCGAATAGCTGAGGTTGGCCGATGAGTTCACTCCCACCTTCAGGAACTTGTTCACCTGTGAGGAGACGTTCAGGTTGGCCGTGTAGCGCTGGAAGTTGGACTTGAGCATATAGCCGTCCTCATTGAGGTAGCTCACGGAGGCGTAGTAGTTGCTCTTCTCGCCACCGCCGCTCAGGTTGACGCCTATATTGGTGCGTTTGCCTATCTGCGTCATGGCATCGTACCAGTTGGTGTCGTCGGCCCACCTGAAGCGGGCATTGCTGTTGAAGCTCCCGTCGGCAGCTATCACCTCGTTGGCCGGTACGTCGTACGGATTGTACAGCAAACCGAAGCCGTTGAATAATTCGCTGGAGGCTTGTGCGCCAGCTTGTGCGGCCGGCATCTTGGAGCCGCCGTACATGTTCTGGTTGCGTAAGTTCTCCCAGTACATCTGTAGGTACTGGGGAGCGTTGACCTTCTGGTAGTCGTCGGACTGGCGACTGACAAAACCTTCGCTGAACTTCACGTTGACCTTCATGGTTCCCTTGTCGCCGCACTTGGTGGTAATCATCAGCACACCGTTGCCCGCACGTGAGCCGTAAAGGGCCGTGGAGGAAGCATCCTTCAGCACGGTCATGGAGGCGATGTCGTCGGGGTTGATGGAGCTGATGGAACCGTCGTAAGGCATCCCGTTCAGGACGATGAAGGGGTTGGAGCTGGCATTAATAGAGCCGAGGCCACGGATGTAGATAGAAGGTGCATCGCCCGGTGAGCCGGTAGCGGCCGAGACGATGACGCCCGGAGTGCTGCCCAGCAGCGCCGAGGTGGCGTTGGTCACGGGACGCAAGGCGATCTTATCGGCGTTCACCACGCTGGCCGCGCCGGTGAAGGCTCCCTTGGTGGTAGTGCCGTAGGCCACGACCATCACTTGGTCGAGCACCTTCACGTCGGGCGAGAGGGTGATGTGTAGCGCGGTGTGGCCTTTCAGCTCCACGTACTGCGTTTTCATGCCGATATAGGACACTTGCAAGGTTTTCGTGCCCTGCGGGATGTCGAGGCTGAAGTGCCCGTCTATGTCGGTGATGGTACCGGCGTTGCTGCCCTTGACGACGACGCTCGCACCCACGACGGGCTGGTTGTCGTCGGACGAGAGCACTTGGCCCGTTACTTTCTGGCTTTGCGCCTGTGCCGTGAGGCAACAGAGCAAGACGCACAAAAGGATAGCGAATTTCTGTCTCATGTCTTTCTATTGTTCGTTTAACATAAAGATTGTCCGGGGGGGAGCTTATAGCAGCCCACCAAAGAAGATAGCGTTCAGGAAGAGCTTGCTGGTGCCATACCAGTAGGAACGGAAGTTCAGGTCGTCGGCAAAGACGATGACACGCCCCTTGGCAGCCTGCTGCACGATGACGGCGGGCTGTCCGGCCATCCGCTTCAGGTTGCCTTCGGAGATGCAGCCGGAGAGGTAGAGGTCGGGCATCTTCAGGTAGGAGATGGGCGAGGCGTATGGGTCCTTGGTGGCCTTGAACGTCAGGGCCGAGTTGCGGAAGAGGGCTATCCGGTCCTGGTCGTACCCCCAGGCGAGGGGGTTGGTCTTATCGAGGCGGCATTGGAGGATGACCCCGTCGACGGAGTCGCCGTAGTGCGCGTTGGCAAGCGCCTCGTAGGGCAGGTACCTGGCCGAGTCGACACGCAGGGTGGGCACGGTCTCGATGTGCGTCAGCTTGGCGTCGTTGGTCCAGCGGTAGGCCTTGCCCGTAGCGATGAGCGTTCCTCCGGCCTCTACCCATCCGCGTAGCTTGGCTACGGTCTTGGCCGACAGGGGTGTGGTGGGCACGCCGTTGTTCAGGATGATAGTATTGAACTGTGAGAGGTCGGCCAGCGGCAGGCGGCTACACTCTATCAGTACGGGAGGCATCTGCAGGCGTTTGCCCAGTAGCATCCACGCCTCGCCCGAGTCGGGCACGCCCATGCCACGCCCTACGATGATGGCCACGCGGGGGAGGGTGAGCGGCTTAAACTGCGGCCCGCCCAGGTCGTGGTCGGCCATCAGGCCTTGCGAGGCAGCGTAGGTCCTCACGCCACACTCCTCGGACAGCTGCTTCACCAGGGCGTACACCTCGCTGGGAGGCAGGCATTGGTACTGCGCGGGCACAAGTATCGTGCCGTAGTGGAAAGGCACGTCTCCCTGCGGGGAGGGATAGGTGAAGGGCTTGTTGCTCACCTTGACGATGAGGCCTTGGCGGAGCAGCTCGTAGATGATTTTGGGCGCATAGAACTCGGTGTTCTCGAAAAGGTAGCCCACCTCGCTCTGCCCGCCTATTATCTCCCCTCGGGGGAAGGCCGGCTCGTCGACCCTCTCGCCCAGCAAGCCGGCGGTCGCCTTGAGCGGTGTGTACTGCAGGTTGAAGGCATGGGGGAAGGTCCAGGTGGAGATGTCGTAGAAGGTACTGTCTTCGAAGTGGGTGACATCCTCCATCAGGGTACGTACGGTCTTGTAGTATTTCTGGTCGCAGGGGATAACGTAGGAGTCGTCCGGACGGTAGGTCTTCCCGTTCACGCTCTGCTGCTTGGACAACCGGTAGACCTCTACCCTATGGCGCTTGAGCACTTGCAGGAACTGGAAGGCGTTGGCCCGGTTGCCGCGAGCGTTGAAGAGGTAGCCTTGCACGGCGGCCTTGCCGGCCTCTTGGCTCATGGTCTGGTAGAAGCCGCGTTGGTAGTCGAGGAGCTGCGCCTTGAGGGCCAGCGCACCCTTCAACATGCCGAAGCCCGAGAAGGCTTGGTTGCGTATGGTCTCGGCGAACGACATCAGGCCGTAGTTCTTGGTGGTGCGCAGGTGCCCGCGCGAGGCCAACTGCTCGCAGAGGATGCAGACGGAGCCGTGTATGTCGCCATACGCCGCGCCCTTGCCGATGTAATAGTCGTCGTAACCTTCCTTGGAGAAGTAGAGGGTGCCTATCTTGTCCAGCTCCTTGGCGGCGTAGTGGGTCAGCTTGGAGGTAAAGTCCTGGTTGGCCTGCGGCATCAGCTCGCTGGTACGCTTGGGATGTCCCGGACTGAAGTAGTAGGAGCGGTCGCCTCCCTGCTCGTGGAAGTCGACCACCACGTTGGGTAGCCAGCGGAAGTACATCTCCAGGGCGTTCTGCCCCTCGGGTTGCTGTACCATGAGCCAGTCGCGGTTGCAGTCGGCCCAGTAGTGGTTGGTGCGGCTGGAGGGCCATGGCTCGGTGAACTCGCGTGAGTCGGGATAGTCGGCCACATCGGGGTGGCTGCGTGCGCTGTTCACCCACGAGGCGAAGCGGTTCAGCCCGTCGGGGTTCTGCCCGGGGGTGAGCACGACAACGAGGTTGTCGAGCAGGCTGTCGGCTTCCGCCCCTTGGAGGGCCGTCAGGTAGTAGGCCATCGCCAGGGAGGAGTTGGTACCCGACGGTTCGTTGCCGTGGATGGAGTACATGTAGTTCACGATGAGGGGCATCTTGCCCGTGTCGAGCTTACCCGACTCTTGGAGGTCGGTGAGCTGCAGATGTTGTTGCCGGATGGCCTCCAGGTTCTTCTGGTTGGCGGGCGAAGTGATGGTCACCTGGATGAAGGGACGATACTCGTTGGTCTGTCCGAAGGTCTGGATGGAGACACGGTCGGAAGCGCTGTCGAGGGCGCGCATGTACATCAGTACGTTGTTCCAGTCGACGTGTTGCTGGCCCACTTCGAAGCCCAGCACCTCTTTAGGGAGTGGAATCTTGGGGTCGAACCGGTCGTCTCCTTGGGGGAGGAAGTAATGGATGTCGTAGGGGTAGGGAGCCACTTGGGGCTGTGCCGCGACTTTCGCTCCCCCCAGCGAGAGGAGGAGCGACAGGCAAAGAAGGGTACGTTTCATTCTAATAGATATTATGCATTGTTCATTTCACGGTGGTCGGAGAGATGGCTTCCAAGCGCTGGCCAACGAAGAGGCTGATGTCGTGGCAGAGCGCCTTGGCTGCCTTGAGGTCCAGCTTGCCGTCGGCACGCCAGGCAGCCATGGCGGAGGCCTCCATGTCGAAGACCTGCTGCTCGATGGGACGTAGCCGTTGCATGTAGCCGTCGCCTACCTTATTATATATACGCGAGAGGTGCACGTAGTCGATGCCATGGCCACGGGTCACGTCGTACACGGTACCCTTGACCCGTGCCACCCAGTCGGAGAGTGGCGCCCGGTGGGTCTCCTTGTCGCGTAGCACGATGGCGGGGTTGTCGCGCCCGAGCTTCACCCAGCAGGGAATGGCCACGGAGCAGGGCGGGTATCCGAGCGCAGCCCACATCGTGGTCAGCTCGGGGTTCTCGCCGGGGCGCACGCCCTGTATGACGGTAGCGCTGGCTGTGGAGTGCCGGGCGATGAGGTCGCCGTCGGGGATGTAGCCATTGGCAAACAGCTCCAAGGCTTGTGGCGAGGTGTAGTCGATGCCCAGGAGCGAGTGGTAGTAGCAACGTGCCAAGTGGTTGAAAATCCATTGCGGCGTGAAGCCTTTGGAGGGCAACACGGACTGCACCTCGTGCTGGGCGCTCATGTAGCGGATGTACCCCTGCCCTTTGTCGTAGAAGCCGGTGTAGGAGAAGTTGGTGTAGACCAAGTAGCCGTCGGGCGCTACGGCGGGGTCGTTTACGTCGACCATCCGATAGCCGTCGCCACGGGCCTCAAAATAGGCGGCACCTCCCTGTGCGTCGACTACACCATAGTTGGCGCTCAGCCGCATGGGGCGGGGTAAGGTGTCGAGCATCGTTCTGAAGTCGGCCACGGTGCGGCATTGCTCGAGCGCCTTGCGCATCACGCTACCGTTGCGTGCGCCGTCGCCTTTCTCGCTCAGGTTGTACGACAAGGTGTTCATGATGGCGAAGCCGTAGGCGTTCGTACCCGCCCAAACGCTGGCGGTGGAGTCGCGCTTGGAAGAGTTGCGGACCATCCCCAGGAAGGGGATGCCGCGTTGGTCGCCGTACATCACACTTTGAAAGGGGATCTCGGTGTCCGAGTTCTTCCACATTAGCGGACGGCCGTCGGGGGTGGCTTTGCCGGAGATGATGATGGTGGTACATGCCGACAGAGTGCCGACATGACTTGCGAGGAGGATGCCCGTCGCAATGAGTAGGGATTTAGCTCTCATACCTTAGATTTTAAAGAGGTTCGAAGCCCCTATCTTTGAGGTTGCAAGGCTAACGGGTATAATGTGCGTATGTATTAGATAGATGCGTTGCTCGGTTAAAGAGCTACCATGCGTAATTATAGAGGTCGTTTACAATCAAAGAGTAAGAGCGATTTGTTTTTTCTCGCTACAAAGGTAACAAAAGGAAGTTAAGGCAAGCAAGACTAAGCCAAAAAAATAAAAAGAAATGTGTGAAGCCTGCGCCTCGAACGACCACCCCATTATTCCGTCTTTCCCACCACCATGAGGCAGTACACCGAAGGGCATGCGCGGTTGGGCGGATGGGCATGCGCGTGAACGCCATTCTCCACCCCCTACCATAAGTTTATGCCATATTCCCTTCCACCCTTCCACAACCCCGTGTACATCGACCTTTGCGGGTGGAAGGGTGGAAGGACACCTTACTCGATGGCTTGCCCCTTGTAGAAGTCCAGAATCTTGGTGCGGAAGAGGTACTCGTACTTCGCCTGCAACTCATCCGACTGGGCTTTCATCAGGTTCTGTTTCGACTCGTTGTACTCCACGGCGTTGGCCTTGCCGTTCTCAAACTTCTCCGTCATCAGCTGGAAGGCGACGGTGCTGGACTCCTCGGCCGCCGTGCTGCTGGTGTACTTGCTCTCGGCTGCCAAAGCGTTGTACCACGCTTGCTGGATTTCCTTGTAGAGCGTCTTCTTCACGTTGTCCAAGTCGAGACTATAGTTCAGCTTCTGGATACGGGCACTGCGCACACGATTGCGGGTGGCGAAGCGGTTGAAGAGAGGGACGCTGAGGTTGAAAGCGATGTATTTGCTGAAGTTGTTCTTTAGTTGCGTCGAAAAGCTTGGTGTCCCCTGGCCGCTCAACGTGTAGTAGCTGGTGCCTAATCCAGCGGAGAACGACAGTTGCGGGTAAAAAGCGCTTTGAGCGATGCGGATGCTCTTCTCGCTGCCCTGCAACCTGTATTCAGCCGCCTTCACTACGGGTTTGAAGGTGAGAGCTTGCGCATAGATGTCATCAGGCGGGGTGAGAGATTGTATGTCTATGCCCACTTGAGGACCGACGAGTGCAAATCCTTCGGGAGTAGGAAGTTCCAACATCTGGCTGAGGTCCAAGATGGAAAGCCGGTACGTATTGTTGGCTTGGGTTGCCAATAACTCATCTTGCGCTACCCGCGAAAGGGCATCTGCCAGTTCGGCCTGCGATGCCTTGCCTACCTTAAACATACCCTGTATACGGTCTGCTTGCTCCTTGCTGAGTACCACTTGGTCTTGCGCCACTTTCTGCAATTCTGAATTAAGCAATGCTTGCAGATAAGCGCCTGCTATGTTGACGGCTATATTTTCTTTCGCATTCTTCAGGTCTTCCAAGGCAGCCTTTAGGTTGAGCTTGCTGAGCGCGTATTGGTAGGGAATCTGCAGGCCGGTGAAGAGGGGTACACCCGTACTTAGACTGACGCTGGAGTTGGCGTTCTGTGTGTTGATGTAGCCATTACTTTGGGGCGAGGCACTACGTCCCCACCTCCAGTCTTGTCCAGCGCTTCCGTTTAAGTTTGGCAGCCTTGCCCATTTGGCGGTATTTACGTCAAGTTCATTCTGATGCGTGGCATTCTCCATCTGCTGAACGGTAATATTGTGCTCTATAGCATAGTCGATGCACTGCCGCAGCGTCCACACACGGGTACTGTCATTCTGCGCGATGCAAGCGGTGCCGGGTATGGCGAGGGCGAGCAGCGCCAGTGTCATTCTTGATACGAATCTCATGATGTACATTCTTTTTCAGGGTTATTTCTTATCCTCCTTCTCGGCACCGCGTACGGTCTCTGTGGGGGTGATTCCATTCTTTATCTCTATCTTGATGCCGTCGCTCAGCCCGGTGGTGACTTGCGTGCGCAGGAACTTCTGCTCGGGCACGGAGTCGGTCATGACGTACACAAAGGTGGAATCGCCGCTGAACTCCACGGTGCTTTCGGGCACGGTGAGCACTTGGGAGGCACGTTGCAGCACAATCTCTGCGTTGGCGGAGTAGCCGGAGCGCATCTGCACGCTGTCGGGCACGCTGATGGCAGCCTTTATCTCGAACTGGTTGGCACCGTTGGTCTCCACGCCTTTGGGCGAGATGTACTCCAGCTTGGCGTTGAAGGTGAGGTTCTGTAGTGCCCCGATGGTGAGTTTGATGGGCATTCCCTCGTGGATGCGTCCCACCTCCGTCTCGTCGATGTTTCCCCGGAAGATGAGGTCGTTCATGTTGGCCACGGTGGCGATGGTGGTGCCATCGTTGAAGGTGTTGCTCATGATGACGGAGTTACCCGTCTTCACCGGCACGTCGAGTATCAGTCCGTCGATGGTGGAGCGTATCATAGTGCTGCTGAAGGAGGCGCTGTTCTTGGTGATGCCTTCCTTCACTATCTCGAGGTTGTCCTTGGCGGCTTGTGTCTCCTCGCGCGCTTGCTCTACGGCTACGCGGCTCTTTTCGTACTCCTCGCTGCTGATAAGCTTGCTGTTGTAGAGCTTCTGCATACGGGCGAAATCCGTTTCGGCCTGCGCACCGTTGATGGCAGCCAAGCGTACGCGGCTCTCGGCGGAGTTGAGTTGTCCCAGTTCGGGGATGACCTTCACTTTGGCTATCACCTCCCCTTTCTTCACGCTCTGTCCGGCTTCCTTGTACACCTCGTCAATGATACCCGATATTTGGGGCTTGATGAGCACTTCGTCTCTCGGCTCTACCTTGCCGGTGGCTACGGTAGTCTTTTGCAGGTCGGCCACTTGGGGCTTCACCGTCTCGTACACTACTATCTTAGGCTTCGACTTCTGGTACAGGAACACGAACGTCCCGATAAGGACAATGGCCAAGAGCGCCAGCAGGGTGAATTTCAGATACTTTTTCATCTTTCTATTGTGATTTGGATTATTATTCGTTCTTCTTATGAATGGGAGGGGCTTGCTCACTCATCCCGTATCGCCTCTATCGGCTTGATGGCCATGGCACGGTAAGCGGGTGCCAATCCGGCCAACATCCCCAGGGCGATGAGCAGCGCGCAGGTGCCGATGGCCAGCCAAAACGTGACCTGGAAATGCGCGTCGCTGCCGTTGGAGCTGTTGATGCCCGTCTCGGCCACTTGCAGCACCAGCACGCCGAAGGAGATACCACATAGCCCGGCCAAGGTGGTGAGCACCATACTCTCGGCCAGAATCTGTTGGAGGATGTCGCGGGGGCGTGCGCCGATGGCGCGGCGGATGCCAATCTCCGTGGTACGTTCCTTCACGGTCACCATCATGATGTTCGACACGCCGATGGCGCCTGCCAGCAACGTGCCCAGCCCCACCATCCAGACGAGGATGTTGATGCCGGCAAAGAGGTTGTCGACCATGGAGAACATCGCCTCGGC
>JAISIX010000029.1 GCA_031261805.1 Mediterranea sp. (in: CFB group bacteria)
AATGTGGATGTCAGGATTATCCCCCACCAGAGATTTGTCGGTAGTCTCTAATGGCACATAGCACACATGATTTCCCAGTTGCGATAACTTGAGTTCCGCAGGGCTTTCTAACGCTTTTGCGACGTCGATGGTATACGTTCCCGTTGCGTTCGATATTTGTGTAGATGAGGATGAGCAACCCGCCAACAAGGCAAGCGTTGCTATCGCAATCCACGTATTATTCCACAGGGTTTCTTTTACTTTCATTCCGATGGTATTTATTGGTTATTCGCTTACGATAATGGCTACCGGGTTGTCATCCTCCTCCAAGTTCTTCAGCGCCTCCCACCACGGTTGCTGCTTGGCTTCGGGGTGTTTGTCCATCCACTCCAGCACGTCGGCGGCCTGCATCAGGCAGGCATACTCGCCTTGGGTGCTGACACTCTGCGGGCAGAAGGGCATTCCGTGTGAGAGGTCGTCGGTAATTCGGTCGGCGAACGGGGCCATGGTGGTCTTGCCGGACGCTTTGTCGTAGATGACATTGTAGACCTTCTCTTCCTCCTTCCGACGAATATCTGGTGAAATGTTCAAGACGCACTGGAAGAAGATACGTTTGGGGCTTTCCAATACACTCCCTATCATCAAGCGGTCGGTAGCATCGGCTGGCGCCATGCGGGCTGCCGCACCACTTCTCCATTTCCCGGTACGGAAGATGACGTAGGGTTTGAGCCGGCTATTATCCAAAGTGAACACCGTATCCGATAAACTCTCCATAAAGCGTACTTGCCGGTTGCTTTTCCAAAGTAGATTATCCAAAGAAGTAGCAATATCGGCTTTTTTAGTCTTCATGAGCACAAATTTCATATTTCCCATTTTCTTCATCGTAAACGATAGTATATCACTCTCAACAACCCCTTTGACGCGTGAAGCAGGTATGTTGTCCACGGCCTTCCCGAGGGTGTTGAAAAGGGTAAGCGCATATTTCGACGGAACCAAATCCTCGTGATATCCAATGATGGATGAACCGTCGAAACAGTATTGCTTAGGGACAGACCCTTTTGTCTGGAGGGTTATCTCCCCGAGGTAGTGGCCATTGATGTCGTACTTAATCAGTTTGTCGGGTTCCCGTATGAAGTAAATCCAGTCGTGAGTGTCATCATAGAAGGGCACTGTTTGCGAATAGGCAGTGGGATCGCCCCCCGAGTGTCCTATCTCACAGACGAACTTACCATCTTCTTTATTGAACAACAAACATTGGCCTCTATACCACACCAAGATACGCTTGTTCAGTACACAGATGTCGGGAGCGTTGCCTATCAGCGACTTGTCGGTTGTCTCAAGTGGTATATAGCGCACGTGACTTCCCAGCTGCGATGTATTCAGTTTGGAGGGGTGTGCAAGCGCTCTTTCTACATCTATCACTTTCGGCTTCTCTTGAGCCGAGAGTTGCGACTGATAGGCGCCGCCTACAAGGAAGGTTAACACAAACATCGCACGCTGCGCTTTATTCCGGAATGTCTTCTTTGTTCTCATTGTTCATTAGCTTTTTTTGTTGGTTATTACTATGATTAACGTGACAAAGATAAACACAATTCATTGAAAAGACACGCCCCGCAACCTGAAAAAAGTTGTGGGGCGTATGTTATTCCATTTCCATTACTACTTCTGTTTCTTCAGTCGTCCGGACTTCTTTAAGGCTTCGGCTATAATCCATTGCAGTTGCCCGTTGATACTGCGAAACTCGTCGTTGGCCCACTTCTCAAGGGCCTCCATGGTTTCGCTGTCGATGCGCAACACAAAGCTCTTAGTAGGATTTTCTTTCTTGTCCATACTATGCAATCATTTCTTCGCCTTGACAAAACGTGCGATGTCTTGAACGACAATAGGCGCTACAGGCGTTGCTTTCATATATTCCTGGGGTACAGCCTTACCTTCACCCACCTGAAACAAATGGTTGAGCTTGGGGTATGAGCGGAACTGAGCATTATGATGGCCGGAAAGGGCTGTTTGGAAGATATGAAAATCTTCCATCGTAACCTGATAGTCACGCTCACCTTGCAATATCAGCATGGGTATTGATAGCAAAGCTGCTACCTGCGCCGGTTGATATTCGTTAGCAAACGTCCAATAGGAGGCCGGGACACTTTTGCGCGTCTGTTCTACTATGGTTGGAATCGCACTCTCGGGGAACCCTTGAAGAGGCGCCAGATACGCCAATTGCTCCCGTAAGATGGTCTCCATGGGGCGAGCTGCGGCCGCCAACATAATGATGCCGGCGAGATGCCCCGAACGCTTGGCTATGCGCGGAGCCAACATGCCCCCTAAGCTATGGCCAAGCACAAATACCTTTTGAGGATTAATCTCCGGCAATGTTCTGGCCAACTCCACTGCCGAGAGCGCATCGTCCACGGTCTCTGTATCATAAGAGATGTCTGTGCCTTGGGGTACAGAGGCCGCACCGTAAACTTTCGTACGTTTGTCGTAGCGAATAGTGGCTATACCATGTTCGGCCAATCCATTCGCCAAGTCTCGAAAAGGCTTATTGGGGCCAATCGTTTCGTCACGGTCATTAGGCCCCGAACCATGTACCAGAATCACCACAGGCACCTTTCCTGCCATGGCAGGGAGGGTAAGTATGCCCGGCAATTTAAACGCACCGGTTTGCACTACAATCGCACGTTCCGTTCCGGTGATTTGCTGTGCTGCCACAGCAGGCGCAAAAGCCAGACATGCCGCAAAGAGCAATGTCATCGATGCAATAGATGTCGTCATCTTCATATTCTATTTATTCTTTTAGTGATACAAAGTCCCCGTATTCACCACCGGCTGTGCCGCCTCGTCGGCACAGAGCACTACCAACAGGTTGCTGGCCATGGCCGCTTTCTTCTCTTCGTCAAGGTCTACAATTTGCTCTTCGGAGAGTTGGTGCAAAGCCATCTTCACCATGGAGACGGCACCTTCTACTATCTTCTCGCGAGCGGAGATGATGGCCGACGCTTGTTGGCGACGCAGCATCACCGCGGCTATTTCGGGGGCGTAAGCCAAGTAGTTGAGGCGGGCTTCCACTATCGGCTGGCTACGACACCCCCAATACGTATATCGTTATTGTTCACCTTCGCCGTAGCGCCACCGGCGGTAGCCATCGTTTGGGCATCAATCTCGAACATAGCCTTATAGGTATCCTTCACCCTCCATACCAACACCAAGCCGATAAGGATGGGGTTACCAATCTTGTCATTCACCTTGATTGGTTCCACGTCGAGATTGCGCGCACGCATCGAGAGTTTCTTTTGCGTGATGAAGGGGTTAATCCAAAACAACCCTGTGCCGCGAAACGTACCTTTGTATTTACCGAAGAAGACCAGCACTTTGGCCTCGTTAGGCTCCAGCTGCAGATAACCAGCAAAGGAGATAAGGCAACAGAGTACCACGATGCCCGAGAGCACCATCATTATTTCATTTTCGGTTGTAAAGCCATAAACACAGGCTGCCATGAGAAGTAGTTGAACGAGAATCATCACGAATCCACTCATCTTAAAACCACTGAAGCTCTTTTCTTTTGTTTCCATACTTATAGATTAAAATGATATTGTTTTGACACCATAAATATATCGTTTTCGCGTTGAGATGTGCAAGTGCAGTGCCCAAAGGGGAGTTTCTTTTATGGTTTATTCACTTAAAAGCTTGCCAGTCACATACATTTGTGTATATTTGCAGCATTCATTCTAAACGTTCAGCCTTATGAACCAACTAATTCTATCCTTGCACCGGCAAACCAGCCTTCTTCTGCTGGCCTTGTTGGTCATCGGTCTCGGCTCTTGCAAGAGAGAGAAGCGGGACATCACCCCTTCGTCCGAGTATGCCTCCTATATCAGTGCATATACAGGCGGAGTCATTTCGCACAACGCAAGCATTCGTGTGGAGCTGACGCACGACTTACCCATGGTAGAAACCGGCACAGCGCTAAAAGACAATCCGTTCAGTTTCTCACCCTCACTCAAAGGAGAGGCGCACTGGATTAGCAACAACATCCTCGAGTTCAGTCCTGCCGAAGGGGAACTGAAACCGGGTACGCTCTACGAAGCGACATTCCAGCTGGGCCGATTTGTAGAGGTAGACAAGAAGTTGAAAGAGTTTAAGTTCTCCTTCCGTGTACAAGAGCGCAGCCTCTCCCTTACCGCCGACCCCATCACCATCACCGCTTCCGCCCCGGGCAACGTGAACGTGAGCGGACACCTGACCTTTAGTGACGAGGTGAAGCAGGCCGACGCGGAGAAACTACTCACAGCCTATCGCGAAGGAGAGCAAGAAACCACCTACCCCATCAGGATAACCGCCACCGAACAGGCCGGAAGCTACCGGTTCAGCCTCGACCCCATCGCGATGGAGAAAGAGGCTTTCAATGTCATAGTCAAGGTACAGAAGAACGACCTCTCGTACGACGACGGACAGTCCATCAGCATCAATATCCCCTCCAAAGACGGGTTCCGATTCCTGTCGGCCCGGCGGATAGACCAACCCGAGAACGGAATAGAGATCACCTTCTCCGAACCCGTATCGCAGACGCAAGACCTGAAGGGGCTTATCGAAATAAGCGAGCTATCCAACTACATCTTCCAAGTGAAAGACAACAAGGTGTATGTCTACTTTGAGAACAACGACTTGCAAAAACTGACGCTCCTTGTGCACGAAGGGGTACAAAGCATGTCCAACCAAACATTGGGTATTGCCAGCACCGTATCCTTTAGCGAGGAGCGCATCAAGCCACAAGTGGAGCTAACGACCGACGCCGCCATCCTACCCGACTCCAAGAACCTCATACTCCCCTTCCGGGCAGTGAACCTCTACGCCGTCGACCTCAGCGTGATACGTATCTTCGAGAAGAACGTGCTGATGTTTATGCAGACCAACACGCTGAGCGGGTCCAACGAGCTACGCCGTTCCGGCCGCCTGGTGTACAAGAAGACATTATGGCTCAACGAGGACGCGACCAAGGACCTACATCAATGGGGCAACTACTCCATCGACCTCTCCGGACTCATACACCAAGAGCCGGGCGCCATCTACCGTGTCTACCTCTCCTTCCGCCAAGCGTACTCAGCCTATCCGTGCGCCGGAACAGAGGAGGGACAGAAAAGCTTTGCAAAGGAGATGTCCTCCGAAGGGATGTCGCAGCTCAACGACGGGCTGACCGAAGCCGACGAGGCGGAATGGGATACGCCGGAAGCCTACTATTACTACAACAACCCGGCCATGGACTGGAGCCAATATAAATGGAAAGAGCGCGACAACCCATGCGACCCCTCCTACTATATGACGACCGACCGCATCGCACAATGCAATGTCTTCGCCTCCAACCTCGGCTTGATAGTAAAGAAGAACTCCATGGGTGAGCTATGGGTGGCCGTGAACGACATGCTCACCACCGACCCCGTAGCAAAAGCAACCATAACCGCCTACAACTTCCAGCTACAACCCATCGCCCAAGGAGAGACCGATGACGATGGCTTTGCCCGCCTCACTCCCCAGGGAGCGCCCTTCATCGTGACCGCCGAGGCCGACAAGCAAAAAGCTTACGTGCGGGTAGTGGATGGCGAGGAGCAGTCCACCAGCCGTTTCGACGTGGGCGGCACGGAGATACAGAAGGGATTGAAAGGCTTCGTCTATGGCGAACGAGGCGTATGGCGGCCGGGCGACACGTTGCATGTCTCCTTCATCCTCGAAGACCGCGAAAAGCGAATCCCCGACAAGCACCCCGTATCACTTGAGCTATACAACCCGCAAGGGCAGTTCTACGCCAAGCAGATAGCCACCCACGGACTGAATGGCTTCTACCGCTTCGACCTGCCCACCCAGGCCGACGACCCCACGGGATTCTGGAACGCTTATATAAAGGTAGGCGGGACAGCTTTCCACAAAACCCTTCGTATAGAGACCATCAAGCCCAACCGGCTCAAGATAAACCTCGCGTTGCCCCAGTTGCTTAGAGCCGCCGATAAGGAGACAGTGCTCCCACTCAGCGCCGCTTGGCTTACGGGAGCCACGGCTCCCGGGCTGAAAGCCAAGATTGAGATGTCGCTCGCACGAGTGAACACCCAGTTCAAACGCTACAGCCAATACATCTTCAACAACCCCGCCACCGAGTTTACCACTACCAAGTCCGAGGTGTTCGACGGTACGCTGGACACCAACGGGAAAGCTTCGGTAAACCTCAAGTTGCCTGAAGCCGGCAACGCTCCGGGCATGCTCAACGCCACCCTCACCACCCGTGTGTTTGAGCCGGGAGGAGATGCCAGCTTCTTCACCCAGACGGTGCCGTTCTCACCCTTCTCCTCGTACGTGGGCATCAATCTCAACCAGCCCCAAGGCAAGTACATAGAGACCGACCGCGACCACACCTTCAACATAGTGACGGTAGATACCGGAGGAAATCCTGTGAGCCGGTCGGACCTCTCCTACAAGATATACCGCATCGACTGGAGCTGGTGGTGGGAGAACAGCCAGAAACGCTCCTTCGCCACCTATATCAACGGCACCTCCATCACCCCCGTAGCCAGTGGACACTTGCAGACACCGGGTGGAAGCGCATCATTCACCTTCCGGGTAAACTACCCCGACTGGGGACGCTACCTGGTGTACGTCAAAGATGAGGATAGCGGACACGCCACCGGCGGCACCGTCTACGTAGACTGGCCCGAGTGGCGAGGGCGCTCCAACCGCCAAGACCCCGGCGGCATCAAGATGCTCACCTTCACGCTCGACAAAGACTCGTATGCTATTGGCGACCAAGCCACCGCCATCATCCCTGCTGCAGCAGGCGGACGTGCACTGGCCTCCATTGAGAACGGCTCTACCGTGCTCAAGCAGGAATGGGTGGACATCTCAGCGGGGGGCGACACGAAGTACACCTTCCCCATCACGGCCGACATGGCCCCCAACGTCTACCTGCACATCAGTCTTCTGCAACCCCATGCACAGACCACCAACGACCTCCCCATCCGCATGTATGGCGTGATGCCGGTCTTCGTCACCAACAAAGAGACCGTGCTACACCCACAGCTAAAGATGCCCGACGTGCTACGGCCGGAGAAGGACTTCAACGTAAGCGTGAGTGAGCAGAATGGCAAGCCGATGACCTACACGCTCGCCATCGTCGACGACGGGCTGCTGGACCTCACCAACTACCACACACCCGACCCATGGAACAGCTTCTACGCTCGTGAGGCACTTGGCATACGCACGTGGGACATGTACGACAACGTACTGGGAGCCACCACCGGACGCTACGGCTCGCTATTCAGCACCGGTGGCGACGCCACCCTCAAGCCTGCCAGCGACAAAGCCAACCGCTTCAAGCCCGTGGTGAAATTCATCGGTCCATTCTTCCTCAAGAGCCGTGAGCAACAGACGCATACGTTGCGCCTCCCCATGTACGTCGGTTCGGTACGCGTCATGGTGGTAGCCGGACAAGAAGGGGCGTACGGCAACACCGAGAAGACGGTGCCCGTACGTACCCCCCTGATGCTGCTCTCCACCCTGCCTCGCACGCTTAGCGTAAACGAGGAGATTGGCGTACCCGTCAACGTCTTCGCTATGGAGAACGGGGTGAAGGACGTGGCTGTCACCATCACCGCCTCTGGCGCCGGCGTACAGGTAGAAGGAGCCTCGCGGCAGTCGCTCACCTTCGGGAAGCCCGGCGACCAGCTGACCAACTTCACCCTAAAGACGGGAAACCGGACGGGCAAAGCCACCATACACCTCACCGCAACCGGAAGCGGGCAACAAGCCAAGGAGACGGTAGAGATAGAGGTGCGCAACCCCAACCCAGCCGTCACCCTACGCAACAGCCAATGGATTGAGGGTGGAGGGCAGGCCACGCTCCCCTACTCTTTCAGTGGCACCTCGGCCGACAATCAACTAACGCTGGAGGCATCGCGCCTGCCGTCGGTGGACCTCACCCGCCGGTTCGACTTCCTATACAACTACCAGCACCAATGCACCGAGCAACTCACCTCCAAGGGATTGCCACTACTCTTCGTCGGCCTGTTCAAGGAGATGAGCCAGACGGAGAACAAACAGGTAAAGACGAATGTGGAAGAGGCCATCCAACGTATCTATGGCCGACAGTTGCCGAAT
>JAISIX010000056.1 GCA_031261805.1 Mediterranea sp. (in: CFB group bacteria)
GTACCCATTATCACAACGGTGGCCGAGAACTTCGCCGTGCCCAAGCGTAACACCGTGGCCGAATGTTATACGCAAATCATCAAGGACCTCACTGCCGCCGTACCGATGATTAACACCAACTTCCAGAAAGGTCGTATCAACAAGTGGGCCGCTATGGCACTGTTGAGCCGTGTCTACCTCTATAAGGGCGACTCGGAGAGTAACGCGAAAGCTCTGGAAACGGCCGAAGCTACCATCCAAGGGGCTGAGGCGAACAAGTACCGGTTGTGGACCAACGACGAATACTCTACGGCTTGGGGCAACGATGTGACGGACAAGGCTCCCGGAGAGATCCTGTTCGAGATTGTCAACCTCACCACCGATAGTCCGGGCAACGAAAGCCTTGGATACTTGAACTCGTACAACGGCTACGACGACTATTGCATCACCAGCTCCTTCTATGAGTTGCTGTTGCAGGACCCCAAGGACGTGCGCCTGAAGATACTGAGCTTCGACGGCTCGAAGTACGCCTACGTCAACAAGTACCAGCCACAGCCTACCGAAATCATCCAGGATGCCAATATCCCGCTCATCCGCCTTTCGGAAGTGTACCTCATCGCCGCCGAAGCCGCCCAACGCTTGAACGATAACGACGACGCGATAAAGTACCTGAACCCCATCGTGACACGTGCCAACCCCGCCAATGAGATACAACCGGGAGAGATCATCACCCAAGACCGCATCATGCTGGAACGTCGCAAAGAGCTGGTGGGCGAAGGACACCGCCTGTACGACGTGATGCGCAACGGTTTGAAGTGCGTGCGTAAGAATACGTCCGATGCCGCTATACAAAAGAAGATAAGCAAGACCAAGCATCTGTCGGGCACCTATCCCAAAGAGTACGACAACACCTATTACAAGATTGTGTTACCCATACCCAAGGCAGAGATGGACGTAAATACCAACTTGGAACAGAATCCGGAGTATTAACCCCCATCGTGATAGTTATGAGCAAGAAGACAGCCCTGTTTCTGTTCGGGCTACTCCTTGTCCTGTTTACTCAAAGTTCCGGCGCCAGTGCCGGAACTTTGAGCCATAACGAGGACAAGAAGCCCGAGACCCTCTCGGCCGATGGCCCCTATATCCTTTATCAGCCCGACGGAAAGGTGCGGGTAGTGGAGGTAGACACTAAAGGCGATATCTCTGATAAACAGTACGACGTGCTCCCACCAGACTTCACCTTGCACGTCACCAACCATGCCGGACACTTTCCGTTCGACGTCAAACTACACCCCATCCGGCGTCCGGACTGGCAGTGCCACCAGCCCGGCAAGGTGCTGGTGATGTCCGACCCGCACGGCCGGCTGGATTGCGTGGTCAGCCTGCTACGAGGCAATGGCGTAGTGGATGCCGACCTCCATTGGAGCTACGGCAAGAACCACTTAGTCATCATTGGCGATGTATTCGACCGTGGCAACGATGCCATCCAAATCTTCTGGCTTTTCTATAAGCTGGAGGCCGAAGCCGCCGAAGCGGGCGGACATGTCAGCTTCCTGCTGGGCAACCACGAGCCGATGGAGCTGGCAGGCGACCTGCGCTACGCCAAACCCAAATACAAGATGCTGGCCGAGAAGCTGGGACTGGCCTATCCACAGCTCATCGGCCCCAACACCGAGCTGGGACGCTGGCTGGCAACCCGCAACGTGATGATGACCATCGGCAAGAACCTCTTCGTCCATGCCGGCCTTAGCAAGCCGTTCTACGACAGGAACCTGACCATCCCCACCGTCAACGAGGAGATGAGCAAGGCGCTTTTCATGACGAGTAAGGAGCGTAAGGCACTTTCGCCACTCACCGCCTTCCTGTACAGCAACGACGGGCCAATCTGGTACCGGGGCATGGTACGTGCCGAGGAGAGGTATAAGCCATTGGCGGCCGACACCCTGCAACTGCTCCTGAAACGCTATAAGGTGGGGCACATCATCGTAGGGCATACCATCTTTGCCGATATCCCTACGTTCTACGACGGCCGGGTGATTGGCGTAAACGTGGATAATGAAGAGAACCGTGAGCATGCCCGCGGACGTGCCTTGCTGATAGAGCGCAACCGGTACATCGTGGTGGGCGACAAAGGAAAGCAACGGCTGCTGACGATGTGGTAACTCCGCATCGGCACCCGTGGCGTCAGAATGTGAGAAGCCCCGACAAGTCTTTCGACTCGTCGGGGCTTCTGCTTGAGAGCGGAAGACGGGGCTCAAACCCGCGACCCTCAGCTTGGAAGGCTAATGCTCTATCAACTGAGCTACTTCCGCATTTTATTGGTGGGCAAAGATGGATTCGAACCACCGAAGGCGTAAGCCAGCAGATTTACAGTCTGCCCCATTTGGCCACTCTGGTATTTGCCCTTTCGCTTTTGAAGAGTTTCTTCGTTCAATTGCGGTGCAAAGATACGACTATTTGTTTAAACTCCAAGCAAAATCAATCATTTTTATGGCTGTGATGGCGCATTCATCGCCTTTGTTGCCGAGCTTGCCACCGGCACGTTCCTCGGCTTGCTCCATCGTGTTGGTGGTGAGCAGGCCGTAAACCACTGGCACGTCGCCTGTTGCATTTAGTTGGGTGGCGCCTTGGGTCACTCCCTGGCATACGTAGTCGAAGTGGGGCGTATCGCCACGTACTACGCACCCCAGGATGATGATGGCATCCACATCGCAATTCTCCATCATCTGGTTGGCGGCGAAGGTAAGCTCGAAGCTGCCGGGGACGGTCTTCACGAGGATTTGGTCGTCGGGCACGTGGTGCCTCTTGAGGGTGTCGATAGCTCCACGCATCATGGCGCCGGTGACGTTGAAGTTCCATTCGGAAACGATGATGCCGAACTTCATCCCTTCGGCATTGGGCACGGAACTGAAATCATATTCCGACAGGTTATGGTAAGCTGTGGCCATTCTGTTATTCTCCTTTTGTTAGAACTGAGTTTGAATAATGCAAAATAGCGCAGATAACGCCAGGTGTTCTTTCCCCCTAAGTTATCTACGCTATTTCAATGTTATTTTCTATAGGTCGCTTCTGTCCGAAACGGAGGGTCTCCTCCTTACTTCTTCATCAGCTTCGCTTGTTCGATGTATTTGTCGATGTCCATCGCCTGGTAAGACTGGAAATATTTGTCTTTCACCTTTGTGTAGGCTTTGATGGCATCGTCGTACTTACCCTCTTTCACCAGTATCTCGCCGGCCTGCACCAAGAAGATGGGGCTGAGGGTGTTGTTGTCGGCCTTGTCGGCGGCGGCTATCAGTGTGGAGGCTGCCTTGGCCATCTGTCCCAGCTTGGCATAGCAGTTGCCTGCGGCGGCGAGGACGGCGGGGGCTACCATTTGGTCGCCAGCGTCGAAGCTGTCGAGCAACTTCACCGCTTCTTCGTTCTTGCCCAGCTTGGCGTAGCAGATGCCGGCATAAGCCTTGGCCAGGTTGGCGGCTTTGGTGCCACTATATTGGTCGGCTACCTTCAAGAAACCGACGTAGCCGATGCTGTCGCCGTTGAGCGCTTGCTCGAAAGCATCTTGCTCGAAGTACTCCTGGCCAGGGAACAAGGCGGCTTGCGCTTTCTGTTCGCGGGGTTCGGCATACAGGTTCTTGTACATGATGAAGCCGGCTACAATGACAATCACAGCGACAATGCCGCCGATAATTGCGTTTTTGTACTTCATAAGAAACGCTTCCGACTGTGTGAGCGCATCTTCTACGTTCAGATGTTCGTTCTGATTCTTCTTTTCAGCCATTGTATTATTGGTTCTTTTGTTATAATTCACAGCATGATAATTCGACTGGCAAAAGTAGCGCTTTTATGCCTACCTACGAAATTTGGGAGCATCTTTTTTCGCTTTGCCTCCCAAAACAGCGAAAATCTTCTTACTTTTGCCTCTGAATTAACGCGTACTTTCCACGTATGATACTGAAACGTATATCCATATTGAACTATAAGAACCTCGCCGAGGTGGAACTCTCTTTCTCGCCCAAGCTGAACTGCTTTTTCGGGCAGAATGGTATGGGCAAGACCAACTTGCTGGATGCCATCTATTTCCTCTCTTTCTGCAAGAGCGCCGGCAACCCCATCGACTCCCAGAACATCCTGCACGGGCAAGAGTTCTTCGTCATACAAGGGTTCTACGAGGCCGAGGATGGCACGCCCGAGGAGATATACTGCGGCATGAAACACCGGTCGAAGAAACAGTTCAAACGCAACAAGAAGGAGTACAGCCGTTTCTCCGACCACATAGGCTTCCTGCCGCTGGTGCTGGTCTCGCCTGCCGACACCGGGCTGATAGCGGGAGGGAGTGAGGAACGCCGTCGCTTTATGGACATAGTCATCTCGCAGTACGACAAGGAGTACCTCGAGGCGCTGGTACGCTACAACAAGGCATTGGCGCAGCGCAACTCCCTGCTGAAGAGCGAGATACCAGTCGATGAAGAGCTGTTTGCCGTATGGGAGGAGATGATGGCGCAGGCTGGCGAGCTGATTTTCCGGAAGCGGGAGGCGTTTATCTCCGAGTTCATCCCTACGTTCCAATCCATCTATTCCTTTATCTCGCAAGACAAGGAGCAAGTGGGGCTGACGTACCAGTCGCACGCCCGCGACGCCTCACTCCTTGAGGTCATCCGCCAAAGCCGTGCGAAAGACCGTATCGTAGGCTTCTCCCTGCACGGCATCCACAAGGACGAGCTGAACATGCTGCTGGGCGACTTCGCCATCAAGAAAGAGGGGTCGCAGGGGCAGAACAAGACCTACCTGGTGGCGCTCAAACTGGCACAGTTCGACTTCCTCAAACGTACGGGCAGTACGGTACCGTTGCTGCTGCTCGACGATATCTTCGATAAGCTGGACGCCTCGCGGGTGGAGCAAATCGTGAAGCTGGTAGCTGGCGATAGCTTCGGCCAGATTTTCATCACCGACACCAACCGGGAGCACTTGGACCGCATCCTGCGCAAGGTAGGGGGTGGCTTTAAGATTTTCAAGGTAGAGCAAGGGACGATTCATGAGATGGAGGAAGAGCAATGAGACGACGCGACGCTGAGCAGATAGGCAACCTGGTGCGGCAGTTCCTCCGGCAGGAGAGTCTGGAGGGGCCGCTCAACGAACAACGCCTGCTCGACAGCTGGCCCGAGATATTGGGGCCTCATGCCAAGTTCACCACCAACCTCTACATCCGCAACCAGACGCTCTATGTACACCTCACCTCCGCCGTGTTGCGGCAAGAGCTGATGATGGGGCGCGAACGGCTGGTACGCCTGCTCAACCAGAAGGTAGGCGCTACGGTCATCACCAATATCATCTTCCGCTGACGGGAAACGTCAGCACCTCATCCATCCGTATGTCAAAGGGTTCGGCCGGCACCTCCTCCACCAGCTGGAAAGGGAAGCATATCCCTATCTTGTAGGTCGAAGGCAACGAAGGTAGTAGCCGGTCGTAGTATCCGCGCCCCCGACCCAAACGGTTGCCCCGGCGGTCGAAGGCTACGCCGGGCACCACTGCGAGGTCAATGCCGCCGTAGTCGGTAAAGGCCTTGCCGACAGGTTCTTCGATACCGAAACGGCCCAGGGCCATGCTCTCTTCACCCTTGTATTCGCGGAGTTCCAAGTCGGCTCCTACCACCACCGGCAGCAGGAGGCGCTTCGCCCGCCACCATTTGCGGACGAAGGCGTGTGTGTCTACCTCGTCGGGCAGGGAGTGGTAGAGCAAAACGGTGCTTGCCGCCCCAAAAGCCGGATGGCTCTCGAGGGCGGCAAGTAGTGGGGCGGAGAGGTGCAGGCGCTCGTCCGGTGTCAGGCCGGCTTTCTGCCGTGCCATTTCTTGGCGCAGTTCTTTCTTATTCTTCACTTCCTTCGTCTTCCTTAGCGGGGTCCCGGTGGAGGGGGCAGAGGGGCCGGTTCGGTCGTGTCCGCCATATCGGGCTTTTGAGGAGCTTGGGGGAAGGCTTTCCCGTTCTCCAGTACCTCGATGCCTTTCAGCACGGTCTCGTCTGTCTTGTTGTAGTACTCCAGGTACTCTTGCAACCCCAGTATGTTGTAGATGACGTTGCCATATATGTTGCGTTCCAGCAGCTTGTACGACTTCTGGATGAGCAGGTTACGACGTTTCACCCCTTTGCTGTCGGCGTAGCGGATAAACTTCTCCACCAAGCCTTGGCTCTTGAGGTACTTCAGCAACTTCTCCTCCGTGGTGTACTTCGACAATGTCTTGCGATTGTCGTCCGTATAGCGGAAGGTGTACTGGATGGTCAGCCCCCGGTTGATAACCATGGAGAGGTAGGAGGTCACCCCTGTGGTGTCCTGCGGCACGAAGATGTCGGGCATGATGCCTCCTCCGCCATACACTACGCGTCCCAGTCCGGTGTAGTACCGTTCGCTCCCGTTCTGCTTGATGCTGTCGCGCGAGAAGAACTCCCCGTGCTCGTAACGGTTGTAGAGGTCGAGTTCGTAGTTACGGTCGCGTCCGTCGCGGTAAGGCCGCTGGATGCAACGTCCCGACGGTGTGTAGTAGCGAGCGATGGTGAGGCGGATGGCCGACCCGTCGCTGAAGTCGATGGGTTGTTGTACCAGTCCCTTGCCGAAGGAGCGGCGTCCTACCACCATGCCCCGGTCGTTGTCCTGTATGGCTCCGGTGAAAATCTCGCTGGCCGAGGCCGACCCTTCGTCGATGAGCACTACGAGCGGCATCTTCTGGCTACTGCCTGTGCCGTCGGCAAACTCCTCGGCACGCGGGTACTTCCGCCCTTGCACGTAGACGATGAGCTTGCCCTCGGGCAGGAACTCATTCACCATCCGTACCGCAGCCTCCATGTAGCCGCCAGTGTTGCCGCGCAGGTCGATGATCAGCCCCTTGCAGCCGTGGTGGTTGAGTTCGGCCAATGCCTTGAGCAGCTCCACATGAGTGGTACGGCCAAACTTATTGACTTTGACATAACCTATCTCTTTGTTGACCATGTATGCCGCGTCGACTGTGTTCTGGGGGATGTCGCCGCGAATCACGGTGAAGTGCAACAGTTCCTTCTCGCCCATGCGCTTCACGCCCAGCTTCACCTCGGTGCCTTTCGGACCTTTCAGGGTGCGCAGGGCCAACTCGTTGGTCAGTTTCGGACCTACGAAGAGGCTGTCGTTCACGGTCACGATACGGTCGCCCGCCATCAGGCCAATCTTTTCGGAAGGGCCTCCATGTACCACGGCATTCACATGTATGGTGTCGCCCTGGATGGTGAACTGGATGCCGATGCCGCTGAAGCTGCCTTCCAGCTCGGAGTTCACGTTCTGCAGGTCTTTGGCGGGGATGTAGACCGAGTGGGGGTCGAGGTCGCTAAGGATTTCGGGCATGGCTTTCTCTACCAGGTCCGCCATGTTCACCGTGTCTACATACTGGTCCTCCACGATACGCAGGAGCGCGTTCAGCTTGTTGGACGAGCCGTTGATGATGCCGAGGCGGTTGCCGGCAAAGTGCTTGGCGTAGAACGTGCCGATAAGGATACCGGCCACCACGCTGACAGCGATGATGATAGGGGTAAAGCGGGAAGAGTTCTTTGTACTCATATCTATTGTTTTCCTTTATTATATAGGTGTATGTTCACTTAGGTCGATGTAGACAATCTCGATGCCGGCCCGTCGCATCAGGTCGATGCCGTCTTCGAGGCGGTAGTGCTCGGAGTACACCACCCGCTTGATGCCCGCCTGTATGATGAGCTTGGCGCACTCGATGCAGGGCGAGGCGGTGACGTACATGGTGGCTCCGGCGCTGCTGTTGTTGGAGCGGGCTATCTTGGTGATGGCGTTGGCCTCGGCGTGCAGCACGTAGGGTTTGGTGATGTTGTTCTCGTCTTCGCACACGTTTTCGAACCCGGAGGGTGTGCCGTTGTATCCGTCGGAGATGATCATCTTGTCCTTTACGATGAGCGCCCCTACCTGGCGGCGCTTACAGTAGGAGTTTTCGGCCCAGATGCCGGCCATGCGTATATAACGCCGGTCGAGGGCGGCTTGTTTTTCAGCTGTATCCATAATCATAACCTCTCTTTCTTAGTCGATTGCCTTGAAGCACATACGGAACGTCTGCGAGCTTCCGGCGGGCGTATATATAAGGAATAAGTTATTCTTGTCTCCCTCGTACGAGGTGGCGGTGGTAAGCCCCTCCATGTACTTGGTGGTCAGCAGGTCGCTGGTGCGGCCTCCGGTAGCGGCGGCTTTGAAGGCGTTCGTCCGTCCATTGGCGCTCCAGCTGCCGCTGTAGGTGGTGGAGTTGATGGTCGTCCCGCTTAGCGTTCCCTTGATGTTCTCACCGGTAGCCAGCCCGTTGAACTGTAGTATGTAGGTTTGAGCATACGCTAACTGTTTCATGCTTTCGTTATAAGCCTCCCCGTCGCGGTTCCAGAAGTCGTACATCTCGTGCTTGCCGTCGAGGGTGATATAGGTGAGCTTCCATGTCTTGCCGAAGATGGCTTCCACGTCGTCCGTCTGGGTGCATCCGGCCAAGAGGGGCAATAGCAACAGCGCTACCCACAACTTGTATGCGTTTCTTACTCTCATACGTTCCGTTTCCTTCTTCTAAAGTGTACGTTGCTTGATGCCGTTGCGGAAGAGCAGGGCGTCGATGGTCGGCTCTTGTCCGCGGAAGCGTTTGTAGAGCGTCATGGGGTGCTCCGTGCCGCCACGCGAGAGGATGTTGTCGCGGAACGACTGCGCCACCTCCCGGTTGAATATTCCTTTCTGCTTGAAGAGCGAGAAAGCGTCGGCATCCAGCACCTCGGCCCACTTGTAGCTGTAGTAGCCGGCGGCGTATCCACCGGAGAAGATGTGCGAGAACTGCGTGCTCATGCAGGCTTCCTTCACCACCGGCAGCACTTGTGCCCGGCTCCAGGCCTCTTGCTCGTACTGCTTCACGTCGCCGCTGAAGGGTGTCTGGCGGGTGTACCAGGCCATGTCGAGCAGTCCGAAGCTCACCTGCCGCAGGCAAGCGTAGGCCACGTTGAAGTTCGACGCGTCGACGATGCGTTGTATCAGCTCGTCGGGGATAGGCTCTCCCGTCTGGTAGTGGCGGGCGAAGGTGTTGAGGAACTCCTTCTCGATGGCGAAGTTCTCCATGATTTGTGAGGGCAGCTCCACGAAGTCCCAGTAGACGTTGGTGCCACTGAGGCTCTGGTAGGTGGAGTTGGCGAACATGCCGTGCAGGCTGTGGCCGAACTCGTGGAGGAATGTCTGCACCTCGTTGAAGGTGAGCAGGGCGGGCTTCTCCTGCGTGGGCTTGGTGAAGTTCATCACCAGCGACACGTGTGGCCGGCTGTTCTCGCCCGTCGTGGGGTCTATCCACTGCTCCTTGAAGCTGGTCATCCAGGCCCCGGCCCGCTTGCCAGCACGGGGGTGGAAGTCGGTGTAGAGCACGGCGAGGAAGGAACCGTCCTTGTCGAACACCTCGTAGGCCTCTACGTCTTTATGGTACACTGGTATATCGGGATTCTTCCTGAAGGTGATGCCATAGAGGCGCTCGGCCAGCCCGAACACACCCTTCTTCACCTGCCCCAGCTCGAAGTAGGGGCGTAGCATCTCCTCGTTGAGGTTGAACTTCTCATTCTTCAGCTTGTTGGAGTAGTAGCTCCAGTCCCATGGCATCAGCACGAAGTCCGCCCCCTGCTCGCGGCGAGCCAATGCCTCCACCTCCGCATACTCCTTCCGGGCGGCAGGTGCGTAGGCTTCCAGCAGTTGGTCGAAGAGCTGGTAGACGGCCTCGCTCCGTTGTGCCATCCGTTTGTGGAGGGCATACTCGGCGAAGTTCTTGTAGCCCAATAGCTGGGCGATGGCCATGCGGGTGTTAGCTATCTGTTTTACGATGTCGAGGTTGTTGAACTCCCCCTCGTGGGTGCACTTGGTGTTGTAGGCCATGTATAGCTTGTGGCGCAGCTCGCGGTTGTCGGCATACGTCATGAAGGGTACGTAGCTGGGGGCGTGCAGGGTGATGGCCCATCCCTCCTTGCCTTCCTCGCGGGCCGTCTCAGCGGCGGCATCAACGATGATGTCGGGCAGTCCGGCCAGGTCAGCCTCGTCGGTGAGGAGCATCTGGTAGCGGTTGGTCTCCTTCAGATTGTTCTCGCTGAAGTCGAGTGAGAGCTTGCTCAGCTCGGTGGTGAGCTGCCGGTAGCGTTCACGGTCGGCCCCTTCGAGGTTGGCGCCATGGCGTACGAAGCCCTCGTAGGCATCGTCCAACAGGCGTGCTTGCTCGGTGGTCAGTCCCAAGGTCTCCCGTTTGTCGTACACCGCTTTCACACGGGCAAAGAGGCGGTCGTTCAGCGTGATGTTGTTGCTATGTTCGCTGAGCATCGGCATGATTTTCTGTGCCAGCTGCTGCATCTCGTCGTTGGTTTCGGCGCTTAGCATGTTGCCGAACACGGTGGCCACGCGGTCCAGCAGTTCGCCGGAAGCTTCGTATGCCTCTATGGTGTTGGCGAAAGTCGCCTCCGCAGGGTCTTGGATGATGGCATCTATCTCGGCATCCTGACGTTTGATTCCCTCAAGGATGGCGGGTTCGTAATCTTCGGTCCTGATTTTATCGAAGGGCACAGTAGCGTGCGGCGTTTGGTAGGACGAGAAGAACGGGTTCTGTCCATGTAGTATATTGTTCATAACGATAATGAGTGTCAATGTGATTATTAATCGTCCCATATATGGAGGCAAAGCTACTAAATTTACGCTTCACTGGCGAGATAACGCTTTGCTTTTTAACAATATATATAGATATACATGGCTTGTACGCAGTCCTGACTTCATCAATGCGCCACCCCCAATCGCCCCATTCCTCATCCGCGCTGTCAAAGAGAAGCTCTATTTCCACCTCTCTCCCTACGTGTTTTTTTGCGCTTCTACTCTCATTACGCTCATTGTCGCCAGTTACTTATTGGCAATCAGCGTATTAAGGCTATGATATTAGCATGATTATTAGGAGCTACTCTCACACCCCAACCAAACCAAGACCACCCTAAACAAAGTATGACATTATAGCTTCTTCACACTTCCAATAAAGAGGATGGTTTGTGTACTATTCTCCTTGATGGCGTAGAGGAAGGGCTTGTCGACGATGAAGTCCACGGTTTCGCTAAAATCGGGTCCGGCTGATGTATCCATTCCTATTACTACCGTGGAAGCGGTAGCAGTTGTCCCCTTTTCGTCTACCTTGAGGGTTGTCTTTTGCAGCACTTTCGATATGCAGAAGTTATTGGAAGTAGCAAGGTTGGCGAAGTTGGCTTGGTTAGGGGCGAACGCATCCTTCATACCCAACATTTTGAGTGGTTCATCCAGTGTTTGCTCATAACTTAGGTCAAGCTTTGGAAATTTTACGTTCACTTTGACCGAATAGTTAGCTCCCATTGTCCATTTCTTCCAATTCTCCGCTGTCAGCAAAGCGGTTGTCTTCTGCAAAGTAGGGTCGTCGTTGGGCAGGAGGAGGACCATGCTGTAAGTGCCGTTCCCGTAGTTGAGTTGTACCATTTGCAGGTCATCGTCGGCATAGTACGGGTCGGAGCGTTTGTCGCCTGTCAGCATGTTGACCTTGCTTTGGCTACCGTCTTGATTGGTAAAATCTTTGTTCGGGGTGGTGGTGAAGGGCACTTTCCATACGCCGTCGAAATAGAGGGCATTGATAAGGTACATCACGTCGTTCTCCGAAATCTTGTCCAGCATGTTGGGGATATGACCGTACGTCTTATCGTTCACCCATTGGTTGATGGCTTTCAGCGTGGTGCTGTTGAAGTCGGCAGTGCGCACCTCAGCGGCATAGTTGTCCTTGTTCACATTGATGAAATCGGATTGTACGGGATAGCCCGTCCTTACCCAGATGGAGTTGGCCAGCCCGAGGATGGTCTCCCCGTCGGCCTCTTGGAGGTAGGTAGTCAGCTTCCGATAGAAGTCGTTCACCCCATTCTGCTTATAGCCGTCCAGCCCCAATACGTTTCTCATTTCGGTCAGCGTGTTGCCGGCTGCCCCATTGGCCGTCATGTTGAGCGCGTACGAGGCGCTGATGGGGGAAAGGAAGAGGTTCTCCGTAGGCTTTTCCGCTGCCACTTCTTTGAAGAGGTTAAGCGAGGACGTCGTGTTGGCGTCGGCCATGGATTGCTGTACGGTGGATAGCTCAAGAGGTGCGTAAGGCGTTGCCTTACGGTTAGAATTGTTGTCCTCCGCCCCTTGGTCGCAGGCGGCCAGGCACAGAAAGATGATAGGATAAATGCAGTTCTTCATAAGATTTCTGTTAAACGATGATACTTAAATAGAGCTTATTTTAGCTGATGGCTCTTAGAAGTAAATGCAACAACTCCGCTATTACTGCGTGGAAGTGTCATTTCTTCGGAGGGCAAGAGGTTACAGTTGGAACAAATATCCAACCTTGAGTGCTACACCAGCCTGCAACAGCTGATACCCTTTGATAATGCCCGTCCATCGTGCGTCGGCATATAGGGAGGTCACAAATCCACACGGGAAAACATATTCTCCGCCAATGCCGACTCCGGGGCCTGCCATAAACTGGGCAGTCTGTCCTTTGGGTAATGCCATATCTAAGAAGAGGCCTGCGTCCACAAACATGTACTTCCAAAAGTGATGCCGGAATTGTACGGGGATAGTGAAGAAGTCGCACTTTTGAATGTGGCTCACAAGCTGTCTGCCCGGAATGGGACTTGCCTCTAACGCGACATCTCCATTCACGAGATGTACTCCCTTGGTCCGTAGGTACGCCAGCCCGACCAAAACCTCGTTGCTTTTCGAGATGCAATGTGAATAGTTAACTACTCCTATGGGCACGAACCTGTTGGAGTCGAAGTCATCACTCACAAAGTCGTTCGCATTGTTGAGGTAATCCACCTCCCTATACCCCATTCCGACTTCCACTCGAATGCTATTCTTGTGTGCATTTTGGCCAAAGATGGAGGCTGATGAGGCAAAAAGAGACAATGTAACAAGCATCAATCTGATTACGTTCATGTTCATAATTCCGGTATCTCTAATCAATCACCTGACAAAGGTAGGTGGATTCAGTTAATATCACAATAGCACTTAGTATTTTATGTCATACTAAATGTTGGGGTTGACGTGCACATAGTAATATAAAGAAATTTGGCGAAGAGGAAGCGGGGGACCGTTTACCTCTTCGCCAAACGTTTCTTCTATTGCTATTCAGACAGTGGGGCTATAGCTTCTTTACACTTCCAATAAAGAGGATGGTCTGTGTACTATTCTCCTTGATGGCGTAGAGGAAGGGCTTGTCGACGATGAAGTCCACTGTTTTGTTAAAATCGGGGCCAGGTGCTGTGGATCCTCCTGTTATAACGGTGGAGGCAGTGACGGTTGTCCCTTTCTCGTCCACCTTGAGGGTCGTTTTCTGCAAGGCTTCCGATATGTAGAAACCGACTGCAGTAGTAAGGTTGGCGAAGTTGGCTTGGTTGGGATTGAACGCGTCCTTCATACCCAATGCCTTGAGCGGTTCAATTAAATTCTGCTCATAGCTGAGAGTAAGCTTGGGAAACTTGACGTTCACTTTGACCGAACGGTCGGCATTCGCCGTCCATTTCTTCCAATTCTCCGCTGTCAGCAAAGCGGTTGTCTTCTGCAAAGTAGGGTCGTCGTTGGGCAGGAGGA
>JAISIX010000229.1 GCA_031261805.1 Mediterranea sp. (in: CFB group bacteria)
TAGGCCGAAGTGGTGACGCACAAAAGGCAAGAGAGGGCGAGATGACACCACCGGGGTGAAGTATCCCTTCTTCTTTTACTATTCATAGAATAATGGTTAAAAATAAAATTGGTTGGTTACTATATCAATTGAAAGACTTGGTCCCTAAGTTGAACTCGGCCAGCTGTATGGTACTTCCGCTCTTAGTATCCCAGTCGGTATAAAGTATCTTTACGTATCGATAGGACACGGGCAGCGGGAGGTCGAATATTACATCCGTGTCGTTAGGCTTGGCATCTACATTGGCCAATATCAGTTCGTAGTCGTTGTCGTTGTTACTACCGTAGATGGAGAAGCCGTAAGGACGCAGGTATACATTTGTATTACTTGTGCGGTAGCCGAAACGCACATAATCAAAAGTAGTTGTGCCTTGGGTGTCTACTACAAAGAACAGGGGTGCTCCGGCTTCCGGTTTGTAGTTTACGCCTCCCGATGTATATCCTCCTGTCTTGGTAGGCTTTACCAGCGATAAGAATGTTTTCACGTCTCCATCCAGTAGGTCTCCTGGTTTACCCGTCGATCCGTCGGTGACGTAATTCTGCCCGTTAGTATAGGTGATAGACGTGTCTACGCTCCAAGTACTTCTATCCAAAGGTTGATAGTTGACTGCTTTTACGTCAATAGCCAATTCTGTCTTGGCTTTACCGCCTTCCTCGGCTGCCAATATAGTGATAGTAGCGGTTCCAATGGAGTTGGCCGTGATGATGCCGTCTTCACTGACCGATACAATCTCCGGGTCGGTAGTACGGTAGGAGAGTTCCTTATTGCTGGCATTGACTGGCAATACGGAGATGTACTTCTTGAGGTCGACGTTGGCAGCGATGGCCATAGCGTATGTCTTGAACGGAGCGGGTATTTCGATGTCTGTCACAAAGAAATACTCATCACGCACCTGTACAAATACACGGGCAGTTCTGCCAGGATAGAGCTTGGAGGAGATGGTAAGTACGGCGTCGCCTACCGATTTGCCTTTTACTATGCCCGCATTGGAGACTGTGAATATCTTTTTGTCACTGGATGTAAAGACATAGCTGCCTTCTATCGTCGGGTATTCTTTATCGTTGGGCATCAGGCTTACGGACACTTGCTTTTCTCCACCTGTATACACGTTGAGGGTGTTCTCCTCAAGGCCGCTGATGTAGAGTGCGTCCGGATTGGACGACTCTACATATTCTATTTTGGTATCGGTACAACTTGACGCTACTGCCAGTAGTATCATGCAAGTCGGTATAATGTATTTAAGTTTCATATATATCTTCTCTATAACGGGATTAACAAATAAGAAATTGTCTGCCTCGAATCACTTGATGTGCTCTCTGTAATTCTGGTCAGTCAGTGTCGTGACGTCAAACTCGGGTTCAGGGTAGTTCCAGGCCTTAATATCACTTACTAACTTCTGAATGTCTTGATCGGTAATCTCCAAATATTTGGAACCATAGTCGTTGATGGTTGCCTTGACTGGACGTAAGAATCCCCACATCGTGAAAAACTCTGTCAGGTCCATCTTAGCGGTCCAACATACTTGGCGGACGAAGTCAAGCTGGAGTGCTCCATAGTACTTTTCGGCCAGTTGGATGCTTGATAGGTCAGCAGTTGTCCTGAAGTGCTCGAACAAATCGTGATAAAAGTGTTCTTGTTTCATGATGTCGACGAGGTACAGCTTCAGCTGCCAGAAAGGTGCCATCTTGGTAATCAGACGCCCGTAATTGTCACCAGGCAACACCCAAGCTGCGTTTTTGTCTTCTATAATTAACGTTCTCCCCGTCTCATAAGTGTCATCGTCGTTTACACCGTCAACATCCAAGCGGTTGGCTTCTCCCAGTATCTGCTGTTGGTTGTACATAGCGTAGATGTTGTTGGTGACCTCTGTGCAACCGGCGAACTTTACGCCGGGGCGTACTTGATTGCTGTGCCCCAGTTCGTGTCCCAATACCCATAGCCGTTTTTTAAACCCATCTACGGTGGCGAATACGTTATTGTACCCTGTGTTGTATCCCGTGCGGTAATCCGAAGAGTAGCCGGCTCCAGCTGCATAGTCGATATGCATGAACATTCGGTTTGTAGCCAAGCGATGGTCGGATGGGGTCGTAGAATTTGGCTTTTTGGAACGTCCTTCGTAATAGTATAGTCCCATGAATTCTTTTTGCTGTCGTATCAGCATGTCAATCATATTGATTTGCAGAGGCATCTCTGTGTTGTTCTGGCGATAGACCTCTACTGGCCATACTACATGTCCGTCTTTCCCAAGAACATCGATCTCGGTGTATTTGGCGTTGGCCAAAATCTCCTTCCAGTCAGCCTCCGTGTGCTTGCGCACATCGAAATAACCATTCACGGCTCCGCTGGCAAAGTGAACCCGTACCGTCTTCGCTGCCAATTTTGCGGGGTCGGCATCTTCATCATAGAGCGGGATGTACTCATTCGTGTGGTTATAGATGTACATCAGGCCACGTATGCTTGGGGTGATGCGGTTCAATCCATCTTCGAGTGAGAACGTCTCCTCCTTGTTGGTTTGGTAGTCTCTTATGTTCAAATGCAATTGTTGCCCGTCTTTGTTGGCTACAAACACGATAAGTTCCTCGCCGGGTGTTTCTACAAACATACCGGTTGCGTTGTCTTTCAAGTCGTACTTGCTGGTCTTGTTGACAGCTGCCATCATGTCGGGGTGGGTATATGGGCGGTAGTCTTGGATACGCCATTTGCGGTCGTATGTTCCATTGAAAATGGCGAGAGCCAGCCTTTTGTAATAACCGTCGGTAATCTTTTGCAGGTCTGCTTCGGTCAGCTCGGGCTTTATTTCGGAACAGCTACCGTCGGTGAATATCTTGCGGAAGTCGAAAGTACTGGAGGCTTGGTAGAACTTAACTTCGGCTGCACTGACACGATCTTGCAAGCCTGAATAGATACGGAATTCGATTTGTGTAGGCTTTGTGATAGGGGTCTTGAGTGTAATCTTAGCTAATGCTTTTGTCTTCAGCCCTAAATCTACTGAGTCTACTTTCGTCAGCTTGCTGTTGGAGGCTGTGGCGGCATAGATGGCTACTCTGCCAAGGGCACCCCAACCATTGCCGGAGTCTTGGCGTGGTAGGATGGTGATGTAATCTACTCGTGTAGCCTCTTCGAAGAAAAAGTCCAGTTTGAAGGGCCATTGCGTGATGGCTCCAAATTGGGAGTTGAAATAGGTGGCTGAATTTCCATCAACGAGTGTCTCTGGCTCATAGCCTGGTTCAAAACTGGTGGCCGTCACCCTGCTTACCGCCATTTCTACATCGCTCGATAACCCGAACGCTTTTTGAGTGATGGTGATGTCTTGGCGCTGTCCTTGTTGGGTGAGGAGTGTGACAACCGTAGTTCGCGGGCGAGCGTTAGGGTTGTCAGCTACGCTAATTTGTAATGAGTCTTCTGCTATTTCGGGGGTGCACCAAGCCGAACCGCCCGTAGAGGTGGAGAGGGCGATGTCTCCCAAGAAAGCATTGGCTGTTAAGGCAAATCTTTTAGTAGCAGCTCCAGACTCAAATTCAAAGTCGTTGGAGTTGATCTGGAACTGATTCTCTTGTACTTTTGTTTCCGTGTCTGTACACGAGAAGGATAGGATGGCACATATTGCAAAATATGCGTAGGCCATTAGGCTGCGATGAATTGATTTCATGTTTCCAATAAGTAAAGGTTATAAAGTGCTTATATCATAGCCGGTATATGGGTGGTAGCCCTAACTGCTACCACCCGCTATGCTCTTTTTTATTTTCATACGTGTCTGTTTGCCGGCTTTTCTCGCCGGTGTAGTTCCACGTAATCTCGTCTGTATACTCTTGCCCATGTTGTGTTGCGACGGCTTTTATCGTGTTCTTTCCGGTTTGCAGTTCTACATGGTCGAATATATAGTGTACGGCTGTGTATCCTTGGCGGATGCCGGTGAGCATCTGTCCGTTGAGGTACACTGTCGGGGTGCCAATATTGGAATAGACGGTGATGGAGGTCAGCTTCCGTTCACGCTCGGTGTTCCGGCGCTGTGTTAGGTACAACACGGGTTCTTGGCTCCAGTTGGCCTTATACCAATAGTACGAATCTTTCTTTATCTGACGGTCGAAGGTGATGAGTCCTTTCAGGTTGCGGGCAGGCACGCCTCCGCGGTTCCACATCGGTACGGCGAAGTCGAACATGTTCCACAGGTAGGATGCGATGATGTAGGGGTGCTTGGCGATGACGCTCCATTGGTACTCGTGTGTCTTCGTCTGGAACGTCTCGGGGTAGAAGGGCTTGCTCCAGTTTAGGGCGTCGCCCAGCTCCTCGGTCTGTTGGTCGATGTTGGCATCGGCACCATACTCGGTGAGCATGAGTTTCTGCCACGGGTATTCCTTCTCCATCTTCTCTATCCAAGGGCTGATGTCCTGTATCTTCTTCTCGTACCAGCCGAAGTAGCGGTTCATGCCCTGTATGTCGGCATTCTGGTTTACCGGATGTTCCGCACTGCCATAGCCGTTCACGGCGGCGGTGTAGCGGTCGGGGTCTTCCGTCTTGGCCAAGTCGTGTAGGGCGGCGGTGAGCTGTGCGGTATAGGCGTGCGGTTGGTACACCTCGTTGTGCAGGCCCCAAGCGTAGATAGAGGGGTGGTTGAAGCTTTGGCGTATCAGCTCTCGGAGTTGTGTCTCGGCGTTCTCGGTCTCCTGTCCCGTAACTCGGTTGACGAAGGGAATCTCGGCCCAGATGATGAGGCCGAGCGAGTCGCAGCGGGAGTAGATGTAGTCCGACTGCTGATAGTGGGCGAAGCGTACGGTGGTGGCGCCGATGTCCATAATCTCGGCCAAGTCGTGGTCGTGCTCCTTGTTGGTGAGGGCACTACCCAGCTTCCACCAGTCCTGATGACGGGTGACACCGTACATGGGGTACTTCACGCCGTTGAGGAAGAAGCCGACGCCGGCCTTTATTTCGTAGTGGCGAATGCCGAGTGGTTGCACCACTTCGTCTATCATTTGGCCGTTGGCCGTGAGGCGGGTAACCACCTTATATAAGTAGGGGTCTTTGCGCCCTTGCCAGAGGTGAGGATGGCTTATCTTAAAGGTGGAGGTGAAGGCTTGCGTGCCTTGGGGGGTAAGGGTAAGGGGCTGTTTCTGTTCAGTCACCTTCTTTCCCTCCTGCGTATAGATAGCGGTCTCGAGCACCAAGGGGGTGGGAGAGAGACTGCCATTGTCGAGCTTCACCTTCACGGAGATGTCCGCCGACTTTGCCGACACGTTCTTCTGCGTGATGTAGACGCCGGGGGAGGCGCAGTCGGTCACGCTGATGTTGTTCTGCTAGGTGACGATGAGCGATACGGGGCGGTAGATACCGCCGTACACGCCGAAGAGGCTCTGGTTCACGGGGATGACGTCGGGACGATGGGCGTTGTCTGCCTTCACCGTGACCTCGTTCTCCTGTCCGGTCTTCAGGGCTTTGGTTAGCTCGCAGACGAAGGCGCTATATCCGCCTTTGTGACTACCTACCAACTGGCCGTTGAGGTAGACCTCCGCACAAGCTCCCACTCCTTCGAAGCGGAGGAAGACGCGCTTCCCTTCCAGCTCCTTGCCGAAAAAGCAACGTTTGCGATAGTAGCCCACCCCTTCGTAGAAGTCGTTCACCTTCTCCTGCATGTCACGGGCGTTCCACGTGTGGGGGATGCTGACGGAGTCCCATCGGCTTTCCCACTGACGGGCTGCCTGCATGGCTTCGGTGGCGAAAGGCCCGCGCTTGAAGACCCATCCTTCGTTGAAGGATGAGACTTCGCGTGCGGTAGCTTTAGTGCCGGACAAGCCGGCGCAGAGGAGCGTTCCTGCTACTATAAAAGTCCGAATCCTCATATTGTGTTAAGTTAAAGCGTCTCTATAAGTATCCTTATTCCCCTCTTTCGAGTGCAGTTGCAACTGGATGACGTAGGGTTCGCCCGGGTCTTGGGCGGGCACGGACACGTTGTATTCGTTGCGGGTGGTTTCTACCACCTCCAGCTCTTCGCCGGTGGTGAGCAACGTGGCCTTTTGGACAGTCACTCCCTTGGGCGTTTTCACGATGAGGTGGCGGCTGTAGGGCTGGTTGAATACCACCATGTACACTTCGCCTTGCTTGCCACGGGTGTAGTAGCCCCAGTCCTGTTTTGCCAAACCGGCGTAGTCGCAGGCATAGACGGCTTGACCGTAGCGGTGCATCCACTGCCCGATGGCTTTGGCCATCGCCTTCTCTTCGGGACGGAAGTCGCCGTCGGCTTGCGGACCGAAGTTGACCACCATGTTGCCTCCCATGGAGACGGCATGTACGATGCGGTCGATGACTTCAATCGGCGTCTTCACGTAGCTCAACGACCAGTCTTTGTGGTATCCCCATTGGTTCTCGGGCAGTGTCATGCAGGCTTCCCAGTCCCATTGGGTCACTTTGAGGTCTTGTACCGGGTCGGGTAGCCGACGTTCGTAACCCGATTCATAGTCGCCCATCAGGTGGCCGTTGCTGTCGAAGTGGCGCTTGCCGTAGTCGTCGGCACGCAGGCGGCTGTTGATGGTGACGCCGGGCACCAACTCCTTGAGCATCTTCTCTACGTGTGCCGTCCACCAGCCGTTTTCCTTGATGGAGGCGTCCCATGTCCCGTCGAACCAGAAGTCCTTTACGGTGGGGTAGCGTGTGGCCAGCTCTTTCAACTGGTTGTCGGTGAACTCGAGGAAGCGGCTGAAGGCGATGCTGTCTTCGGGTGTCTTGATGTCGTAGCGGTAGTCGGGGTGGCTCCAGTCCATTACGGAGAAGTAGAAGTCCACGTCGATCCCTTCTTTATTGAAGGCTTTCACCATCTCTCCCAGCAGGTCCTTCTTATAAGGTGTCTGGGCAACGGTGTACTTGGAGTATTTGCTGGGCCAGAGGCAGAAACCCTCGTGGTGCTTGGTGGTGATCTTTACGTATCGGGCACCCATGTCCTTGAACATCTTGGCCCAGGCGGTGGCGTCGAACTTGGTGGGATTCCATTGGCTCATGAGCTTCATCCATTCGTCGGAGGGTACTTTGGCCCAGCTCTTCAACCATTCGGCAGCGCCGGGGTAGACTTTACCGTCCCATTCTCCGCCGGGAATGGCATACAGCCCCCAGTGGATAAAGGCTCCCAAACGATTGTCGCGGAACTTCACCATGGCGGGGTCCTGGCGTTTGCCCAGGCGGTCGGCGCCATACTTCAAAGGTATTTCTTGCTTCTCAGATTTCTCCTGCTTGGGTTGTTGTGCCAGCGACAGGGCGGGCATCAGTGCCAACCAAGCCAGCAGAATGATAAGAGGCTTTCTCATAATATTAATATATGTTTTAAAAGTTAATCAAGATGGATAACTAAGTTCTCAATACATCGCCACTCCTTTCGGAACGGCGCCGCTAAGGTCGGGATGTTTGCGGAGAAAGCGTGCAGAAATCTTCCAAAAGATATGCTGGATTCTTCCAAACAGCCTATTATAGCCTCATTTTAACTAATTACGCACTAAGCTGCTTCATCCAAACAAATCATATCGATTGCCAGAATGTCTGCTCCATCTTTTGGTCCTTTTTGATGAAGTGAGCGAGGTCGCCCCCAATCCACGTGTACTTTGGGGGGCAATGTACGATAGACTGGGGGTAATCCTCCCGTGTATTGATAGCAACTCTCCCGTACACTGATGGGAGGTTCGAGGAGGCTTTGTAGAATGTGTTGCTCACTTATAAATTGGAGTTTACGGAAGTGATTAGCGGTGAGTGAT
>JAISIX010000066.1 GCA_031261805.1 Mediterranea sp. (in: CFB group bacteria)
CACACACCCCTACCAAAACCCAACGCGTCGCTCGTTCCTCGCTTTGCGATGGGCTGGGCTAGGAGCCTTTCAGGCAAAGGCTTTCAGCCACCTTGGGCCTTACAGGCCTTCCGATTGCGAGGAACATCTCTCTTAGGTCACAATTTGCAACGCTATCTTTAACTACAGCGCAATGATATTGGCCATGATATTAGCATGATATTAGGAGCTACTTTCACTCTGTGTCTCTAAGCAAACCTTTTGTTCCATTCGGTGGGACTTTTTTCCCAATACGGTGGAACTTTCTTCCCAAGGCGGTGGAACTTTTTTCCCAAGGCGATGGGACTTTCTTCCCAAGGCGTTGGGACTTTTTTCCCAAGGCGTTGGGACTTTCTTCCCAAGGCGTTGGGACTTTCTTCCCAAGGCGGTGGGACTTTCTTCCCAAGGCGGTGGGACTTTCTTCCCAGCACGGTGGGAAAGAATTCCCACCGAATGGAACAAACAGTTTACTTAGGGGGAACGCCTTAAAGATGCCGAGACGCTTCGAGATACGTAGGGAGAGAGAGGAGGAAATAGAGCTTCTTTGTATATCGTACCCGGGACGGTTGTGTGCAATCGGGTTCACCGGTAAATTGAAGTTTACGTGAGTGATGAGCGGTACACGATTCTGATACAGCCTCATTTCAGTTACCACCGCCGTGTCAGAATCGTGTACGGCTAATCACTCATCACTCCGCTAACCTCCAATTTATCTCTTTGGTGGATAAGGAGCCGTAGTGACGCAATTCGGGGTCTGGAGCGGTGGTGTGCGGGGGGGAGAGTGCTTTACTTCTCCAGTAACTCTTTCAGGAACTCGTCCAACTCTTTGTCCAAGCCTTGGAGTAGCTCTTTGTTCACCAGCAGGGTGTCGTCGTCGATGAGCAGTAATTCGGCAACGGTCTCTTTGTCTTCGTCGACCAACGTGAAGGAGTAGGGCTTGAGAATGGTTATCTTGTCGAAGTTGCCCGCCTCTTTCATGCGGCGCAGGATGCTGCGCAGGGTGGGCTGGATGCCCTCCAGAAAGTCGTCGTCCTCGTAGCGGGTCCACTCTTCAACCAGGACGTTGGCCAGCTCTTGGTCGTCATCGTCGTAGATGGTGAGTTGGCCCGACGGCTGGTCGGGCTGTAAGTGAATGTCGGTCACGATTGTTTGTTCGCAGGCACAGAGATACTTGGCTATCGCGGTTCGGATAGCCGATTCGATGATGGACTGGGATTGTTGGCTTACTTTCATGAGTTTATCCTTCTTTTACGACTTCAAAGGTATGGAAAAAATAGTAATGGGTGCATAAGTTTGCCTAAAAATCATTATTGAAGCGGCTCATTTGCAGTTTTACCTTGGGCAGTTGGGCGTTTCGCTCCTTCAAGTCGGCTACGTATTGGCTGATGAGGAGGTAGTTGGGCACGTCGTCGATGCGGGTCGCAGTTGCCTTGTCGATGTGCTTTCCTTCTACCTTCAGGGCCAGCTGTTGGGCTTTGGCAGCCCATTCCTCGGCGGTGGTGAGGCTGTCCTTCATCTCGTAGTAGACGGCGATGTTGTAGGCCGCGCGCATCTTCTTCTTGGCGCTTTTGCTTTCATCGTACACCTCTTTCCAGAGTGGGTAGGCTTTGTCCCAATTGTCTTCGCGGGCATAGACGGCGGCGTCGCGCATAGGTACGGAGCCTCCGTTGTAAAGTATGCGTGATGTCTTTTGCCACATTGGCACCAAGTAGTTCACGGGGATGGTGCCGGCAAAGTCGGAGGCCTGCTGCAACATCTCCTTGTCGGGGATGAGGCGGGCGTATGCTTGGTCGGGCGAGCTGCCGTAGTTGTCCCAGTAGACGCTGTCTTGCAGCTGCAAGGTGTTCATGGGGCGGGTGCGGTTGGGTAGGTAAATGCGTAGGGTGGGGTAGACTTTGGCGTCTATCACGCCTCGGTACATGTCGTACCCCATGAGGTATTCGACGCTCTTGCGGGCTTTGACTTGCAGGTTTTCTATCGAGATGAGGAAGTCAACTCCCAACTCTTTGGTGAGGTGGTTTACCTCGTCGGGGCTGAGGGTGGTCTCGCGGGGGAAGCGGTCGTTGGCTCGCAGGGCGGAGTCGCAAATCATCACCTCGTCGAAGTAGTTCTGCTGGGCAAGGTGGTCGGCCAGCGATTCGGTGGCAATTTTTGGGTCGCCGTTGGCGTAGGCCATTGCGACTCCCATCTCGTCTTCCTTGACTTGGCCCTTGTCTACGATGAGCTTGTTGTCCGGCTCGTCACTCATGTTGTTCACGATGGCTACTTTGCGCAGGCGGGGCGGGAAGCTCAGCTCGGCGGGCTTCAAGTAGTCAATAGAAATCTGTTCCAGGCTCTGGCAACCACCCAGGGTGAGCAGGAATAGCAATGCGAATGCCAACGAATAAGCTCGTGCCATCATATATGGATTTGTTTTTATTGTTCTTGGTAGCAAAAGTAATGCTTTGCTCCAATAAAAAGAAAGCCTCCAGCAGTTTTTAACTGTTCGAGGCTCTGTTTTCGCTATTGTTGTACCGGGGGGAGAGGCTTCGGTAGGATTCCAAGCCGTTGGATTGGCTTTTGTAGATGATGGTGTCGATGAAGAAAGTACGCCCATTCTCGCCTATCAGCACATTATTGGGTACTGCATCGAATATGTCGTGTTTCCCATTGGAAAAGTATTCTCCGTTCAATTCCGGCTTAAAGCCTAAAAGGGAGAGGGTCGTTTCTATTTCGTCTTGCGTAGCTTCTCGCATGGCATTGATAAATGTCTGCTTCAGTACGGCACAAGTCTTTCCCGATTTATTCCGTGCAAAGCCCATTAATTCGTAGAAACAGTCGGGGAAGTAGAAATTATGCGCCTCTATCCGTTCAAAGAAAGAGGCCAGATTGTCGTCTGAATAACGGAAGTCGTTCAGCTTGTAGACGGCCGTATCGTCGACAAGAGACAGATAGACTTCATTCTCAGATCCTCTATCCGTGAATGTTCCTATCTTACTAATATCCTCTATCCAACAGCCTTTTTCTTTGGCAAATCGTTCGAGGTTTGCGATTTGGACTCCCTTAACAGCCGTTGTTCCCGCAAGCGCTTGAATTGATTCAAGCACTCTTTGCGCGACAAGGGATGCTTCTTCCAATAGGCTATAGCAGCCAAGTTCTCCGCTATCATCTGGCGGTGATATTCGTTCAATTCTTCCATCTGGTTTGCCTTTATCGTTCATAATGATACAAAGATAGGCAATAAATCGGACTATCGCATCGGAGAGGCCGATGAAAGTTATATCTTTGCGGGCAAATCTACTCCTTGTTTATGCAACATCACACTTACTTGGCTTCCAAGCCGAGGTACGAAGTCCTGGACGGACTGCGTGGCGTGGCCTCTTTGATGGTCGTCGCCTTTCACTTGTTCGAGACCTATTCGGCGGGTCCTCGTTATCAAATCATCAACCATGGCTATTTGGCCGTCGACTTCTTCTTCGTCCTCTCGGGCTTCGTGATAGGTTATGCTTACGACGACCGTTGGGGGCGCATGAGCCTGGGCGACTTCTTCAAGCGACGGCTGGTACGCTTGCATCCTATGGTCATTATGGGTACGCTCATTGGGGCGTTGCTCTTTTACTTGGGAGCCTGCGACGCCTTTCCGCTGGTGAGCCAGACGCCTTGGTGGATGATGCTGCTCCTGCTGCTGTTGGGATGCACCATGCTTCCTGCCCCTGTGTCGTGGGATATCCGTGGTTGGGCGGAGACCAACTCCCTGGACGGCCCTACTTGGTCGTTGCTCTACGAGTACATTGCCAACCTGCTCTATGCCCTCTTCATCCGCCACTTCTCCAAATGGCTGCTGGCGCTCTTCGTGATAGCTGCTGCCTGCCTCACCATCGACCTCACGATGAACCTCGACCTGTTCCGGCTCTTCTCCGCGCAGCGAACCGACACCGCCTATACGGTGATAGGTGGCTGGAGCCTTACGCCCGACCAGATTTATGTAGGTTTCACCCGTCTCCTCTATCCTTTCTTTATGGGCCTGCTGCTCTCGCGGATGGGCAAGCTGATACGGATGCGGCGTGGCGGTTTCTGGTGGTGTTCGCTGCTGATAGTGGTGATGCTGGCCATGCCCCGCCTCGGTGGTGGCGAGGCGATGTGGATGAACGGTGCTTACGAGGCCTTTTGCATCCTCCTGATGTTTCCCCTGGTAGTACTTATGGGAGCGGGTAGTACGCTGAAGGGCAAACGCTCGATAGCCGTCTGCACGTTCCTTGGCGAAATCTCCTACCCCTTGTACATCACTCACTATCCACTCATCTATATGCACATCGCATGGGCCAAGCAGCACCCCGATGCACCGCTCTCCACGGTGGTCTGCCTCAGTGTTTCCCTGTTTATCTTCGCCATCGGCATTGCTTATGCCAGCCTCAAGCTGTACGACCTCCCCGTGCGCGACTGGCTGAAGCGGCATTGGCTGATGCGCTGACGCTGAAGCCTTGGGTGAGGAAAGGTGGCTCGACTGGTGTCTTGTGGCCGGATGTAAGCTGTTGCGTCGCGGCTGGTACCGCGAGCGCAACAGCGTACTGAAAAACAGAATCGAATCCTCATGGTTTGCCTTTATAGCTCATCAATACCCTGAGTTTTGCTTGAGGATACCTTTCGAACGGTCAATCTCGATTTGTGGTATGGGGAATATCTCGTCCTTGTCCTTCTTGTAGGTGAAGTAGCCGGGAGTCACCTGGTTCTGCCAGCGGTTGGGGTCGTGGAGGTAGTCGTAGGCGATGCCCCAGCGGCGGAGGTCCCAGCCGAACTTACCCTCCATGGCGAACTCCACACGACGCTCGTGCATGATGGCCAGGAACATCTGGTCGTAGGTGAGCGTCGTCGAAATGGGGTCAAGCTCATGGACGACCGGCTCGTGATTGATGGTGTTGGGGTCGGTCGTCGTAGCGGTGCGTGCCCTTACCATGTTCACATAGCGGGCGGCGGTGGCCTGGTCGCCCAGCTCGTTCATCACCTCGGCGTACCACAGCAGCACTTCGGAGTAACGGATGAGGGTGAAGTTGCAGGAGTTGTACCAGCTCACCTGGTCGATGGTCACACCTTTGTTGTTAGGCGGATTGGCGATGCACCACTTGCGGGTGCCCAGTCCGGTGCCGTTCACACGGTCGGCAAACATCTGTCCGAAGAAATCGTCGATGCCCTTGCGGAAGATGGTGGCCTGTAGTCGCGGGTCGCCCTCCTCGTACTCCTGTTCGAGGTCGGGCGTGGGACGTGTCCATCCCCATCCTCCTCCGGCCACGAAACCGTCGGCGTTGGGCGCGTTGAGCACGGTGGCGAAGTTGTCGGTACCCTTCTGGTTGAGCGCGGTGTACTGCACTTCAAACACCGCCTCGGTGCTGTTGTCGTGCGTGCCGTCGAACAGGTCGTTGTAGTCGGGCAACAGGGCGTAGCCGTAGCTCATGATGTCCTCCAGCTGCTTCTTGGCATCCTGCCAGCGGTGTTCGTAGAGGTACACCTGGGTGAGGTATGCCTTGACGGCCCCCTTGTCAGCCCGGCCCATCTGGTCGCCGGTGCACTTGTCGGGCAGCTTCTCATTGAGGGCGGCGAGGAAGTCGGCCTCGGCCTGGTCGAAGAGTTCGCTGTGCGTGATGGTGTAGTTGTTGTAGCTCTTGCTGGTATCCCACGATGCCTCGCGGACGGAGTTGGGCAGGTCAAGCTCGTCGATGGAGAGCGACTTGGTGACCAGCGGGGCGGTGCCGAACATGTAGCCCAGACGGAAGAGGAAGAAGCCGCGGATGAAGTACAGCTCGCCCATGTACTGGCTCTTCAGGTCGGCATCCATGTCGATGTCGGGGATACGTTCGAGCGCGATATTTGTCAGTGCCAGCGCCTTGTAGCAGCGCTGGTAGAGCATCAGGAACTGGTCGGAGCTGGTGGGGCATATTGACTGTTGAATCTGGTAGTAGACCACGAGGTCGGGATGGGCCTGCGCGTCGGCGGAGGTGATGTCGCCCATGGGGATATAACCGGCCTGCGTGTTCCAGGTGTTCTGCCCGTCGAGCAGCTCGAAGGACTTGTAGGCAGCCGTGACGGCCATCTGCGCATCATCGGCGCTCTTGTAGAAGTTGTCGGTGGAGACTACTCCGTAAGGCATCTTGTCGAGGCGGCTTGTGCACGAGGTGAGCGCCCACGCCAGCCCGAGGTATAAAGTAACTGCTATAATCTGTTTCATAAATTCACTCATTTAAAACGGTTTGTTAGAATCCAACGTTTACGCCACAGTAGATGGAGCGGGGGATGGGGTATCCGCTTATGTCCTGCTCGGGGTCCCATCCGGGGAAGGAGTTGATGCAGAAGAGGTTCTGCGCCGCTACGTAGAAGCGGAGGCGTTTCAGCCGGTCGGCAGCCTTGCCTCGCAGCAGCTTGGCGAAGTTGTAGCCTACCTGTACGTTCTGTAGCCGCAGGAAGTCGCTGGAGCGGAGCCAGAAGCTGGAGCGGCGGTAGTTGTCGTTGGGGTCGCCGGCCACTACGCGGGGCACGTAGTTGCTGGTGCCCTCGGCTGTCCAGCGTTGGCGGAACATCCAGGCCGAGGTCTGCTCGCCGCCGCGGGTGATGGCGAAGCCTGCCTGGTCGATGCTGCGGTAGGCTCCCAGCTGCCCATAGAAGCTGGCTACGAGGTCGAAGTTCTTGTAGCCCAGGGTGATGTTGCCGCCGAAGTTGTGCGGGGCTACCGACTTGCCGAGGAAGGTGCGGTCGTTGGTGTCGATGACGCCATCGTGGTTGAGGTCCTTGAACTTGATGTCGCCCGGGGCGGCATTGGGTTGCGTGGGCGAGTTGGCTATCTCCTGCTCGTTCTGGAAGATGCCTTCCTGCACGTAGCCGTACCACTCGTTGATGGAGTGTCCCACCTCTACCCGGTCGAAGTTGTTGACGATGGGCGAGGGAATCTTGGTCACCTTGTTATTGTTGTAGGTCCAGTTGACCGTGACATCGTACTTGAAGGGCTGCTGCTTCTTGGCGGCGTTGTTGTACCCCAGCGTCAGCTCGATGCCGGTGTTGCTCACGGCGCCCGCGTTCTGGTAGGGTGAGTTGTCCATGCCGGCCGTGGAGAGCAGGGGCACCTGCACCAGGATGTCGGAGGTGTTGCGCCGGTAGAAGTCGGCCATGAAGGTGAGGCTGTTGTCGAGGAAGTAGGCTTCCACGCCCACCCCGTAGGTCGACGTCTTCTCCCACTTCAGGTTCTCGTTGCCCATCGACGTGGGTCCCACGCCGGTGTAGGTGGTGCCCTCGTTGCCTGCGCCGAACGGATAGTAGAGGCTGGAGGAGTTGAGGGTGGTCTGGTAGGGATAGGTACCGATGTCCTGGTTGCCCAGTATGCCCCAGCTGGCTCTCAGCTTGAGGTAGCTCAGCACTTTCTGCTTCTTCATGAAGTTCTCCTCGGAGATGACCCACCCGGCCGATGCTCCGGGAAAGATGCCGGTTCGGTTGTTCTTCGAGATGCGGGAGGTCTGGTCCACACGGAGGCTGGCGCTGAGCAAGTACTTGCTCATGTAGTCGTACTGGGCGCGGGCCAGGTAGGACTGGATGGCCCAGGAGGACTTGTTGCCGCCGTTGTTGATGTTGCTCTGTCCGGCGTCAAGCACCTGCATGTTCTTGTCGTTGTTCAGGAACCCGTTGCGCGAGCCGGTCAGGTGGTTGTAGTTCTGTTCCTGGAAGGTGTAGCCGGCCATGGCGGTGAGGTTGTGGACGTAGTTGAAGCGGTGGTTGTAGGTGAGGATGTTGTCCCACTCGTAGTTGAGGTTGGTGTCGTTGGTGGCGTAGAGTTCGGCGATGGGGTGGTCGCTGATCATGCCGCTCGGCCCGTAGCTGTAGGAGGGGATGAACTCGTCTTGTGCCCAGGTGAAGTACTCGGCGTTGACGGAGCTTTTCAGCTTGAGGCCCTTGGTGATTTCCCACTCGGCGTAGGCGATGCCGATAAACTTCTTCCACGTCTGGTCGAAGGTCCATAGGTTGACGGCGATGAGTGGCTGGAGCATGGTCACCGGCTCGCCGTTGTGGGTGGAGATGCCGTAGGTGCCGTCTTCGTTGTAGGCCGGTACGGTGGGCGGATAGATGAGGGCGCGGGCGATGGCTTGTCCCCAGTCGGTGTTGTTGGACACGCCGTAGTTGACGCTCATGTTGACACCTACCTTGACGGTGGGCAGTATGCGAAAGTCATCGCTTAGCTTGAGGTTGCCCCGCTTGAAGGTGGTGTTCTTGATCAGTCCCTCGCCCACGTAGAAGTTGGCCGAGGCGGCGTAGGCGTTCTTTGGCGTGCCGCCGGTGACGTTGAGCGAGTAACTCTGCTTGAAGCCGGTCTGCGTAATCTCGTCTATCCAGTTGGTCCCCTTCCCGTAGGAGGCTATCTCCTGGTCGGTGTAAGGGATGGGCAGGTTGGCCGCGCCGTAGTAGTCGTTCACCTGCGTGGCGTACTCCTTGGCCGTGAGGGTCGGTATCTTGAAGCGTAGGTCGTCGATGCCGGCGTAGGCCGAGATGTCCACCTTCATAGGTTGTTCGAAGTTGCCCTTCTTGGTGGTGATGATAACCACGCCGTTGGCGCCGCGTGAGCCGTAGATGGCGGCCGAGGCGGCATCTTTCAGGATGGTGATGTTCTCCACGTCGTTGGGGTTGAGGTTGTTCAGCCCGTCGCTGGTGATCATCCCGTCGATGACCACCAA
>JAISIX010000087.1 GCA_031261805.1 Mediterranea sp. (in: CFB group bacteria)
CCATCATGATACAAAACGATGTAGTAGAAGGCTACAGGATAGAGATAGATATGGAAAAGCAGAAGGCAGAAGAGGCTAAGCGAAAGGCGGAAGAAGCTAAGCGAAAGGCAGAAGAGGCGGAACAAAGAGCTAACAGCTACGTCGCTCGGATGAAGGCTCAGGGGCTGTCCATTGAAGCCATTATGGACATCACAGGATTGTCTCGTGACGAAATAGAAACCCTATAGCCCCCTACAACGTATACTCTATTACAATCGCTCTAACCTCTTTACCTCCTCGCGCATCTCACGTATCGCCGTGGATTGTACCTTGGGCTCTTTCGCCAACACCAGCCGCACCATCTGCTTCAGTTTCTCGGGGTGGTAGTACGTCGGGTTGGCATAGAGCTTCGCCAGCAGATAGTAAGGATAAATGCGTCCGGGAAGTCGATGGGTGGAACGAATAAGGCACGCCTCAGCTTGGGGATATCGTCCTAAAGCTTGGTAATTTTGCCCGATGACATTGAGAATCATTGGGTCACAACTATACGCCTCGGCTTCTTGCAATATTTCCGTGGAACGGTTGTAATCGCCTAATTTGTTCAGACAGCGACCGTATTCAAACAGGAAGAGACCACGGTCCTTGAGTTGCGGATAGAGTTTGGCATACTCCTCAGCCGCAGGCTGGTATGCACCAACGGCGTACAACCGCTCCACATCCGCCCACGACCGACAAGCCTCATGGTCGCTCCGATGCCAGCAACAAAGCCCAAGCACGCAGACAAAAATGATGACCAGCCCCAACATCGTGCGGGAAGAACTAAGGCCACAAGCCAACACAAGGAAGCAGAATGCCAAAGCCAACCCCGGCACCCGTAAAGGGTAGGAAGCAAAAGCAAAGACAAGGAAAGCGATAAGTCCACCCGCCACATCTGTCCGACCGCTCCGGATACCGATAAATAGAAACACACCAATGATACACAACGACAACAGGAGTGCAGGCACCCCCCACTCCACAGCCAATTGCAGGTACTCGTTGAACGCATACTCCGGGCTACCCGCCACCCGCTCCTCCGTTGGTGTATAATGACCGGCGGCGAAGTAACGTTCCTGCGCATCACCGTAAGCCACCACAAAGTGTCCCTCACCATAGCCCGTGAAAGGCCTTTCAGCAATGGATTGAGAAGATATTTTCCACATAAAAAGCCGTCCGTTGGCGCTGCCTGCCTTGAACTGGAAAAGCGCCACGCCTACCAACAGCAAGCAGGCGAAAGAAAGGATGCCGCAAAAGAGCAACTGCCGCCTACGTTCGCGCCATAAGCGATTCAACCTCGCACCCCACGAAGCATGCACGCCATAGACCCATAAACCCGAAACGACGACCGCCATCCAAGCCGTACGGCTCATGCCGGCGGGAAGAACCCCTATAATGAGCAGAAGGACCAACAACGAAAGGTACAGGCCTACGGAGTGATACCATGCACGTTGTGGCAAACGACGTAAACGGAGCCATTGGTGAAGGCAAAGCGGAAACACCAACGCCAAATAGCCCGCATACGGCCCGGGATTGTAAACGCTACCCGTAAGCGCAAAGAGTGAATGTTGGGAAACGAGCAGGCCGTAGACCTGCATCAGCCCCCACACGGCTTCGATGCCGCCCAACACGATGAGCGACCAACTGACGCAACCGGAGAAACAGAGCCGCCGTCCCTTGCCCGTCAGCAAGAGCGCGGCTGCCGCACAAACAACAAAGACGACCGACAACCGACCTATCCAGAGTTGCTGATATGCCACCTCGCCAGCCGGGATACCGGCGACATCGACACAAAGTACACTGCTCAAAAGCGTGAATATGCCCACGAAGAGGAACACGTTGGCTATTTGTTTTTTCATCTTATGATACCTTTCTTTTTCATCTTACTTTCTTCATCAGCCTGTCCCATCGGACTTGATGGGTATCCCGTTCTTCGGAATACCAGACGCAGGTTACCTTCCCCACGATATACTCTTCGGGCAACATGCCCCAGTAGCGGGAATCTTGCGAATAGGCCGTGTTGTCGCCCGACACGAAATAGTAGTTCTTCGTGAAGCGATAGCGAGTAATCAGGCTGTCGCCCAGCAACGCCCGTCCGGCTATCCAACGCAACCGACGTTTCTGTTCCCAACCAATCAGCTGGCGATAGAGCGGATAAGTGAGCGAATCTATCTGAACGACTTGTCCAGCCCGGGGCACCGGCAACGGCCCAAACGTCCAGATGTTCCATCCACGCCCATCGTTGGGAAAGGTGATAGGAATGACACCGGAAGGAAGATTCGGCTGACGGTGCAGACCTGCGATAAATGCCTGTGCCGCCTTGTTGCCCAGCGGCCCGCTATATCCACGTACATGGTAGTAGCCACCTCGAATCTCTACCGTATCGCCGGGAAGAGCGATGCAACGCTTCACGTAGTATTGCATCACATCCATCCGTATGCTATCCCAAGAGATGGAGCCGTAAGGAAAGTTGAAGACAACAACATCGCCCCGCTTCAAGCTACCGCAGCCCGGCATCCGATGGATAGCTACCTGTTCGCCCCGCAACGCAGCAAAGACATTAAAGAGACGGGCACCCATGGTCAGCTTATTCACTAAGATGCGGTCGCCATCTATCAACGTAGGCATCATGGAATAGGAGGGTATCTTGAAGGAGGTGAAGCAGAATAGCTGAAGCAAGAAATATAGCAATGCCAGACAGCAGGCGCCAAAAAGAAGATTCAAGAGCCAGCTGGACAGCTTTTGGAAAAAGGCAGATAAACGTGGAAAGAATAATGGCATTTCATTTCTCATAGAATCCGGTTTTAAAGGATTAGTTATTAAGGCAAAGGACGGGTTTTCTTAGCAAACATGATAGCCTTTGTGTGCTTTTTTATGTTTTCTTTTCACATAACATTATAGCAGCAGCAAGAACATAGTTCATAGAACAGGCCGAGGCTGCATCATAAGACTCTTGCCCTGCCAGCCAACGCCCGCAAAGCAAAACACTTATGATACAGCCTCGCTATTCTTTTATCTCATAAACTTCAGCCCTTCTTCCGCAGCACCACGGCGGTACGTGCCGGAATGTAGAGCTTCAACCAACCCTTGCCGTCCTTTGCATACAAAGGGTCGGCGTTGGTAAAGTGCACCAGCGCATCGTCGGCCAAGCCGTTGCCACCGTAGGCAGGGGCGTCAGTGTTGAGCAACACCTCGTAGGCTCCGGTAGGTACCAAGAAACCATAATCCACGAAGGAGTGCTTGGGGTTGAAGTTGAACACGAAGACAAGATCGTGGCGCATGTAGGCCAATATCTGGTCGCCGTCGTTGTGCCAAACCTCTTGTACCGGAGTGGCTTGGAAGTCGCGCTCGCCTTTGATGACTTGCAGCATGGCCGCGTCGAAATCGCCCAAGTAGTGGTAGCATAGGTTCTTGTTGTCCACTAAGTCCCACTGGCGACGGGCGTACTTGTACGACCATCCGTTGCCTTCGCGAGGAAAGTCAATCCACTCGGGGTGACCAAACTCATTGCCCATATAGTTGAGGTAACCACCGTTGATGGTGGTGGCGGTGAGGAGGCGTATCATCTTGTGGAGGGCGATGCCCCGGTGCACTACATAGTTCTCGTCACCCTTCTGCATGTGCCAATACATATCGGCGTCTATGAGGCGGAAGATAATGGTCTTGTCACCCACCAACGCCTGGTCGTGGCTCTCGGTGTAGGAGATGGTCTTCTCGTCGCTCCGACGGTTGGTCACCTCCCAGAAAAGGCTCGATGGTTTCCAGTCTTCGTCTATCTTCTCCTTGATGAGCTTGATCCAATAGTCAGGGATGTTCATGGCCATACGGTAGTCGAAGCCGTAGCCTCCGTCATCGACACGAGCGGCCAACCCCGGCATACCCGACACCTCTTCGGCAATGGTGATGGCGGCAGGGTTCACCTGGTGTATCACGCGGTTGGCCAACGTGAGGTAACAGATGGCGTTGTCATCCTGGTGGCCGTTGAAGTAGTCGGCGTAGTTGGTGAACGCCTCGCCCAGTCCGTGGCTGTAGTAGAGCATAGAGGTGACACCGTCGAAGCGGAAGCCGTCGAAACGGTACTCCTCGAGCCAATACTTGCAGTTGGACAGCAGGAAGTGCACTACCTCGTTCTTGCCATAGTCGAAACAGAGCGAGTCCCAAGCAGGATGTTCGCGGCGTGCGCCGGGGTAGAAGTATTGGTTGGGGTCGCCGGCGAAGTTACCCAGCCCCTCCACTTCGTTCTTCACGGCGTGCGAGTGCACGATGTCCATGATGACGGCGATGCCCATGGCGTGCGCCTCGTCGATAAGCTGCTTCAGCTCGTCGGGCGTACCGAAGCGGGAGGAGGCGGCAAAGAAGCTCGACACGTGGTAGCCGAAGCTGCCGTAGTAAGGATGCTCCTGGATGGCCATGATTTGCAAGCAGTTGTACCCCTCGCGGGCGATGCGTGGGAGTATCTTCTCGCGAAACTCGGTATAGGTGCCTACCTTCTCTTCTTGCTGCGCCATGCCGATGTGGCACTCGTAGATAAGCAACGGGTGCGTGTCGGGCACGAAATCCTTCGTGCGGAAGGTGTAGGATTGCTGGGGGCACCATACCTGCGCGCTGAAGATGTGGGTTCGCTCGTCCTGCACCACACGGGTGGCCCAGGCAGGGATGCGTTCGCCTTGTCCGCCGTTCCAGTAAACGTTGAGTTTGTAGAGGTCTTCGTGGTGAATGGCGTCGGCGGGAAGGTTCAACTCCCACACACCATTATCCAAACGGGTGAGCTGATAGCCGGGACGCTCTTCCCAACCATTGAAGGTACCTACCATATATATATAGGTGGCGTTGGGCGCCCACTCGCGGAAGGTCCATCCGGTGGCCGTTCGGTGCAGGCCGAAGTATAAATGTCCCGAGGCGAAGTCGGCCAGTGTTTGTTTTCCACCGCCCGTTAGTTCGGCCTCTTTGTCCATTGCGTGACTATGCCGGCCGTTGATGGCGTCGGCATAAGGCTCGAGCCAGGGGTCGTTCTTTATCAGATTGAGTGTTTTTGCCATATATCAGGGTTGAATGGGTGTGGGGTTATGCTTTAACCTTTATGACTATTTTCTTTATTTCTTCGGTGGCGATGCAAGGGGCGTGCCCGTCTTGGGGGAAGAAGATGGCGAACATGCCCGGCTTGATGGTGAGGTATGTCTCCGAAGGGCCGGTGAAATAGGTAATGTCCTTTTCGGCGTTGTAGGGGGCATCGGCCGGCGGACAGTCGGCAGCGGGCGTGTATCCCATCACTTCGGTGATAGAGAGCGGTATCTGGATGTCGATAAAGTCGCGGTGCGTCTCCAACCGTGCTTCGCCTTTGGTTTTGGCTTTGGTCAGGCTCACGGTCACCCACAGTCGTCCTTCTTCCAGTACCGTCTTGCCTATGGGCAAGGAGTGGAGGTCGTGCGACTTGACATAAGCTATCGCCTGCGCGAACAAGGGGTTCAGCGAGGCATACTTTTCGAGATTGTCTAATGTATCTACTACCATGTCTTTTTACCTTTTTAGAGGGTTATATATTCGAGTTCATTCAAAATCATCAATCGTATAGTTGAGAAAGTCGGCAAAGCGCTTGAACTGCCGGAACGCCGTCTCGATGCGCTCAAGCACGTCGGGCTGCACGAAGAAGTTGTCGGGCACGCCATAGGAGCAGATGAACTCCTTGGGCTTCAAGTAGTCGACGTAAGGGAAATCTTTGGGGAATCCCTTGGGCGCGGTCTTCAGGAAATCCTCGCCCACCACCGGGAAGTAATGCCTGAAAGCTGGGTCCTCGACGATGCCGCGATACTCGTCAATGTTGTCGACGATGGACTGGCGGATGGCCCGTAGCATATCCGAGGGCAGGCAGAGGCTCCCACCGGCCAGCATACTGCCACCGGGTTGCAGATGCACGTAGTATCCGCAGTGGAAGGACTTCTTGCCACGGGCGTTGATATAGCCACCAAAGTGATTCTTGTAAGGGGTCTTATCGGCCGAGAAACGGGTGTCGCGATAGATGCGGTACGTGCAGTCTTTGGGCTGGACGTGCCGAATCTCCTCGTCGAAGAGGGAGATACGGGCGATGACGGTCGAGAGGAAGTTGTCAAACTCCGTGCGCGCCGCCTCATATTGAGGACGATGGGCATTGAACCATTCGCGGTCGTTATGCGCCGAAAGGTCTTCCAAAAAGCGGAAGATAAAAGGGATGTTTGTTTTCATCTTTACTAATTATCACACAAACGTACACATTTAATTTCATATATGCTATCAAAGAGAGGAAAAGAGGTAGAAAAAGATGAAAGAGGCGGGGCGGCTGACAGCCGCGAACGGTCATTTTGGCAGTCGGACACTGACAAACGCACCTCCTCCCCCACTTTGGCACGCTTTTGGCACGAGCCTTTCCGGATTGCTCGCAAGAGCGGAGGCAAGCCGCGTTTATTACGTTTTAATTGTATATGTATAACAATATAAACTTGTGTAATTATGAATATTAAACCATTAGCAGACAGAGTGCTTATTCTTCCTGCTCCCGCGGAAGAGAAAACAGTGGGTGGTATCATCATTCCCGATACTGCGAAAGAGAAACCGTTGAAAGGTGAAGTAAAAGCCATCGGCCACGGGACCAAAGACGAAGAGATGGTATTGAAAGTCGGCGACACGGTATTGTATGGCAAGTATGCCGGTACGGAACTTGAGGTAGACGGCGTGAAGTACCTCATCATGCGCCAAAGCGATGTAGTAGCGGTACTGGCTTAATTCATTCAATCAATCAACTCTTAAAATCAAAACAGCATTATGGCAAAAGAAATATTATTCAACATCGATGCCCGCGACCAACTGAAGAAAGGCGTGGACGCTTTGGCTAACGCGGTAAAAGTAACGCTTGGCCCGAAAGGACGCAATGTCATCATCGAAAAGAAGTTTGGCGCTCCGCAGATTACGAAGGACGGCGTGACGGTAGCCAAAGAGATTGAGCTGGCCGACGCCTACCAGAACACTGGCGCACAGCTGGTGAAGGAAGTGGCCTCCAAGACCGGCAACGACGCCGGCGACGGTACGACCACCGCTACCGTATTGGCACAAGCCATCGTCACCGAAGGTTTGAAGAACGTAACGGCCGGTGCTAGCCCGATGGACATCAAGCGCGGCATCGACAAGGCGGTAGCCAAAGTGGTGGAGTCTATCAAGAGCCAAGCCGACAAGGTAGGCGACAACTACGATAAGATAGAGCAAGTGGCTACGGTATCGGCCAACAACGACCCCATGATTGGCAAGCTCATCGCGGATGCCATGCGCAAGGTTTCCAAAGACGGCGTCATCACCATCGAAGAGGCTAAAGGCACCGACACCACCATCGGCGTAGTAGAGGGTATGCAGTTCGACCGTGGTTACCTGTCGGCCTACTTCGTCACCGATACGGAGAAGATGGAGTGCGTGATGGAGAAGCCCTACGTGCTGATATACGACAAGAAGATTTCGAACCTGAAGGACTTCCTCCCCATCCTGGAGCCGGCTGTACAGACGGGCCGCCCGTTGCTGGTCATCGCCGAGGATGTAGATAGCGAGGCACTGACGACGCTGGTTGTCAACCGCCTGCGCTCGCAACTGAAGATTTGCGCCGTCAAGGCTCCCGGCTTTGGCGACCGTAGAAAAGAGATGCTGGAAGACATCGCCATCCTCACCGGTGGTATCGTCATCAGCGAAGAGAAAGGCCTGAAGCTCGAGCAGGCTACCATCGAGATGCTTGGCTCGGCCGAGAAGGTGACCATCACGAAGGACAACACCACCATCGTCAACGGTGCCGGCGACAAGGAGAACATCCATACGCGCTGCGAGCAAATCAAGGCACAGATTGAAGCTACGAAGTCCGACTACGACAAGGAGAAGCTGCAAGAACGCTTGGCCAAGTTGTCGGGTGGTGTGGCTGTACTCTACGTGGGCGCTGCCTCGGAAGTAGAGATGAAGGAGAAGAAGGACCGTGTAGACGACGCGTTGCGTGCTACCCGCGCTGCCATCGAAGAGGGTATCGTACCCGGCGGTGGCGTCACCTACATCCGTGCCATCGAAGCTCTCGAAGGTTTGGAAGGCGACAACGCCGATGAGACCGTAGGTATCGACATCATCAAGCGTGCCATCGAAGAGCCGCTCCGCCAAATTGTGGCCAACGCAGGCAAAGAGGGTGCCGTGGTTGTTCAGAAGGTTCGTGAAGGCAAGGCCGACTTCGGCTACAACGCACGCCTCGACAAGTACGAGAACCTGCACGCCGCCGGTGTGGTCGACCCCGCCAAGGTAACGCGTGTAGCGCTGGAGAACGCCGCTTCTATCGCCGGCATGTTCCTCACCACCGAATGTGTCATCGTAGAGAAGAAGGAAGAGCAACCTGCCGCTCCAATGGGCGCTCCCGGCATGGGCGGCATGGGTGGCATGATGTAATCACATCCCCACCATACAAGGTTAATGAAAAGAGAGCCGTGCTCCTCACAGCGAGGAGGCGGCTCTCTTTTTTGTACCAGAACAAATAGCCACAGCAACGTGTTTCTATACTATAACACCCTTGAGGAATAAAGAATGAGTACCACTATCCAAAAGATCTACCCCGTGCTGAACATGCACTGCGCAGGATGCGCCAACAATGTAGAGAGAACCGTGAAGAAACTTCCCGGAGTGACAGACGCCTCTGTCAACTTCGCTTCCAACCAGCTCAATGTCTCTTTCGAGGGCAACCACATCACCCCCGGCGAAATACGTGCGGCCGTGCTGGCTGCCGGCTACGACCTCATCATCGAAGAGACCCGTAAGGCCGAACGACAAGAAGAGGCCCAACACCTGCGCTACCAACGGTTGAAACACAAAGTGACAGGCGCCTGGATACTGGTAGTGCCCTTGCTCTTCTTCGCCATGGTACTGCGCCAGATGCCCTACACCGAATGGATACAGATGATGTTGGCCATCCCGATGCTCGCCTTCTTCGGCAACGATTTCTTCGTAGGGGCCTGGAAACAGCTCAAGCTGGGGCGTAGCAACATGGACACGCTGGTAGCCCTCAGCACCTCCATCGCCTTCCTGTTCAGCCTCTTCAATACCCTCTTTCCCGAATATTGGCGTTCCCACGGACTGGAGACACACGTCTACTACGAAGCCTCCGGTGTTATCATCGCTTTCGTCCTCACGGGCAAGCTGATGGAAGAGCGGGCCAAGGGCAACACCTCAGCCGCCATCCGCAGACTGATGGGACTGCAACCCAAGACAGCCCGTGTGCGCCGAACGAACGGCCAAGAAGAGGAGATGCCGATAGAAGAGCTACAAGTGGGCAACCTCATCATCGTACATCCGGGCGAACAGCTGCCGGTAGACGGACAGGTTGCCGAAGGCGAGTCGTACGTAGACGAGAGCATGATCAGCGGCGAACCCATCCCCGTGGGGAAGGTGAAAGGCGACAAAGTGCTGGCCGGCACGGTGAATCAACGCGGCTCCTTCGTGGTGTCGGCTACACAAGTGGGTAGCGAAACCGTATTGGCACGCATCATCCGGCTGGTACAGGAGGCACAGGGAAGCAAAGCGCCCGTGCAACGCATCGTGGACCGGGTGACGGAGTTCTTCGTGCCCACCGTGTTGGGCATCGCCATTCTCACCTTCGTGCTTTGGCTGGCGATAGGCGGGACCGAGAGGCTCTCCTACGGTGTCCTGTCAGCCGTCTCCGTGCTGGTCATCGCCTGCCCCTGCGCCTTGGGGCTGGCCACCCCCACTGCCCTGATGGTAGGCATGGGCAAGGCCGCCGACCTTCACATCCTCATCAAAGATGCCTTGGCACTGGAGCAGATGCGCAAGGTGAATGTCATCGTATTCGACAAGACCGGCACTCTGACCGAAGGAACCCCCGCCGTGAAGGGATGGCTCTGGGCACAGCCGCAAGAGGCACATCACAAAGAGGTGTTGCTGGCCGCCGAGCTGAAGTCCGAACACCCCTTGGCCAACGCCATCGTAGAGGCGCTCCGGCAAGGCGAGCCTATACAGCCCGCCACGCTCGACCGCTTCGAGAGCCTCACCGGCAAAGGCGTGAAGGTGGGCTTCCAAGGCACTACCTACTGGGTGGGCAGCCACAAACTGCTGAACGACTTCAACGTACCGATTGACGAACAGCTGAGCACAATGCTGAAGGAGTACGCCACCGAGGGCAACAGCATCATCTACTTCGGGCAGGCCAACGAGCTGCTCGCTGCCATCGCCGTATCCGACCCCATCAAAGCCACCTCGCCCGATGCCATCAAGCAACTGAAGGCACAAGGCACCGAAGTGTACATGCTCACCGGCGACAGCGAGCGCACGGCCAAGGCCGTAGCCACCAGCCTCGGCATCGACCAGTACGTGGCCGACGCCCTACCCGACGACAAGGCCGAATACATACGTGAGCTGCAACTGCAAGGCAAGCGGGTGGCCATGGTAGGCGACGGCATCAACGACTCACAAGCCCTCGCCTTGGCCGACGTAAGCGTGGCCATGGGCAAGGGGACGGACATCGCCATGGACGTGGCCATGGTGACGCTGATGACCTCCGACCTCCTCCTGCTACCCAAAGCGTTCCAGCTCTCCCGACAGACGGTACGCCTCATCCACCAGAACCTCTTTTGGGCTTTCATCTACAACGTGATAGGCATCCCCATCGCAGCCGGCGTGCTCTTCCCTTTCGACGGCCTGCTGCTCAGCCCCATGCTGGCCAGTGCCGCCATGGCCTTTTCCAGCGTGAGCGTAGTGCTCAACTCACTGAGCCTGGGCAGGAGGCGGATATAGAAAATAATCCGTGCAAGCCCATGTAATCCGTGATGGATTCTTTACCTTTGCCCCCATGAACACCGAGTACATTGACTGGGGAACAGTGCCGTACGCCGAGGCTTGGCAGCGGCAGACGGAGCTGTTCGACGCCATCGTCCATGCCAAGGCGCAGGGCGAGGCTTATCACAATAGTATCATCTTTTGCCAACACCCGCACGTCTACACTTTGGGGCGTAGCGGCAAGGAGAACAACATGTTGCTTACGGAGCAGCAATTGGAGACCATCCACGCCACGCTCTACCACATCGACCGAGGGGGCGACATCACCTACCACGGTCCCGGGCAGCAAGTGTGCTACCCCATCCTCAACCTCGAAGAGTTCGGGCTGGGGCTGAAGCCCTACGTGCACCTGCTCGAGGAGGCGGTGATACGTGTCTGCGCCACCTACGGCATCGCCGCCGGACGGATAGAGAAAGCCACGGGCGTGTGGCTGGACGGCGATACGCCCCGTGCCCGCAAGGTATGCGCCATCGGGGTGCGGAGCAGCCACTTCGTCACCATGCACGGGCTGGCGCTCAACGTCAACACCGACCTGCGCTACTTCAGCTACATACACCCCTGCGGATTCATAGACAAAGGCGTCACCTCACTTCGCCAAGAGCTGGGGCACGATGTACCGCTCGACGAAGTGAGGCAACGCCTCGAAAAGGAGCTTAAAGCGTTGCTGCAGCGCTAAGTTAGAGGCTGCAACGCCCAGTTAGAGCGCTACCGCCACGCTAAGCTGCCAAAGGTTGTGCAAGAAGCTCGTCTTGCCTGCCAGGTGGTAGGCGAAGTTGAGCGTGAGCGGCATGAAGTTGATGCCACAGCCCACCGTACCATAATTGCCCAGCCCCTTCGCCTTGTTGTCGAAGTGGTAGCCGGCCCGCACGATGGCGTAGCGCAAGAAGTTGTACTCCGCCCCGATGCCCGCCTGCAGGTGGCGTACGGACGATGGAAGCAGGTAGTGCAGGTCCACGGCCACTTGTAGCCGCTGTTCCATGCTGAAGGGCAGGTCCACAGCCCCTCCCAACCCCAGTCGGGCAGGCAGTGCCCACCCATCCAGTTTCGGTCCTAAGTTGCCGGCTTGGAAGCCGATGCTCCACGACGACATCTCGTCGAAGTACTTCATGCCGTGGTGGTACGTAGCGCCAAAGTCCACGCAGCCCGTCCACTTGCTGCCCACCCCGGGCAGCACGTTGCTCTGCAGGTAGCGGAGCGTGAGGCCCATTGAGAGGTTCTTCGCCACGTTCCGGAAGTAGGCCGCCTCTATGTCCCAAGCGCGGGCATGGAACTTCTCACCGCCATCCACCACGAACGAAGGTTTGCGGAAGTGGCGATAGGCCAACGTCACGCCCTGTTTCCCTTCCCGCCCTATCTTGTAGAAAGCCGACACGCCCTGCAAGGCATTGTCAAGGCTCGACCGTGAGTACGAATATCCTACTCCCATCATCTCCTGTGCGAAGCCGAGGGTAGAGACGTTGTGGAAGATGGAGGCGCTACCGTTGTGGATGTTGGCAAGCCCCACTCCTGCCATGCCCCCCGAAACAGCGTCGGGTGCTTGCTGCAGTAAAAGGTCGGCGGGTATTTGCGCCGCCGCCACGCCCGGCAACAGGCAGGCGGCGAGTAGTAGTAGATGTCTGAATCGTTTCATAAGCTTGAAGTTCTGTTTCATTTCACTTTCATGGAAGCCTTGATGAGGTAAGCTATCAGCAGTACGTAGGCCGCCAGCGAGAGCGCCTCCGACCATGGGTTGGCCAGCCAGCCCTCGTCGATGAAGTTGAACCCGCCGAAGCGCATCGCGGCGCTGACCACTCCCATCAGCGCGCCACCGGCTATGAAGCCCGAGGCGAGCAGGGTGCCCTTCTCTCCGCGCGCCGTGTTCAGCACGCTGTCTTTGCTACGGCTGGTGACGAACCAGTTGACCGCGCCACCCACCAGCAACGGGATGTTCAGCTCTATCGGGATGAACATGCCCAGCGCGAAGGCCAGCGCCGGCACCCCACAAAGGGTGAGCAACACGGCCAGCACGGCACCGATGCCGTAGAGCAGCCACGGAGCGCCTACCCCACTCATCAGCGGCTCGATGACCGCCGCCATGGCGTTGGCCTGCGGAGCCGAGAGGGCGCCACTGGTAAAGCCGTACGTCTTGTTCAGGATAATCATCACGCCACCTACCGTAGCGGCCGACACCAGCGTGCCGAGGAACTTCCACGACTCCTGCTTCTGCGGCGTGCTACCCAGCCAATAGCCTATCTTCAGGTCGGTGACGAAGCCTCCGGCCATAGACAATGCCGTACACACCACGCCGCCCATGATGAGTGCCGCCACCATGCCCGACGTGCCTTTCAGCCCTACGCCCACCATCACCACCGAGGCGAGGATAAGCGTCATCAGCGTCATGCCCGACACGGGGTTGGAGCCTACGATAGCGATGGCGTTGGCCGCCACCGTGGTGAACAGGAACGAGATGATCGCCACCAACAGGATGGCTACCGCCGTATGTAGCAGGCTGCCCTCCATCACGCCGAAGTAGAAGAAAATGGCTACCAGCACGATGGTGAGTATAGAGCCGATGGCAATGATTTTCATCGAGAGGTCGCGTCCCGTACGTACGCTGGCCTTCTCCACGTTCTCCTTGCCGCTCATCTCCTTGGCGGCCAGCCCCACGGCGCTCTTGATGATGCCCCATGAGCGGACGATGCCAATGACGCCCGCCATGGCGATACCGCCGATGCCGATGCTCTTGGCGTAGAACTTAAATATCTCTTCGGGACTCATCGCCCCTACCGTAGCGGTGATGTCAGGATTCCAGGCGTTCAGCACGCTGTCGCCCCAGAAGAGCGACATACCGGGGACAATGACCCACCACACAGCCAGCGAGCCGGCGCAGATGATAGCGGCATACTTCAGCCCCACGATGTAGCCCAAACCCAGCACGGCGGCCCCGGTGTTGACCTTGAACACCACCTTGGCCTTCTCGGCCAGCATCTCGCCAGCGGCGCACACACGGGTGGTGAAGTTCTCGTTCCACCAACCGAAGGTAGCCACGATGAAGTCGTACAGCCCACCTATGATACCGGCCACGAGCAACGGCTTAGCTTGGCTGCCTCCCTTCTCGCCCGACACCAGCACCTGCGTGGTGGCCGTGGCCTCGGGGAAGGGGTACTTGCCGTGCATGTCCTTCACGAAGTATTTGCGGAAGGGGATGAGGAAGAGGATGCCCAGCACGCCGCCCAGCAGCGAGCTGACAAACACCTGCAGGAAGGTGACCGTCATCTCCGGATATTTGGCTTGCAAGATGTAGAGGGCCGGCAGGGTGAAAATGGCTCCCGCCACCACCACGCCCGAGCAAGCGCCAATGGACTGGATGATGACGTTCTCGCCCAACGCCCCTTTTCGTTTGGCCGCGCCCGACACGCCCACGGCAATGATGGCGATGGGGATAGCGGCCTCGAAGACCTGCCCCACCTTCAGCCCCAGGTAGGCGGCAGCGGCCGAGAAGAGCACCGCCATGGCAATGCCCCACCCCACCGACCAGGCGTTCACCTCCGGATAGGTCTTCCGGGGCGACATCAGCGGTTCGTATTCTTCTCCATCTTTCAGTTCTCTGAACGCGTTCTCGGGCAGGCCCGTGATTTTGTCTTCTTCAGGTTGTTCTTGTTCCATAGTTTTATAAATGACTATTATATGATGAGGTACTCTCTTTGTTATTCAGCGCCAAAGTAAACAAAAAAAGAGGAGAATCGAAAGATTCTCCTCTTCTAAATATCTTCTCCAGCCGTTTATTTGCCGCTGCTCGTGGCAGTCATATCTCCTTCGATGTAGATTCGCACCATCTCCGTCTTGGCGCTGGTACGCAAGGTGATGGACTTCTTGAAGTGGCCGGGGTACTTGCCCGTACCGTTGTAGGTCACCTTGATGGTTCCCGTCTTGCCGGGCATCACCGGTTCTTTCGTATATTCGGGCACAGTACATCCGCAAGAGGCCACCGCTTGATGGATAACCAGCGGCGCGTCGCCAATGTTGGTGAAAGTGAACGTGCAACTTACCACCGGGCTGGACTCTGGGAACTGGCCAAAGTCGTGCGTCGTTTGGTCGAACTTGATGTCCGCAGCCTTTTGCGCGAAGGCGAAAGCTGTACCGACCATCAGCAGCATCATCGAAAGGATTATCTTTTTCATATTCTCTTCTTTGTTTTAATTAGACGCGCCAAAGATACGCTATTCTTCTTTAAAAGAGGCTTAACAGACTGCGAAATAGTCTTAAAAGGCTCTATTCGGTCCGCACCGCACCGCGGGAGTGCTGACCGCATGCCCATCCGCGTACGAGCGCATGCCCATCCGCTCATGGGCGCATGCCCATCCGCCCACGAGCCGATGGGCATGCGCCCAAACCTCCCCCAAAGGATGTTTGCAAGACACAGGATAAGCTGCTGTAGGCCACGCTGCATGAGATGAAAAAACACGGCCGTGAATCATCTCGGTCACGGCCGTGAACTGATACAAACACGGCCGTGAACCGGTTCATTCACGGCCATGTTTTTTCAGTTCATGCTACGTGAATATAGCACGTATAGTATAGAATATTGATGGACACTCAAGACGCCCATCCCGTCCTCCCCCTTCTCTACCGGAGATTTGTACAACACCCCCCTCCGCGCTCCTGCATCCACGTTCTCATCGAGCTTTGCGTGCGCAAGGGGTAAAAGCGGCACTTCCCCGAGACAAGCAAGTGAGCTATCTCTTACGGATATATAAAACTAAACAGAGCTATACCCTACTCGGAATGGTTTTGTGCAATCTGGTTCACCGATACATTGGAGGTTACGGAAGTGGTAAGCCGTACACGATTCTGACACGGCAGTTGTAACTGAATTCCTCCTCTCCCGCGGAGGGGAGGTGCCTGAAAGGCGGAGGGGAGGGACAAATAATGAACGTACATATTAATATTAAATCATCTAATACGCCTTCCCTGCCTGATTATTGTATTGAATAGGTATTCTGCTTTTTTGTCCCTCCCCTCCGCCTTTCAGGCACCTCCCCTCCGCGGGAGAGGAGGACTTCAGTTACAACTGCCGTGTCAGAATCGTGTACGGCTTACCACTTCCGTAACCTCCAATTTATCGGTGAACCAGATTGCACAAAACCATCCCGAGCAGAGTATAATTATTACCCCCTTGCGCACGCAAAGCCCGATGAACACACGGTTGTAGAGGTGCGTAAGGGGGTGTTGCACAAACTCCCTGGTAAGGGAGGGGGAAGGCGTACCCCAAACAACCCGTAGCTTGCTTCCAATCTACGGGTACATTGCCCCCCAATCTACGGGTACTTTGGGGGTCAATGTACACGTTGTTTGGGGGTCAATGTACACGTGTATTGGTAGCGACTCTCCCGTACATTGGAGTAAGGTTGTCATTCCCTCATTTTTCGGTGTTGAGGAGAAAGGGCACGGGTCGTTTATGGAACATCGAGACAGACCATGATAGTAGTTCCTAATATCATGCTAATATCATGGCTATTATCATAGCATTAACACATTGATTATCAGAGAGCAATAGACGACCATGAGAGTAGTGAGAGTAGAAACACAAAAAAACACTGCAGGGGAGGGGAGATTTATACCCGAAAGGGTTGAAACCGGTGAAGGTACGCAACAGTCCTCCAAGTAAATTTGTTTTAGAATATAGAGGTGATAATCGAGGTGACCTTTCAGGCCACCGGCTACAGGTCTGGCACATACAGCAAGGGGATTCAGCCCCGAGCAGAGTATAACAGTGAGGGCAAGGTTACTCTCTCAGAGAATGGGACTCCCCACTTTGTCGACGTAGCACCTGCATCTTAACCAAGCGCACAATAATCTCATTATAAAGCCATTACGCATACTCGTAGTAGTAATATTGCACCCGCCGGAGGGCGGTGGTATTGGTATGGTAGCCCTTTATTTGCAAAGGTAGCCAAAGCTCCGTAAGTTTGTCGCATCATTTTAAAATCGATACCGATATGAAAAGAAACCTCCTCATGACACTGGTCATGCTACTGCTGACCGCTACCGTGGCGGCACAGACAAGTATTACGGTGTCGGGCACTGTGTCCGACAAGAAGGGCGACCCCATCATAGGCGCCACCGTCACGATGAAAGGCAATGCCCGCATAGGCACTACCACCGACCTCAACGGGCACTATACCCTCGGGGGTGTATCACAAGATGCTACCCTCGTCTTCAGCTACATCGGCATGAAGGAGCAACTGGTGAGCGTGGCCCGTCGCCGCACCATCGACGTGGTGATGGCCGAAGCCAACGAAGAGCTGAACGAAGTGGTAGTGGTGGGCTACGGCGTGCAACGCAAGTCCGACCTTACCGGGGCCGTGGCCGCCATCAAGCCGGTCGACCTGCTCAAGACCCCTACCACCAACGCCGTGAACGCCTTGCAGGGGCGCGTATCGGGCGTGTTCGTCTCCACCAACGGCGCTCCGGGCAGCGAGCCTGAAATACGCATCCGGGGTATCGGCACCACCAACGATGCCAGTCCGCTGTTTGTGGTCGACGGCATGTTCATGGACGGCATCGCCTACCTCAACTCCAACGACATCGCCTCCATAGAGGTGCTGAAGGATGCCTCGGCGACGGCTATGTACGGATCGCGTGGCGCCAACGGCGTCATCATCGTTACCACCAAGCAAGGCAGCGAGGGCAAGGTGAAGGTGAACGTCACCGCCAGCGAGGGCATACAGTTCGAGAACAGCGACTTCGACATGTGCGACGCCAGCCAGTATGCCACGCTGCTCAACGAGGCCATGGCCAACACCGGCGGCACGCCACTGTACGACAACCCCTCCACCTTGGGCAAAGGCACCAACTGGTTCGACGAGATATTCCGTACCGCGTGGACGCAGGAATACGGCGTGAGTGCCAGCGGAGGCTCCAAGAAGACGCGCTACAACCTTAGCGCCGGATACAACAACCAGGAGGGCATCATTCAGGGTAACCGCTACGACCGCCTCACGCTGCGAGCCAACAACGTGTACCAAATCAACAGCCGCGTGAACATCGGACACAACATCTCGGCCTCCTTCAGCCACACCAAAAACCAGAACACCGACGTGGTGGCATCAGCCTACCGCATCAGCCCCATCGTGAAGCCTTACAACGACGACGGCACCTTCATGGATTCCGGTAGCGGCTCGTCGGCCAACCCCGCCGCCACGCTCAACTACCTGCACTCCGACTCGTGGGCCGACCGCATCGTAGGCAGCGGGTATCTTAACTGGAACATCCTGAAGGGACTGAACTTCAAGACCAGCCTTGGCATAGACTGGCAGAACCTGCGCTCCCGCTCGTACACGCCCAAGTACTACGTGTCCGAAACACAGAAGAGCGACACAAACAGCCTGACAAAGACGTGGACACGCAACTTCACTTGGCTGTGGGAGAACACGCTGACGTACGACTGGCAGATAGACAAGCAAAACCGCCTCAACCTGCTGGCCGGCATCACGGCACAGAAGCACACCAACGAGGTACTGGGTGGCTCGGGGCGCGACTTCTTCACCGACGCAGAGAACTATTGGTACATTGACCGCGCCTCCGCAGAGTCGAAGTCGGCCACCAACAACGGCTACCAGGAGGCCATGATGTCCTACCTCTTCCGTGCCAACTACGCCCTGAAGGACCGCTACCTGCTCACCGCCTCACTCCGTGCCGACGGCTCGTCGAAGTTCGGACCCGAGAAACGCTGGGGATACTTCCCCTCGGCCGCCGTGGCCTGGAGGGTATCCGAGGAACCCTTCGTCAAGGAGAACGCCGACTGGCTGAGCAACCTCAAGCTACGCGTCAGCTGGGGACAGATAGGCAACGACAAGATAGGCAACGACCGTTACTACGCCATCGCCAACGTGTCGTCTACCTACGATGCCATCTTCAACAACGTGTACTACCCCGGCGGCACCATCACCTCGCTGTACAACAACCAGGTGCACTGGGAGCGTACGCAGCAGCTGGACTTCGGCATGGACCTCGGCCTGTGGAACAACCGCCTGGCCCTGGAGCTGGACTGGTACAGGAAAGACACCAAGGATATGCTGGTGAACGCCGGCGTGCCGGGGTCAGTAGGACTCACGGCCGTAGAGACCAATGTAGGCTCCGTACGCAACAGCGGCCTCGACTTCACCGCCAAGTGGGAGGACAACATCAACGACTTCCATTATGCCGTACGCCTCACCGGCACCACCATCAGCAACAAGGTGACCAACCTGGCCGGCAAGACCATCACAGGCGGCAGCATAGGCACAGGCAAGAGCGTGAAACTCACCGAAGAGGGACGCCCCATCGGCTACTTCTACGGCTACCAGGTGATAGGCCTCTTCCAAAGCCAGGACGAGATAGACCGGTACAACGCCGCCGCGGCAGCCGCCAGCGGCAAGGAGGGCCAGAAGTACCAACCCAACGACGTGGCACCGGGCGACCTCATCTTTCGCGACATGGATGGCAACGGCTTCATCAACGACCAGGACCGTACCGACATCGGCAACCCCACGCCCAAGTTCATCGGCGGACTGGGACTGTCCGCCTCGTGGAGGGGTTTCGACCTCTCGCTCGACTTCCAAGGCAACTTCGGCAACAAGATATACAACGCCAAGGCTGCCGCCCGCTTCTCGGGGTCGGACAACTGGGACACCTCCTTCCTGGACCGCTGGACACCCGACCACACCGCCACCGACGTGCCGCGCATGACGCTGGAGGGCAACAACTACCAAATATCCAGTCGGTTCGTGTACAGCGGCACATACGTGAAGCTACAGAACGCCGAGCTGGGATACGCCTTCCCGCGGTCGTGGATGCAGAAGCTGCTGGTGTCCAACCTACGCCTCTACGTGGCTGGGAGCAACCTGCTCTACTTCAGCAACTACCCCGGCTTCACCCCCGAGATAACGGGTGGCATCGACAACACCATCTACCCCATCACGGCCAGCTGCCGCTTTGGATTACAATTGACATTCTAAATACCACGTACGTATGAAAAAGATAACTACACTCATCATCGCCGCCGCAGCCTCCACGCTGAGCGCCTGCTCCGGCTTCCTCGACATAGAGCCGCAAGGCAAAATGACGCAAGACGTCTTCTTCTCCGAAGAGGAAGGGGCGCAGGAGGGCATCAACGCCATCTACGCCCAGCTGCGCCAATGGAACATCATCGGCTACGCCTGGTTTGCCGCCATGGAGCTGCCCAGCGACAACTCCGATACAGGCAGCGAACTGTCCGACGGTAGCGTGCCGCGCCTCAACACGGTAGACTTCTTCAACTACGACGCCTCCGAGAGCGACATCGCCGGCTGGTGGACGGGCAACTACAACGCCATAGCTACCTGCAACGTGGCACTCGACAACCTCGACGTGCTGAGCGACGAGACCGTACGCACCCGCTCCATCGCCCAAGCACGGTTCTTCAGGGGCTTCTTCTACTTCAACCTGGTACGTGCCTTCGGCGGCGTACCCTTGGTGACGAAGGTGCAAAACCCCGACGAGTACGACCAGCCACGCGCCACGGCCGACGAGGTGTACGCACAAATCATCGACGACCTTACCTACGCCGCCGACAACCTGCCCACCCGCTCCGAGTGGGGCACCGACCAGCTGGGACGGGTGACGAAGGGCACCGCCGAAGGGCTGCTGGCCAAGGTCTACCTCTTCCGGGGCGACTATGCCAACTGCAAGAAATATACCTCGCTCGTCATCAGCGGCGGGCAATATAAGCTCTATCCCGACTACCGCGACCTCTTCAGCCCCGACCAGTACTACTGCGACGAGATTATGCTGGCCGACCAGTATCTGTGGACAGCCGACCGCGACGTGGCTTCCGAATACGTGAAGTGGCAAGGCGTACGAGGCGCCGGCATGGGCTGGGGTTACCTGGTGCCCAGCGAGTCGCTCGACAAAGCCTACGAGGCCGGCGACCCGCGCCGCACGGCCACCATCTTCTACAAGGGCGAGTCGGTGGAGGGCAAGGGCGTCA
>JAISIX010000095.1 GCA_031261805.1 Mediterranea sp. (in: CFB group bacteria)
AATCGCCCTTTTAAGGGCAGCTTAATGTCAGGTAGTTAAGCTGCCCTTAAAAGGGCGACTACGTAGGGACAATATGACGTTAACCCAACGCGTCGTTCGTTCCTCACGTTGCGATGGGCTGGGCTAAGAGCCTTACAGGCAAAGGCTTTCAGCCACCTTGGGCCTCTCAGGCCACCGCCCATTGCACACACCGGTTGTGCGCAACCTACGGAGGCGCACCGTACCCCCCCCATGGAACCCGGCAGCAAGCTACCGGGCTATGAAACTGTCACCCCTAACGGGGTGCTGACTGCGGCGGCTAATCACTCACCACTAATCACTCCCCTAACCTCCAATTTATAGGTGAACCATATTGCGCAAGACCATCCTTACCAGGGTATATTTCTGTTTAGTTTTATACATTCGTGAGAAGTGGTTCACCGGCTTGTCTCGGGGAGGTGGCACTTTTACCCCTTGCGCACGCAAAGCCCTACGAGCAGGTGGATGCAGGAGTGCGTAAGGGGGTGTTGCACAAATCTCCGGTAGAGAAGGATGGGACGGAATGGACGTCTTGAGTGTTCATCAATATTCTATACTATATGTTCTATATTCACGCAGCATGAAATAAAAAAACACGGCCGTGAATGAACCGGTTCACGGCCATGTTTTTTCAGTTCATGCAGCGTGACCTACAACGGCTTACCCTGTGTCTTGCAAACATCCTTTGGGGGAGGTTTGGGCGCATGCCCATCGGCTCGTGGGCGGATGGGCATGCGCCCATGAGCCGATGGGCATGCGCTCGTACGCCGATGGGCATGCGGTCAGCACTCCCCATTCAAGGACGCTCGCAAATGCATTGTCCTGATATAGGTTGACTCTATCGAATGATAGTAGCTCCTAATATCATGCTAATATCATGGCTAATATCATGGTCTTAACGCATTGGATACCAATAAGTAATGAGCGACAGTGAGAGTAGTGAGAGTAGAAACGCAAAAAAACACGTAGGGGGGAGAGCTGAAACACACCCCAAAGTGTGGAAGAGGGAGGGGCTTTTCGGCTTGTGACACAGCTATTTTGATGCGTATGCCCCGTTTTTTCAACCTGTTTGCTTGCGAGAACCAACTGTTTGAGTAATTTTGCACGTCATAAAACAGAAGATACTAATACTAAATATAATAATAGCATGAGTTTGAAAATCGTAGTATTGGCAAAACAAGTTCCCGACACACGCAACGTTGGGAAGGATGCCATGAAGGCCGACGGCACCGTGAACCGCGCGGCACTGCCCGCCATCTTCAACCCCGAAGACCTGAATGCCCTGGAGCAGGCACTACGGCTGAAAGATGCCCACCCAGGCTCTACCGTCACCGTCCTCACCATGGGACCCGGCCGTGCCGCCGACATCATCCGCGAAGGTCTCTTCCGTGGCGCCGACAATGGATACCTGCTTACCGACCGCGCCTTTGCCGGCGCCGACACACTGGCCACCTCGTATGCCTTGGCCACCGCCATCCGCAAGATTGGTAACTGCGACATCATCGTCGGCGGCCGACAGGCTATCGATGGCGACACAGCACAGGTAGGGCCGCAAGTAGCCGAGAAACTCGGGATGGCACAGATTACGTACGCCGAGGAGATTCTCGAAGTGAGCAAGGACCGTATCAAGGTGAAACGCCACATCGACGGCGGCGTGGAGACGGTAGAAGGGCCGCTGCCCATCGTCATCACCGTCAACGGCTCGGCAGCCCCCTGCCGCCCCCGCAACGCCAAGTTGGTACAGAAGTACAAACATGCCAAAACCATCACCGAGAAACAACAAGGCAACTTGGACTACACCGACCTGTACGACAAGCGCGACTACCTCAACCTCGTGGAGTGGAGCGTGGCCGACGTGAACGGAGACCTCGAACAGTGTGGCTTGGCCGGCTCGCCCACTAAGGTGAAGGCCATCCAGAACATCGTGTTCAAGGCCAAAGAGAGCAAGACCCTCACCGGCAGCAACCGCGACATCGAAGACTTGATGGTAGAGCTGCTCGAAAACCATACCATCGGGTAAAGAGTAGTCAAAGTAGTAAGTAGTCAAAGTAGTTAAGTAGAAATGAATAGTATGAACAATCTATTTGTATATTGCGAGATAGAAGATGGCATCGTAGCCGATGTCAGCCTCGAGCTGCTCACCAAGGGGCGCTCGCTTGCCAACCAGCTGAAATGCCAACTCGAGGCGGTAGTGGCCGGCACCAACCTCAAAGACATCGAGAAGCAAGTCCTTCCGTATGGCGTGGACAAGTTGCACGTCTTCGACGGCAAAGGGCTGTATCCCTACACCTCCCTCCCCCACACCTCCATCTTGGTGAACCTCTTCAAGGAGGAGCAACCGCAAATCTGCCTGATGGGCGCCACCGTCATCGGGCGCGACCTCGGCCCGCGTGTCTCGTCGGCGCTGAAGAGCGGACTGACCGCCGACTGCACTTCGCTCGAGATAGGTGACCACGAGGACAAGAAAGCGGGCCAGGTCTACAAGAACCTGCTCTACCAGATTCGCCCCGCCTTTGGCGGCAACATCGTGGCCACTATCGTCAACCCCGAACATCGCCCGCAGATGGCCACCGTCCGTGAAGGCGTGATGAAGAAGGAAATCCTATCGGCCAAGTACGAAGGCGAAGTGATTCGGCACGACGTGGCGAAGTACGTACCGGAGACGGACTACGTGCTGAAGGTCATCGAACGCCACGTGGAGAAGGCGAAGAACAACCTCAAAGGCTCGCCCATCATCATCTCGGGCGGTTACGGCGTAGGCTCGAAGGAGAACTTCGACCTGCTGTTCGAGCTGGCCAAGGAGCTGCACGCCGAGGTAGGCGCCAGCCGTGCCGCTGTCGACGCCGGTTTCGTGGAACACGACCGCCAGATAGGGCAGACCGGTGTCACCGTACGTCCAAAGCTCTACATCGCCTGCGGCATCTCCGGACAAATACAGCACATCGCCGGGATGCAGGAGAGCGGCATCATCATCTCCATCAACAGCGACCCCGACGCACCTATCAACACCATTGCCGACTACGTCATCAACGGTACGATAGAAGAAGTGGTGCCGAAGATGATAAAGTATTATAAACAGAATAGCAAGTAAGGAACGCTAAACGAAAGCTGATATGAAAAAGACGCTGTGTATTGTAATAACACTCCTGATAGCCACCCATTCGTGGGCGCAAAAGAAGATCTACCTTACGAAAGATGGTGAATACGGCAAAGCCGACGAAGCATCGGCCTATGTCATCATCACCGACGAGGACGGCAAAGGCCAAAAGGTGGAAACCTACAGTATGGGCGATACACTGAAGAGCATCACTTATTACTCCAAGTTTGGCAAGGAGAGGAACAAAAGAGTCCGCGATGGAGTCAGCACCTACTATTATAAAGATGGTACAGTACGCTCGGTGGATACTTTTGCCAACAACCACCGCGAAGGCGAAAGCAAGGTCTTTTATCCCAGCGGCGCGCTAAAATTGGACGCCAACTATAAGGGTGGCTTGCTCAACGACTCTTTGACGTTGTATTACCCCAACGGTAAAATACGCCGAAAAGAAGTCTACCAGTCGAACAAGTGTATCAGCGGGAAGCTTTGGGATGAAGAGGGGAACGAGCTTCCCTTCAACCCTTACTTCATCCTACCCCAGTTTCCTGGAGGGATAGAGAAGTGCAAAGAAGTAATGGAACAACTCCTGAAATATCCCAAAGACTTGCGGAAGAAAGGCGTGCAGGGACGGGTCATCTTGAGGTTCATCGTCGACCAAAAGGGGAAGATGAGTGACATCGAGGTCATCAAGACCACCGACTACTTGCTCAACGAACCTGCGATACAAACGCTGGAAGCCATCGGCCTCATGTACTATTGGATACCCGGGAAGGTGGAAGGAGAACCTATCAGGACTGCTTTTACAATACCTGTCAACTTTCGTTTAACATAAACATTTAGAGATATTATGGACAACTTTTATACCGAGATACCGGAACTCAAGTATCACTTGAACAACCCGATGATGAAGCGCATCTGCGAACTGAAGGAGCGCGACTACAGAGACAAGGAAGAGTTCGACTATGC
>JAISIX010000107.1 GCA_031261805.1 Mediterranea sp. (in: CFB group bacteria)
AGAACCTCGCCCGCGTGTTCGACCTCGCCGAGAACCGCCGCTGGATCCTCTTCTTCGACGAGGCCGACGCCCTCTTTGGCAAGCGCACCGCCACACAGACCTCCAACGACCGCCACGCCAACCAAGAGGTGGCCTACCTGCTGCAACGCATCGAGGACTTCCCCGGCACGGTGATACTCGCCACCAACCTCCGCACCAACATCGACGAAGCCTTTGCCCGTCGCTTCCAGTCCGTAGTGTACTTCCCTATGCCCACCGAGGAGCTACGCGCCGAGTTATGGCGAAATATGCTCCCTGCCAGCTGGCTACCCGACAAAGGCCAAACGCTTATCGCCCAAGCCGCCAAGACGGAACTCTCTGGCGGCTCCATCGCCAACGTGGTGCGCCGCTGCGCCCTGCGGATGATACGCTCGGGAACTACCACGCTGTCTTCCGAACTACTGGAAGAAGCGCTAAGTAAAGAAAGGCAGAACAACCGGTAGTGATTTTTGGTGTTGCGGCCCTGAATAGTTCCTTGCCCCAATTGCAGTTATCCAGATTTCTTCTTATCTTTGCCACCCTACAAACAACCGTGAAATAGATATGCCTCGTAATCGTCTTATCAATAAGAGAAACTGGTTGATGTTGCTAATGACCCTACTAACAGTCATTAGCATCCCCCTTCGCGCAGACAACGAACTGAGGTTGCTGACGGACTCCCTGCGGCGGATGATTGATGAAAAGCCCTACTACATAACGCTCAAGGAGCAGCGCATCGAGCGGATTAAGCACCAGTTGGAAGCTGACTTGACTTTCGAACAAGAATACAAAATCAATGTGCTACTGTACAACGAATACAAAAAGTTCGAAGTGGACTCAGCCATTCATTATGCCGACCGAAACCTAAGCATTGCCCGACAGCTGAAAAGTGACAACCATAAATACGAGGCATCCCTGCAACTTAGCCTGCTATACTCCATGTCCGGCCGCTACCGCGATGCCGAACTTATACTCAACACGCTCTCACCGCAAAAGCTCCCCCCGGCCCTGCTGTCTCAATATTACAATGTGTATGCCTGCTTTTGGGAATATTACTCCATCTCCGTATCCAGTAACCAATATGATGCGCAACGTGCCGCATACCAAGACTCCGCACTCAACCTGCTGGATCATCAGTCATTCGGCTATCGCTTGTACCGCTCTTATGGAGAGAGCGATTCGACTAAAGCGCAGAAGACCTTGCAGGAACTGCTGGAGGCGGAGGAAGTCGGCACTCCCAACTACGCGATGATAACCCACTCGTATGCTATGTTGGAGAGGAGATTTAAGAAACGGGACGAAGCGAAGAAATACTTGATTCGTTCGTCCATTGCCGACATCCGAAACGCCACACGCGAGACCGCTTCGCTACAGACACTCGCACTGATGGAATATGAAGACGGCAACCTGGCCGACGCGTTCAAGTTCACGCAGTCCGTCATCGACGACGTGGTATCTTCGGGCATCCACTTCCGGGCCATGGAGAACTACAAGTTCTATTCCATCATCAACTCGGCCTACCAGGCAGAACAGTCCCGCTCACGCGCCAACCTAAAGACCTCCCTGACGATAATCAGCATCACCTCTGCCCTATTGGTACTGCTGGTGCTCTTCGTATATATACAGATGAAGAAGAACGTGCACATCAAACGGGCTTTGGCCAAAAGCAACGAAGAGCTGCTGCAACTCAACGAACGTCTGAACAGCGCCAATAGCCTACTGAATGAGAAAAACAGCCAGTTGAGCGAAACCAACGACATCAAGGAGCATTATATCGCCGAGTTCTTCGACATCTGCTTCAACTACATCCACAAGATGGAAAAGCATCAGAACATACTCTATAAGGTGACCATCAACAAGAACTACGAAGAGCTAATCAAGCGGCTGAAATCATCGGACTATATCAACGAAGAGGTCCATCTGCTATATGCCCGCTTCGACAAAGTATTCCTAAGCTTGTATCCCACCTTCGTAGACGACTTCAACGCACTGCTGAAACCCGACGAGCAAATCGTGCTGAAGCCGGGTGTCCTGCTCAACAAAGAACTCCGCATCTATGCACTGTTGCGACTGGGCATCACCGACAGCGTCAAGATAGCCAACTTCCTGCGTTGCTCTACCAGTACGATTTACAATTACCGTACGAAGATACGCAATAAAGCGATTGGAGATAGAGACCTGTTCGAAGAAGAGGTGATGGTGATTTGTCCCAAACAAGCACAATAACCAGTCATTACGCATACAAAAGCCATCCAAGTCATCTACACTTTTTAAGCTATCAGAGCACGTTAAACTACTGATTAACAACAAATATACTCTTCCAACTATCTACATAAACCATTCCAGCCCGACGCACACACTATATATTTACGTAGCTTTGCCCTACGAGTTTAATCCTTATTTTAATAATTGCATTTGAATGAAGACGCAAGCCCTTTTGCAAACAAAAATAAAAGTAGGAATCATCGGATTCGGTAGGATGGGAAAGTTCTACTGGGAAGCGATGAGGAAGAGTGGACAATGGGACATCGCATACATTTGCGACACCGACCCAGACACTTGCCTTCTGGCCCGACAGATGTCTCCCGAGTCTCGAATCGTATCCGATAACCAAGTTATTTTTGAAGACGATAGCGTGCAGGTGGTAGGTCTCTTCTCTTTGGCCGATGCGCGCATCGAACAAATAGAAAAAGCCATCTGCTACGGCAAGCACATCATAGCCGAGAAGCCGGTAGCTGATACGCTAGAACACGAATGGCGTGCTGTAGAGCTGGCCGAACATACCGACCGTTTCTCCACCGTCAACCTCTACTTACGCAACTCCTGGTACCACAACCAGATAAAAGAGTATATCCGCCAAGGCGAGATAGGTGAATTGGCCATCCTCCGCATCTGCCACATGACTCCCGGTCTTGCCCCGGGAGAAGGCCACGAGGCCGAAGGGCCCGCCTTTCACGACTGTGGTATGCACTACGTCGACTTGGCGCGTTGGCATGCCGAGAGCGAATACAAGACTTGGCACTCGCAAGGTATGAGGATGTGGAGCTACAAAGACCCTTGGTGGCTGCAATGCCACGGCACGTTCGAGAACGGCATCGCCTTCGACATCACCCAAGGCTTCGTGTATGGACAACTGTCGAAAGTGCAAACGCACAACTCTTATGTAGACATCATAGGTACAAAAGGCATCGTGCGCATGACACACGACTTCAAAACCGCCGTCGTCGACCTGCACGGAGTTTCCCAAACACTACGCATAGAAAAGCCCTTCGGAGGAAAGAACATCGACACCCTCTGCCGCCTCTTCGCACAGTCTATAGAGAGCGGCAAGCGCGCTCCGCAACTGCCTACCGTACGGGATTCGGCCATAGCCTCCAAGTATGCCTGGATGTTCCTCGACGACTCGTACACACACGACCTACCTGCCATCGGCGACCTCGCTACGCTGGACGAAATCCGCGAGCGGCGGCGAACCATGAAGAACGGATACGGACTGCTGCATCATAACAATCAAAAACCACATATCATTCATCCTTAATCCTGAAAATTATGTCAGACATTACAAGACGAGATTTTCTGAAGACAGGGGCCGCCGCACTGGCCGGCCTCACCATCGCCCCAAGCACCATCTTGGGACGGAGCCATGGGCACGTGCCACCCAGTGACAAACTGAACATTGCCGCCGTAGGTATCGGGGGCATGGGCCATGCCAACATCAATAACGTGAAGAGTACCGAAAACATCGTAGCGCTCTGTGACGTAGACTGGAAATACGCCAAGGGCGTGTTCGACGAACTGCCCAATGCCAAGAAGTACTGGGACTACCGCAAGATGTACGACGAGATGGGTAAGTCCATCGACGCGGTGATTATCGCTACTGCCGACCACACCCATGCCATGATTACGGCAGATGCCATGACGCTGGGCAAGCACGTCTATTGCCAAAAGCCCCTTACCCACTCAGTGTACGAATCGCGCCTGCTGACGAAGCTGGCCGCCTCTACCGGGGTCGCCACCCAGATGGGTAACCAGGGTGCCTCGGACGAAGGCACCGACTTGGTGTGCGAATGGATTTGGAACGGAGAGATTGGCGAGATTACCAAGGTGGAATGCGCTACCGACCGCCCCATCTGGCCACAAGGGCTGAATGCCCCTGAAAAAGCCGACAAGATACCCAGCACACTGAACTGGGACTTGTTCACCGGACCGGCTAAGCTGAACCCCTACAACGCCATCTACCACCCATGGAACTGGCGCGGCTGGTGGGACTATGGCACAGGCGCTTTGGGCGATATGGCCTGCCACATCCTGCACCAACCCTTCCGGGCGCTCAAGCTCACCTACCCCACTAAGGTAGAAGGTTCGTCCACCTTGCTGCTGAACGCATGCGCTCCCCAAGCACAACACGTGAAGATGATTTTCCCCGCACGCGAGAACATGCCGAAGCTGGCGATGCCCGAGGTCGAGGTACACTGGTACGACGGCGGCATGATGCCCGAACGTCCCAAAGGCTTCCCCGAAGGACAACAGCTGATGGGTCCTGGCGGTGGCCTGACCATCTTCCACGGCACCAAAGACACCCTCATCTGCGGATGCTACGGACAGAAACCCTTCTTGCTCTCCGGCCGGGTGCCCAATGCGCCCAAGGTATGCCGTCGGGTACCCAACGCCATGAGCGGCGGCCATGAGATGGACTGGGTACGCGCTTGCAAAGAGAATCGCTCCAGCCGCGTGATGACACAGTCCGACTTCTCCGAGGCCGGCCCGATGAACGAAATGGTAGTGATGGGCGTATTGGCTATCCGCCTGCAAGGCCTGAACAAGACGTTGGAATGGGATGGCGCCAACATGTGTTTCACCAATATCGGCAACACCGAGACCCTCCGTACCGTCATCAAAGATGGCTTCAAGATTCACAACGGACATCCTACGTTCGACAAGACGTGGACCAATCCGGTGAACGCACAGCAGTTTGCTGCTGAGCTGGTGAAGCACAACTACCGCGAAGGATGGCGACTGCCCGATATGCCTCAATAAGGAAGAGTCGCATAAAGAAAGCATGTATAACTATATTAATACACTAAGATTATGAAGCATGGTATTTACACCGTAGTGTGCTGCCTTGCTGCCGGAGCATTGGCCTCTTGCGGCGGACAGAAGAAACAAAGTGCCCCGGCCGAGAATGATATGACAAAGTTGTCGTATGCGCCGATGCCTAAAGGGGCAGAGAACGACAGCCTCCAACTACCTGTCGACAAAGATGGATACATCACCATCTTCGACGGGAAGACCTTCAGTGGCTGGCGTGGCTATGGAAAAGACAGGGTGCCCTCGAAGTGGGTCATTGAAGATGGCTGCATCAAGTTCAACGGTTCGGGTGGTGGCGAAGCCCAAGGTGGCGATGGTGGCGACCTTATTTTCGCCCACAAGTTCAAGAACTTCGAGCTTGACCTGGAATGGAAGATTTCCAAAGGCGGTAACTCGGGCATATTGTACCTCGCCCAAGAAGTAACTTCGACCGACAAGGACGGCAAAGAAGTATGGGAACCCATCTACATCTCAGCTCCCGAATATCAGGTGCTCGACAATGTGAACCACCCCGATGCCAAGCTGGGCAAGGATGGCGACCGCCAGTCGGCTTCACTGT
>JAISIX010000110.1 GCA_031261805.1 Mediterranea sp. (in: CFB group bacteria)
GCCTACACCCACGATGGTGTAGAAGAGGCGGTTCTTGAAACGCACGCCTACGTTGGCCCAAGCGGCATTCCCTCCGTACAGCATCATCTGCACACGGGTATCGGGGTTGGCATTCACCAGTCCGAGCTGAAACCCTTTCATCTCTTCCCGGTAGTAGTTCACCAACCCTATCTGCAGGCCTCGCGCCTGGGTGGCGTAGTTGCAGAGGCCCAACTGCAGGCCGTTCAGCCTTCGGCTGACAATGTTGGCCAATCCAGCCAGTTGCAAGCCATTCATGTCGCCGCCTACCACGTTGAGGAGTCCGGAAGCATAGACACCATCGAAGTTCTCGCCGGTGATGTTGGCCACTCCCGATAGCTGAAAGCCCGAGGCGCGGTTGCCCGTCACGTTGAGCAGTCCGCTCAGCATCACACCTGTCTGATCTTCACCTCCAATGGCAGTCAGTCCGGCAATCGTCAAGCCACGGGCATGGTCGCCGGTGATGTTCACCAACCCTGCCATCGAGAGACCTACGCTGTGGTTGCCACTCACGTTGCTGAACCCCGCTATCTGCACCCCCTTCATGCTGCCGCCGGCCAGGTTGGCCAGTCCGGTGAGCTGAAGGCCGGTCACGTCGCCGTGCACCATGCTCCCCAGAACGTTGATGCCTACGCCATCCAGGCGCTGCATGGTGGACATCAGCCCTAAGTTCAGGTAAGTAGTCTGTGTTGTGTCGAGCGGCTGGGTGCTGGCACCTTTCCACAAGGAGAGGTTGATGCCACCACTCCGGTTCTGTGCCGCTACGCAAACAGCAACCATCAAGGTTGCCGTGAGTACGATTCCTTTTAGATTCTTCATATATACAGTTTGGAAGTTGAAAAGTGGAAGGGAGGCTTGCCCCTCGGTTTATCCTTTAGCTTCTTGGTAGAGGTAACGTTTGATGCTCTTCTTAGGAGTCTTTTCAAACTCCTCGGGATAGATTTTCATCTTTGCTATCTGACTGTAGCCGGGCAGCATCGTGTTCAGCGCCAAGCGGTTCTCCTCCATCACCTGTTCCAAGTCCTCAGCCTTCAGGCCATGGGCGAAGGCATCGTCGAAGTCGGGATACACCAATCCTACCAGCTTCTCGTTCTGCTGCACGATGATGCTCTCGGCCACATAAGGCAAGTTGTTCAGCTTATCTTCAATCTCCTCGGGATAGATGTTCTGTCCGCTACTGCTGAGCAGGAGGTTCTTGCTACGCCCCTTGATGGTGATATTGCCTTCGGCGTCCATCAGGGCGAGGTCGCCGGTGTGGAGCCATCCCTCTTTGTCTATCACCTCGCGGGTGGTCTCCTCGTTCTTGTAGTAGCCCAGCATCACGTTGGGGCCTCTGCATACTATCTCGCCGGGAACGTTCTCGGGGTCGGGCGAAAGGATACGCACCTCCATGCGGGGTGCCTCCTTGCCACACGAGCCTGGCTTGAAGCGGCTCCAATCTTCGTAAGCGATGATGGGGCCACACTCCGTCATGCCGTAGCCCACGGTGTAGGGGAAGTCAATCATCTTGAGAAACCGCTCCACATCCTGGTTGAAAGCCGCCCCACCGATAATCACCTCGTGGAAGTTGCCACCAAAGGCATTCATCATCTGCTCGCGCACCCGCGCCTTTACCTTGTCGTTGATGATGGGTACCCTAAGCAGAATCTTCATGGTAGGGGTTTGCAGCTTGGGAAGCACGCTCTTCTTTATAATCTTCTCGATGATGAGCGGCACGGCGATGATGATGCGGGGTTTCACCTCGGCGAATGCCTGGAAGATGATCTTCGGACTGGGCATACGGGTGAGGAAGAAGATGTGGCAACCGATGGAGAACTCGTAGAGGAACTCGAACGCCAGCCCGTACATGTGCGCCATGGGAAGCATAGAGACAATCTTGTCGCCGGCTTTCAACTGCAGCACCTCGTAGGCGAAGGTAGTGTTCGACCAGAGGCTGCGGTAGGGCAACATCACGCCTTTGGAGTAGCTCGTGGTACCCGAGGTGTAGTTGAGCACGGCCAGCTCGTCGGGCTGGTCTTGATGGTAGTGGATGTGCTCCCTCCTGAAGTTCTTGGGGAACTTATGCCCGAACATCTCATTGAGGTGCTCGCGGGCATGGGTAAGCCGCTGGCTACGCGATACCAGCAGGACAAAGTCGTTCATCATCAAGATGCCCTCCAGCAACGGCATGGCCGTCTCGTTGAGGTTCTCCCACACTTGGTCGCCCACCAGCAGGAGCTTGGCTTCGGAGTGGTTGACGATGTTGTGCACGTTGTCCGCCTTAAATTCGTGGAGGATAGGCACAATCACCGCCCCGTAGGTGAGCGTGGCCAAGAAGGTCACCCCCCAATGGGAACTGTTGCGCCCACACACCGCTATCTTGTCACCCTTGCGGATACCGCTTTCCTCAAAGATAATATGGAGTTTCTCAATCTTACGGGCCACGTCCTTGTACTGCAGCGTAGCGCCGTTATAATCTGTCAGCGCATCCAAGTCCCAATTGTCCTTGATGCTGTTCTCAATGTATGCGATAAAGCTCTGTTCCATTGTTGTTGTTTTGCACATTTAGAGTTCAAGTGCGCAAATATAAGCAATATATCGAGACTCCCACCCATAAGTAGGCAGAAAATTCAGAGCTTGAAGTTTATTCGGTACAGAGAACTACCTACTTGAGGATGAGTACAGCCCTATTCAATTCGGGAGTGGCGAAGCGATTGTTGGAATCCCCTTCGGGCTTCTTTATCAGCCGATTGGGGGCTATCCCATACTTCTGTATCAATAGGTTGTAGACATAGTCGACACGCTCACTGCTCAATCGTTCATTGGCACTTTCAGTACCCGTTCCTTTGTCGGCCGAGCCTACCAACGTAAACGAAGCGTTTTTGTCCAAGCTGAGGGCGTTCTTCACATAGAAGTCGAGGTTGACCAAGTCCTTATCGCTCAGCACGGCTTGCCCAACCTTAAAAAACAGGGCCATGGGCGCCGCCGAGACTACGGGTTGGAAGATGGTGTCGTTCTTCTGCTTCTTGAGGACTTCCACCTCATCGGCGAGCTGTTCTTTGGCATCCATCAAGCGTTTATTCTTGTCGTACATCCTCTTTAGGTTCGCCTGCATAACAGCCTCGGCATACGGGTCCATGGGATGTACCCGCTGCCAGCGTGTCTTGCCCAGCTTCGCGCTCACGCCCACCGTCACGGCGGTCTGCCCCTCGCCCCGGCTACCCGAGGCCTCTTTATCGAACCGCTGGTTGACAATCATCTGCCGGGCCTCCAGCGTCAAGTCTATCCGCTCGGTCAGGCGAAAAGTATTCCACACGCCAAAGGTCGCGCTCATCTCGTTATCCTTCAGTCCTTCCGCTGCGGAGCGTGCCCATCCCAAGCCTACGAAAGCGCTACAGTTCCATAGACGTTGCTCGTTAAACCCCCAAAAGGCATTGGAGAGATTCCACAGAAAATCGGTATGGAGGTTCATGACGTTGAACTTCTGCTTGGCATAAGAGCCGCTGTACTTCCCGGGCTTGGCATACGGCATCCCCGGCAAGGTCAGCCCCCTGGAGCTTAGCCCGTTGTACTGCAGGCGGGCGCCATAACAGGGTGTGAACCACTTCCCCACCGTGACATCCAGCGAAGGGGCTATGCGGTTGCCCAGCGAGGCCTTATTATTGTGCTCTCCCTCATAGACGTTGGCACCTACACCGATGCCCACGAACCAATTGTCCAGAAAGCCATTCGTCTGATACGGACCATAAAGGATAAACCCTTGAAGGTCCCTGTTTTCGGGTTGCCGTTGAGCCAGCAAATACGTCGACGATACCAATAGTGCCGCCAACCATAACAGTCTTTTCATATAGCGTTTTTTAATGGAGCACGTCCTGCCGTCAGATTACATCCATCGGGAAGTCGTACAGAATGAATACAATGAAAAGAGACTATTCTATCAATCCGTTAACAGAAAAATATCCATCAGTGTCTACGCGCATGTCCATACCCCTACACGCTCCTCCCGAAGATTCATTTTGCGGGAGGGCTTTTTTTATCTACCTTTGGCAGCAGAAAAAGTATCACTTAAAACAAGAGTATTCATCATGAAGAAAGTAATCAACAGCGAGAAGGCTCCGGGAGCCATTGGTCCCTATAGCCAGGCGATAGAGGCAAGCGGAATGGTATTCGTATCGGGGCAGTTGCCCATCAATGCCGCCACGGGCGAGATGCCTGCCAGTGTAGAAGAACAAACACGCCAATCATTGGCCAACATGAAATACATCTTGGAAGAAGCCGGCCTGACGATGGCTAACATCGTCAAGACCACCGTCTTCCTCCAAGACATGTCCCTGTTTGCCGGTATGAATGGCGTGTATGCTACTTATTTCGATGGCGCTTTCCCCGCCCGCTCGGCCGTAGCCGTCAAGGCGCTGCCCAAAGATGCGTTAGTGGAGATTGAGTGCATCGCGGTTCGCTAACAAGTCGGCCACCACAAACGTACTGCCTCCCACGAAGATGAAGTCTTCCGGGGGGCAGTCTTTCAATGCCGCCTGTACAGCCTCCACGACCGTCGGGTAAGCAGTTCCTTCCAAACCCACCTCTTGGGCCAGCCTCAATAGCTCATCGGCAGGCATGGCACGCTTCACGCCAGCTTGGGTGAAATAGTAGGTGACATGACTGCGGTCGCTATTATTCAAATAGCCTCGCGGCAGAAGCTCAAGTACGCCACGTACATCTTTATCGCTCACCATGCCTAAAACTATACGAGCATCATACGAGGTCACATAAGCCAAATGTTCGATATTCCAATTCATCCCATCGACGTTATGCCCCGTATCGCAAACGAGTGTTGGAGCATCTGACAACTTCTGCCAACGTCCCATGAGTCCCGTCAACTCCTGCACATTGGCCAGTCCGTGCAGGATGTCACGCTGGCTTATCCGATAATTCAGCTCCTTCAACCTTTTGAGCGACAACAATATGGTTTGGATGTTTTCTTTTTGATATTCCCCCTCCAATTCGAAGATAAAGAACTGCGGCAGCTTATAGTCAATCCCTAAAAA
>JAISIX010000128.1 GCA_031261805.1 Mediterranea sp. (in: CFB group bacteria)
GAACTCTACGACAACTTTATCGAGAAGACCGTAGCCGAATATAAGGCAAAGTACGGACGTAGCCCGAAGGTGTACGACGTGGTCATCTCCGACGGTTCGCGCCGACTGGCCTAAAGGAACAGCCGTGAGGCCTGAATTTAGCATATAATTTTTATTTTGCCTCCCCGCTTTTCTAAGCGGGGAGGTTTTTTATTTTCCTTCCAGAAAACGGGCTATCAGCGGCAACATCTCCTCCGGCCGCTCCACGTCGCCACACAAAGTCTCTACCGGACAACCGCCGGTACGTGTCCTGTTCCAGATAAAGGGTACCTCCTTCGCATAGCTAACCTTCACGTTCGGTCCATATCGCCGCAGCAACTCAAACGCCGACGTGCTGATGAGGTCGGTATAGACTTCGGCAATGCCTCCCAGTACCATCAAGGCAGCAGCTCCCTTGCCCACCACCTTATCGGCCACAAGCGCTCCGCGCAGGAACTCCGGTTCCTGGGTGAGCAGTCGATAAAGGTCGGACACTCCCCTACCGGTGAACGTCCGTGTTTCCGCAACGCCGGCGATGACACAAGCATAAGCGCCGGCGTGCAGTTGTTCTATCAGTTCGTTCATTTCAATGTACCCCGTTTCAAGTGTTCCACATACGCGTCGATACGTCGCATCTCGTGCGGGATGTTGATGTTCTGCGGGCAATGGGGCACACATTGGTCGCACCCTATGCAGTGGTTGGCTTGGCGGAGCTTGGGCACGCTGCGATCGTAGCCTATCAAGAAGGCGCGCCGGGCTTTCCCGTAGTTGGAGTCGTCCTTGCCCTTCACTATATCGCCCGCGTTCACACAGCGGTTGTAGTGCAACAAGATGCCGGGGATATCCAGTCCGTAGGGACACGGCATACAGTAGTTGCAGTCGTTGCACGGGATGGTGGGGTAGGTCAGCATCAGCTGAGCCGTCTCTTCGAGGAACACCTTCTCCTCGTCGGACAGTGGGACGAGTGGCGAATAAGTGCGTATGTTGTCCTGCAAGTGCTCCATATAGGTCATGCCGCTCAGCACGGTCAGCACGTCGGGAGGCGAGCCGGCGAAACGGAAAGCCCACGAGGCCACGCTACTGCCCGGACTACGTTGCTTGAATCGGGCTATCAGGTTGTCGCTCAACTTTGACAGTCGCCCGCCGAGCAGCGGCTCCATAATCACAGCCGGTATGCCCCTCTTGTTCAGCTCGTTGTACAGGTATTCAGCGTCTGTGTTGCGGCTGTTCATCTGCTTGGCGTGTTTCCAGTCCACGTAGTTGAGCTGGATTTGCACGAAGTCCCACTTATACTTGTCGTGGTTGGCCAGCAGGTAGTCGAACACCGACACGTCGCCGTGGTACGAGAAGCCGAGGTTGCGGATACGTCCGGCCTCACGTTCCTTGAGGAGGAAGTCGAGCACGCCGTTCTCCATATAGCGGCGGTTGAACTCCGCCATGCCGCTACCACCGATGCTGTGCAGCAGTAGGTAGTCAATATAGTCTACCTGTAGCTCCTTGAAGGAGTTGTGGTACATCTTTATCGCCCCTTCGCGCGTCTGCGAGCTGGGCGAGAAGTTGGACAGCTTCGTGGCGATGAAGTACTTATCGCGTGGATGACGCTTGAGGGCGATGCCCGTGGAGCGTTCCGAGAAACCCTGTATATACACAGGGGCGGTATCGAAGTAGTTCACGCCATGGGCGATGGCATAGTCCACCAGCTCATTCACGGCATCCTGGTCTATCACGTTCCCGTCTTTGGCCTCGGCACCCGGCTTGGTAGGCCAGCGCATGCAGCCATAGCCCAATAGCGACACACGGTCGCCACTGGTAGGGTTGGTACGATAGGTCATCTTGCCCACGGGCACTTCGCCCTCACCCGACGCACTGGCCGTGGAGGTGGCCCCCTGTGGCGAACAGCCGTACAAGATGGCGGTAGAGGCAGCCGCGCTGATACCCGTTATCTTGATGAACTCCCTCCGGTTTATCTTTTTCTCGTTCTTATCTTTGTTTTCTTCCATGATTCCGATTCCATTAAAACAATTCTTTTATACAGTACGATGCATTCGATGTCCATTCACGAAGATGGCGCTGAAGGGACGTGCGGGGCACAGGTTCTCGCAAGCGCCACAGCCAATGCACTTCTCGATGTTCACCACCGGGATGCGCAAGGACTTGTGATCGTCGGGTTTGGAGAGCACCATCTGGATGGCGCCCACCGGACAGTGCCGGGCACAGTTGCCGCAAGCCACCCCGTCGGTCAGGGGGATGCAGTCTTCCTTGATCCACACGGCATGGCCTATCTGCGTAGCCGACTTATCGGCTACCGATATAGGGCGTATGGCCCCTGTCGGACAGACCTCCGAGCATTTCACACATTCCGGCCGGCAGTAGCCTCGCTCGTACGACATCTCGGGCTGCATCAGCGTGGCCAGCGCCGCCGATGGGCGCAATACCTCGTTGGGGCACACCGACACACAGAGCTGGCAAGCCGTGCAATGGGAAGTGAAGTTGCGGGCGCTGTGCGACCCCGGGGGATAGAGCGGGAACTCCCGCTTAGGAATCTTCTTGTCCTCGATGGTGGCCAGTCCGCCATCCACCGTCTTCTCCTGCGCTTTCAAGGTAGAGGCTACTGCCACCGTGGCCGCGGCTGTCAAGAAACTGCGGCGGGCAGTATCCACCTCCGTAGCCTTTCCGCCGCTGCTGCGCACAGGCCTCACGTATCGCAACGCGCCCTGCTTGCACACCTTGACACAGTCCATGCAGGCCACGCACCGGCTATAGTCTATCCGGTGCTCCTGGGAGTTGATACAGGCCGCTTTGCAGTTCCGGCTACATACGCCGCAACCGTTGCACCGGCTCTCGTCAATCACCGGCTTCAGCCAAGCGAAGCGGGAGATGAAACCCAGCACGGTACCCACCGGACAGAGGGTGTTGCAATACGTACGTCCGCCTCGCCACGCCAGAACGACTACTACCCCCAGCGTACACAACGTTATGAGCAAGGTAGGCAGGCTCTTCATCCATACGTCCACTTGGTAGAAAGCGTAGCTGTCCGCCCGTTCGGCCCAGTAGGCCAGCAGGTTGTTGCCCCACCCCCACAGGGGAGCGAAGAACGAGGAGGCGATGCGCCCGTAAGCGCTGTAAGGAGCAAGGAGGATGGCAATGGCATTCAGCCCCACCATCAGGAGGATGACAAAGAGCGCCAGCACGCCGTAACGCAACCAGCTCTTGGCCGGCGAGTAGTGATAAAGGTTCCGTTTCCGCTTAGCCATACGTCGGCGGAGCCATGCCACCCCGTCCTGAAACACGCCCAGCGGGCAGATGACCGAACAGTAAACACGCCCCAACACCAAAGTGAGGATGATGAGGAACAATACAACTCCTACATTCAAGGCCAACACCGCCGGCAAGAGTTGAATCTTCGCCAGCCAGCCCAGCCATGCGTGCAACGTTCCCGTGAAGTCGAGGAATAGCAGTGTGATAAGGCTGAAACACACCACGGCAGCCACAAGTCTGATTCTACGCAACATAAGTTTTTTCCATTCTTTTATATGATACCTAATATCGTTTCAAGCGCCATCCGGCATGCTTCCAGCCGAGCGTTTGTTTGTTGCCACAAAATTAGGCAAATAAATGGTTTGCACAAGCAAAAAAAGTGTTCTTCTTTGAGAAAGCTTCTTTTTGCAAAAAAGCTCCCTTGCCATCACAGCAAAGGAGCTTCCAATGTTCAATTGACCATTGAATCAATTATACACAAAATTAGTATGAAAAATCTTTTAGTTCCTCCTTCAACCGTTTACGGATGAAGAAGAGGCGGCTCTTCACCGTACCCATCGGCAGGCCCAGTTTCTCCGCAATCTCACGATACTTGAAGCCCGCCACAAACATCTGGAACGGAATCTTCACGTCGTCGGGGATAGAATGTATTACACGGTTGAGCTGCTGCATGTCATAAGCATACTCAAATCGTTCGCCATTCACGTCTTCCACTTGCAACTGCTGGTTGGACGAGAGCGACTTGTCATCGTCAATGATGTTCATCTCGCGCACCGTACGCCGGTAGTTGTTGATGAAGATGTTGCGCATCAGCGTGTACATCCACCCTTTCAAGTTCTTGGCATAGGTGAACTTCTCATGGTTGTCCAAGGCGTGCAACACGCAGTCCTGTACCAAGTCGTTGGCCGAATCACGATTCGACGTCAACTTATATGCAAAGCGATGTAGATCTTTCTCTATCGCCAGTATACCTTCTGTAAATTCTACTTTCTCCATAGCTACATTCCTATTTATCTATTAGTCTGCCGCAAAGGTCAGCTTTTTTAGAATAAGTATAAATAGCAATTTATCCAATTTGTATGGCAATTCTTCCTTTTTGCAGATTATACAGGTACATTAACTATTCGCGCACAGAAAGAGAATCACATCTCTTTCGTATCAGAAGCGGTAGTCCACACCCAGCCCAAACACCTTGTTGGTACGGCTGTACGTGCGGTCAATCTGCGAAACGGCAATCCCCGGCACCAACGTCTCGCTCTTCTTGTAGTCGCTATAGTTGGTCCAGAAGTAGGCCACGTTCACCGTCAGGCGCTTGGTAGCCTTGACGGCCGCGCCAAACCCCAGTGAGTAGGAGTCGCAAGAGAAGCTGGTGTCGCTCTGAAAACCGTCGGCCAGTCCATAGTCCGTCTTCTGGAAACCGCCACTGAGGGTCAGATACTTGATGGCATCCCACTCTACACCCACCAAATACTCGTTCGTGCCATGCGTCAGCGCCTTCTGCTTGTCATCGGCCATGCCGGCAGCCTGGTCGAAGAAACGGTGATACTCCACCGAGGCACGGAGCGTAGGCAAGAAGTTGTACCCCACGGCAGCCGTCAGCAGGGCGGGGATGTCGTTCGGGGTGTTCACACCATCTTTATAGGAATATAGGGGGTTGTTTGCGTCCATGGGCAACTCTATCAATCCTGCCGTAGGATTGCTTGGGTTCATCATTTTGACAGAGCTGGTCTTCGTCTTATTCTGAAGATTCAGGTTGGTCATGAACTCATATTTCAGTCCAATGTTCCATTTGCCAAGCTTCACGTCGGCTCCCAAGATGGGAGTTATCCCCCAACCTGTCTGGTCGCAGTCAAGCTGAATGTCTGCCAATGGAAACCCACCAGCTTCCGGTTTCATATCCGCTTTCAGGAAACCTTCGTAACCTCCGCTGAAGTAGTTCATCCGGCCACCTGCAAATACAGATAGCCAATCCAACACTTTATACGAAACGCCCAATTGTACACCATATATATATTGCTTTCCATCCAATGCGCTGTTGATGCCATACATGTTAGAGGCGATTTGGCCATTAGTCTCAGCCATGACTTTTGCCATTACCATGGAATCGAACATCGGTAGCCCGGTGTCGAACGAAGCCTTTCCACCACCGCCCACTACGGCGAAGCTGGCCGACACCGTCCAGTCGTTCTTCTTAAAGGCAGCCTGGAAGCTGGGGATGATGGGGGCGGATGCTTTACCTTTATAATAACGGCCATGCCCTTCGTCGGGGAAGAGAGGCGATACGGCCATGATATTGCGTGTCTGGTAAGCGCTTTGCCCGTTCAGGGAGAGATAAAAGCCATCGTTTGGCAGAAAAGCAAGCCCTGCGGGGTTAGAATAAACGCCGTCAATGTCGATGGAAGCGCCACGCGCCAACATTCGGAGGAAGGCTACATTTTGGTTAGTGTTTGTCAGCAATCCGCCTGCAAAAGTTGGTATTGAAACGATTAGCGCAAGTACGCCCATTAAAACCTTTTTCTTCATTTATACTTCTTTTTAGTTATTATAGGCCGCAAAGATACATATTATAACCCACACAACCAGCAAAAGCGCCTCTTTTTAGTTCTCTCATCCATAATATCACAAACAAATAACTGTTTCTAATGAAACTTCCAAAGCAATAAAGGGGGATGCCGTGCACCGGGGCAGAACAACACTGCTCCCCGCCTTGCACACAACTATCCCCCAGTATGCATACTACTATCCCCTCGTATGCATACAACTATCTCCCAATATGCAAAGCAGTATTCGTTCCATTATAGTGATTCTTTCGTTCCACTATAGTGATATTTTCATTCCACTATAGTGGAACGAAAAGTCAACTATAGTGGAACGAATAGCGGTTTACATTCCAGGAGATAGTCCTTTGCATACTGGGGGATAGTGTTTAGGCAAGGAGAGGATAGTGGTGTGCAACACTCTTATCTGCTTTACACTTTGTCAGTGCAGTTTTATACAATCAGTCTTGCGAGTATGGGTTAACAAGATGATTCACCTATTTGCCTTGTCACAATTACACCAACTCATCCCTCCCCCTAAGCCCAGTTATCCGCAAACACGATTGCATACGTGCAGTAAAACAAAGCTTACCGTCAGCTCGGAAAGCTCGCCTGATTAACAGCTTCTGGCAGGCAAAATAGCAGAGAAGCAAGAAAAACACCACGAAATATGCTGGAAGCCAACAGCTAGTCAGAGATAAATACTAGTTTTGCATTTGATAATCGCATTTATCATCAGAGAAACACTGATATAGCAGATGCCCTTATTCCAAC
>JAISIX010000011.1 GCA_031261805.1 Mediterranea sp. (in: CFB group bacteria)
GGGTTGTAGAGGTGCGTAAGAGGTTGTCACTCCTCATTCTTCTGTGTTGAGGATGGGCACGGGTTGTTCAGGACGAGACATACTGTGTAGAGGATGGATTTTGGTGCGGTTGCCCTGATTTTATGCGGGGAAAGAGAGCGGATTTCGTAGATTATTTCTATCTTTGCCTCCCTACGAAACAAGCAGAGAGAAAATCTATATGAAGAACATCTTATTTATTGCTCTCCTCGTGAGCAGCCTGTGTGGGAGGATACAGGCACAACAACATTGTTCCTTCACTCACTACTCATCTGAGGATGGGTTGTCGCAGAACACGGTGATGTCTATCCTGCAAGACCACAAGGACAACCTTTGGTTTGCCACGTGGGATGGCATCAATCGCTTCGACGGCTATACCTTCAAACGCTACAAAGCCCATCAAGGCAACTATATCAACCTGAGCAACAACAGGGTAGACCATCTCTACGAAGACAGGTACGGCTTCCTTTGGCTGCTTACCTACGACAACCGTGCCTACCGTTTCGACCCACGGCACGAGACCTTTCGGCAAGTACCCGCCGACGGAGAGCCGGGCAGCGACGAAGACCTGCGTGCTATCAAGGTGATGCCCGACGGCGTGGTGTGGCTCCTCACCGATCGGAACGGTGCTATCCGCGTCAGTACCCAGCCCAAACAGGAATATGAGCTTAGTACCGAAGTCTTTTCGCCACAGTCGGCCACCTTTCCGGGTACCCGTGTAAACAAGGTGTACCAAGACCGGGAGGAGACGCACTGGCTACTTACCGATAACGGACTGGGACGACTCTCGCCCACCGACCGTCGGCCTACCTACTACTTCGTGGGGGCGCAAAAGAAGAAAGGCGAGACGCACCAAGCGTTCTACTCCGTCCTGGAGTATGAAGATGACATCTGTTTTGGTTCCGACCACGGGCGGGTTTGGCGTTACCTGCGTACACAGGGGGAGTTTAGGTTACTGGAACTACCCACCACGGCCCGCATCACCTCTATGTGTGCGGTGCAGGGAGGCCAAGTGGTGATAGCTACCAGCGAGGGAGGCTTTTTCCTCTACCATCCGCACACCGGCAAGTTCCGCTTCTACTCGCCCACCACTTCGCGTGAGCTGCCTGCCAAACCCATCCTCTCCACCTACGTGGACCGTACGGGCGAAGTGTGGCTGGAGCAAGAGGAGCAGGGAGTGGTGACGCACTTCAACCCCGCCACCGGCCAGCTGAAACGTGAGCAGATGCGGGTGGAGTATGGAACTACCGAACGTTCACGTCCCGCCTTTCACATACACGAAGACCGCAACGGCTACTTGTGGGTACACCCTTATGGTGGTGGTTTCGCATACTTCGACCGCAAGCTGAATCGGCTGGTGCCATTCTACAACGACTTCGGCGACCCACGCTGGCGTTTCTCCAACAAGATACACACAGCCTTCTCCGACAAACAAGGCAACCTATGGATCTGCACCCATTCCAAAGGGTTGGAAAAGGTGACCTTCCGCAACGTGGCCTTCTCACTCCTCACCCCCGTGGCGCACGAGTACGAGTCGCTCAGCAACGAGGTACGCGCTATCTGTGAGGATAGCCACCACAACATCTGGATGGGGCTGAAAGATGGCACCATACGCCTGTACAATGCCGACCTTCAATATTTGGGCTATCTCACCGAACAAGGTACCATAGCCACTACCGGGCAGCGGATGAAGGGCACGGCCTACTGCATCATGCAAGACAGCAAGGGTACAATGTGGATAGCCACTAAAGGCGATGGATTGATAAAGGCCAAGGCCACCTCGCCGGATGGTATGTCTTACCACGTCGCCCGTTACCGGCACGATTCGAGTGACATATACAGTCTGAGCGACAATAACGTGTACTGCGTGTATGAGGACCACTACGGACGGATATGGACAGCCACCTTCGGCGGGGGCATCAACTATATGAGCACCGACGAGCGGGGCAACACGCTCTTCATCAACCATCGCAATCACCTGAAAGGATACCCCGTGAATCTCTGTCCCAAGGCACGCTTCATCACCTCCGACAACCAAGGACAGCTCTGGGTGGGCACCACCAGCGGCGTGGTAGCCTTCAAGGAGGAATTTGACAAACCCGAGGAGCTGGTGTTTCACCACTACGCCCGCAACTCCAAAGACCCCCAAAGCCTGACGGGCAACGATGTGCACTGGATTTCGGCCGTGGGCGACAGCGCCCTCTATCTCGCCACCTTCGGCGGGGGGCTGGATAAGTTGGAGGGCATCACCCCCGAAGGGAAAGCCCTCTTCAAGTCGTACTCCGAAGCCAATGGGCTAATGTCTGACGTGCTCCTTTCCATCCGTCAGGACCTCAACCGACGTCTTTGGATCAGCAGCGAGAACGGCATCTGCTGCTTCGACCCAGCCACCGAACGCTTCGAGGAATATGACGAGCGCACCATCAGTTTCCCCGTGCGCTTCAGCGAGGCCACCTCGCTGCTCACCTCCAGGGGCACCGTCTGCTTCGGTGCCAGCCAAGGCCTGTTCATGTTCAACCCCGACTCCATACATAAGAGCAACTACGTGCCCCCCATCGTCTTCTCCAAGCTCACCGTGGCCAACGAAGATGTGCAACCCGGGCCGAACTCCCTGCTCAAAGTCGACCTCGACGATACCCCCAAGCTCATCCTTTCCCACCGTGAGAACATCTTTTCCATCCACTACGCCGCCCTCGACTATACCAATCCGCAGAACATCGAATACAGCTATATGCTCGAAGGGTTTGAGAAGCAGTGGATGTTGGCCGACAAGCAACGGAGCATCACCTACACCAACCTGCCCAAGGGCGAGTACCTGTTTCGTGTGCGTTCCACCAACAGCGACGGTACTTGGGTGAACAACGAGCGGACGCTGTCCATCACCGTGCTCCCTTCGTTTTGGGAAACGCCCGTGGCCTACGTCCTCTACGTCTGCTTCGTCCTGTTTATCATCGCCCTCTCGGCCTACATCCTCTTCACCATCTACCGCCTCAAGCACGAGGTGTCGGTGGAGCAGCAGGTGTCGGACATCAAACTGCGCTTCTTCACCAACATCTCGCACGAGCTACGCACGCCTCTCACCCTTATTGTAGGGCCGGTGGAACAGGTGCTGAAAAACGATAGTCTGCCCCAGGACATCCGTGAGCAACTGAAGATTGTGGAACGCAACACCAACCGGATGCTACGGATGGTGAACCAAATACTCGACTTCCGAAAGATACAGAGCAAGAAGGAGAGGATGCAAGTGGAACGCATCAACGTGGTGCCCTTTGTGCGTCGCATCATGGACAACTTCGAGGCTATAGCCGAACAGCACCACATCGACTTCCTCTTCGAAACGGAACAGGAACCGCTCTATCTATGGGCCGATGCCGACAAGCTGGAGAAGATTGTCTTCAACCTGCTATCCAATGCCTTTAAGTTCACGCCCAACGGCAAGATGATCAGCGTCTTCATCCGCGAAGACGAGCGTACTGTCTCCATCGGCGTGCAGGACCAAGGCATCGGCATCTCCGAAAGCAAACGCAAGACCCTCTTCGTGCGTTTCGAGAACTTGGTGGAGCGCAACCTCTTCAACCAAGCCAGCAGTGGTATCGGCCTCTCGCTGGTGAAGGAACTGGTGGAGATGCATCACGCCACCATTCACGTGGAGAGCAAGGTGGACGAGGGTAGCTGCTTCCAGGTGGACTTCCTCAAAGGACGAGAGCACTATGGCAAAGAGATAGAATTTATCGTGGAAGATGCTGCACCGACGGCTACTCCAACGGTGGTTACAGGCACCGCCACCGGCGCACCTGCTAACGCAACCTTTGAAACAAACGAGATCATGGAAACCAACGAAACAACCGAAGAAATGGGGGAAACCGAAGAAGCGGAAGACTGCCCCCGGCAACTGATGCTACTGGTGGAAGACAACGCCGAGCTGCGTGCCTTCCTGCACCAAATCTTCTCGTCCTCCTACCGTGTTATCGAGGCGGTAGACGGCGTCGAGGGGGAGCAGAAAGCCATTGCCAGCCTACCGGACATTATTATTAGTGACGTGATGATGCCGGGAAAAGACGGCATGGAACTGACACGCACGCTGCGCGCCAACCTCACCACCAGCCACATCCCCATCATCCTGCTGACGGCCAAAACGACTATCGAGAGCAAGCTGGAAGGGTTGGAACAAGGAGCCGATGCTTATATCACCAAGCCCTTCAGTGCCACTTACCTCCAGGCGCGGGTCGAGAACCTGTTGGCACAGCGGAAGAAACTTCGCAACCTCTTCCGCGAGAGCCTTATCCATATAGGTCCCGAAGAGACGGAAAATACCCTTTCCACGCCTCTGCCGCCCGACGACCGCTGGCGCGGCCCCGCCCCCATAGCCACCAAGATGACGGCCAACGACCGCCAGTTCATGGACACGCTGGTAGAACTGATAGAACGCAACATGGACAATGGCGACCTCATGGTGGACGATTTAGTGCGCGAGATGCTCGTCAGCCGCTCCGTCTTCTTCAAGAAGCTGAAGACCCTCACCGGTCTTGCCCCCATTGAGTTCATCCGCAGCATGCGCATCAAGCGAGCTGCCGAGCTGATAGAGAGCGGCGAGTTCAACATGACGCAGATAGCCTACATGGCAGGTTTCAACGACCCTCGCTATTTCAGCAAGAGTTTCAAGGCACACGTGGGCATGACGCCTACGGAGTATCGGGAGAAGATGAAGGAGAAGGGTTAGAACGCCAGCGCTACCTTCTTGTCGCCGGAGGAGTCCTTTAGCACTTGGACTTCCGTCGCCGCCTGCGTCGCATCTCTTGCTGTTTCCGCCGTTTGTGGCGTTGCCAGCGTTTGTAGGTCATCCAGCCGCTCATGGCCCCTACCACTACAAAGATGAGGAGGGTGATGCCTACGCCGAGGTTGTCGCCCTTGATGCGCGACCATATATCGAGTACTTCCTTCGTCTTGTCGCCGAAGTCGCGAATCATGGCGCAGCGCTCCACCACCTTGCGGTCGGGGTACTGTATGCGGTCTATCTGTATGCTGTCGGCTCCCGGTCCGAAGAAGTAGCTGAGGTCGGAATGGTAGGGCAGGGTGGTGTCCACCTTCGCCTCCAATATTTCGGGCGTGGCTATGGAGCTGACGTACCCGCATAAGTCCATGTTGCGCAGGGCGATGTCGGGACGGCACAGGAAGTTGATGAAGTAGGCTGCCGCCCGTGGGTTCTGGGCATACTTGGGTATCACCCATCCGTCGTACCAGATGTTGCTGCCCTCCATGGGCACGGTGTAGTCGAGGTCTACCCCCACGCCTTTGGCCTCTTCTATGGCCCATATCGCGTCGCCGCTCCATGTCATGTTGAGCCATGCCTTGTTCTTGGTCATCATCTCCTTGCCGAAGTCGGCCTCCCAGCCGGCGATGTTGGGCTTGAGCGCCTTGAGGTATTTTTCGGCCAGCGCCATGGCTTTGGGCGAGTAGTCGTTCATGAGCTGTTCCACTGTCACCTTGCCCTCGCGCAACTCGCGGGCGTGGGCGTAGATGATGGCGGTGCCGTAAGCGTCGCGGTAGCTATCCTTCATCAGTATCTTGCCGGCATACTTCTTGTCCCACAGGCAATGCCACGAGGTGGCGTCGGAGTCGGGCACGAAGGTGCGGTTGTACAGGATGCCCGCCGTGCCCCACATGTAGCACACGGCGTAGCGGCTGGCCTGCTCGTCGGGCTGGCTCAGCTTGTCTATCTGCCGGCGGATGTAGGGCGACACGTTATGCATGTAGTTGGGCGAGTGGGCGAAGGTGGTGTCGATGGGGAGCAACAGGTGTTTCTTCAGCATCCGCTCAATGATGTA
>JAISIX010000057.1 GCA_031261805.1 Mediterranea sp. (in: CFB group bacteria)
TATTTCATGCCACTCATTGGCGGTATGCTGGCCGACAAGTTCGGCTTCGGCAAAATGGTGACGACCGGCATCGTCGTTATGTTTGGTGGCTATCTACTGCTGGCCATCCCCACAGCAGCCGATATGACCGGTAAAGCCATGATGTTTGGCGCACTGTTCTTGATAGCGTGTGGCACAGGACTGTTCAAAGGCAACCTACAGGTGATGGTAGGCAACCTCTACGACTCACCCGAGTACAGCAGCAAACGAGACACCGCTTTCAGCATCTTCTACATGGCCATCAACGTAGGTGCACTCTTTGCTCCCACTGCCGCCACTTATGTAACCAATCTCATATTGCGTAGCGCAGGGTTCACCTACAACTCAGAGATTCCCGCCTTTGCCCACCAATTCCTCGATGGAACCATCACAGCCGAAGGTAGCGCCGCACTGGCAAACCTGCAGACAGCGCAAGGTTTCGCTGGCGACACAGCCACCTTCTGCTCCACCTACATCGAAAAGCTGTCCGAGGCCTACAACTACGGTTTTGCCGTAGCCTGCCTCTCGCTTATCTTGTCGATGGCCATCTATATAGCCTGTCGATCGATGTTCAAACATGCCGACTACAACTCCAAGCAAGCCCAGGCCGTGTCCAACCACAACGAGCCTGAACTCACCCCTGCACAAACCAAAGAACGTATCGTAGCTCTGTGCTTAGTGTTTGCCGTAGTCATCTTCTTCTGGATGGCCTTCCACCAAAACGGGCTGACAATGACCTTCTTTGCCCGCGACTATACCGCCAAGTCCGTCATGGGCATGGATCGTCTCGGCTTTAGCGTATGGAACCTCGTGCTGGTTATCATCGCCGTGTATGGAGCCTTCAGCCTTTTCCAGTCGAAGCACTTCCAAGGGAAGCTGATTTCGGGTATCGTGGTCATCGCCTCACTCGGCATCTTGTCTTATGCCTACTCGGCCATGGATACGGAAGTAGAAATCCTTCCGCAGATATTCCAGCAGTTCAACCCCTTCTTCGTTGTAGCACTTACCCCTGTTTCCTTGGCCATCTTCGCTGCCTTGGCCAAGCGCAAGAAAGAGCCTTCCGCTCCCCGCAAGATTGGCATCGGCATGGTGATAGCCGCATGTGGATTCCTCCTGTTGGCCACAGGCTCCATGGGTCTGCCCACCCCCGACGAAGTAAAAGCGAGCGGCATCGACTCCAACCTGTTGGTATCGCCCAACTGGCTCATCTCCACCTATCTGGTACTCACCTTCGCCGAGCTTCTGCTCTCCCCCATGGGCATCTCCTTCGTATCCAAAGTAGCTCCGCCCAAGTACAAAGGAATGATGATGGGCGGCTGGTTTGGCGCTACCGCCATTGGCAACTATCTGGTAGCCATCATTGGTTACCTCTGGGGCGATATGCAGCTCTGGATGGTATGGAGCGTGCTCATTGTCTGCTGCCTGCTGTCAGCCATCTTTATCTTCTCCATCATGAAACGATTGGAGAAAGTGGCCTAAGCACACACCCGCTGTGGAGCGTATAGCTCCCCAAAAGACAAAATAAAGAATCCACTCCTCGCTTTCATATAGGCGAAGAGTGGATTCTTTGTTTACTTATGCGTATCTTTGCGGCCTACTATCAACCCCGATAAAAGAAGAAAAGAATGAAATACCTGGAGTTTACCTTCCACACCAAACCCTGCACGGAGACGGTGAACGACGTGCTGTCGGCCCTGCTGGCCGATGCCGGTTTCGAGAGTTTTGTAGCCTGCGAGGGCGGGCAGAAAGCCTACATCCAACAAGCGCTCTACAGCGAAGCGGCCGTGCAGGAAGTGGTCAGCACCTTGCCCATCGCCGACACCCACATCGACTACACTTATATAGAGGCCGAAGACAAAGACTGGAACGAGGAGTGGGAGAAGAACTTCTTCCAACCCATCGTGATAGGCGACCGCTGTGTCATCCATAGCACCTTCCACACCGACGTGCCGCGGGCGGAGTACGACATCGTCATCAACCCGCAGATGGCCTTCGGTACCGGACACCACGAGACCACCAGCCTCATCATCGGCGAGCTGCTGGAGGCCGACCTGGCCGACAAGGCCGTGCTCGACATGGGCTGCGGCACCTCCATCCTCGCCATCCTGGCCCGCATGAGGGGCGCACGCCCCTGCACCGCCATCGACATCGACGAGTGGTGCGTACGCAACTCCATCGAGAACATCACCCTCAACGCTGTCGACGACATCACCGTGCTGCAAGGCGACGCCTCCTCGCTACCCGGCAAAGGCCCCTTCGACGTGGTGATAGCCAACATCAACCGCAACATCCTCTTGGCCGACATGCACCAATACGTAGCCTGCATGGCGCCCCACGCCGAGCTATACATCAGCGGCTTTTACACTGACGACATCCCCCTGCTCCGCGCCGAAGCCGAAAAGCATGGCCTGACGTACGTACACCACAAAGAAAAAAACCATTGGAGCGTAGTGAAACTGGCGTTAGCGAACAATGGTTAGCCCAATAATTCTTCACTCTTAATTTCTCCTAAACTATTGCAAAGCCCAAAGAAGAACGCTATCTTTGGGCATGTTTTTTGGTACCCTTATACTACAACAGATGAGAAAGAAACGAATCCTATTGCTGCTATTCCTCACTACCATTGGGCTGAAGATGCTGGCTTATCCAAACATGATCGTGGAGCACTACACGGCCGAGAGCGGCTTGTCCAACGACATCGTAAACTGCGTCTTGAAAGGGGACGACGGATTTGTGTGGTTTGGCACATGGTATGGATTGAGCAGCTTCGACGGCAGTAAGTTCCGCTCGTACGACAACCACGACGGCACCTACTACACCGACATCCCGCCACGCAAGATACAGAGCCTCGCCGAGGACAAGAACGGCTTCCTTTGGATCAAGACCATCGACCGCAAGCTCTACCTCTTCGACAAACGGCACGAACGCTTCCAAGCAGTGTACGACGACGTGAAAGACTATTCCGGAAACATCCAGATTATCAAGATACAGGCCACACCCGACGGCGACATCCTGCTCCTCACCAAAGACAAGAACCTGCTACGCGCGCAGACCGATGCCGACAGTAAAATCACCATCAGCCAGCTGCACGACGCCCATGCCGATGTCAACAGCTACGACATGCGGTTGCTGCACAACGTCTTCTCCGAGACGGCCGAGTACGTCAATTGGATTGGGCAGGACTACAAGATACTTTCGCTCCGCAAGGGCGAGGCACTCCGTGGGAAGCCAGCCAACTACATCGGCAAGAAGCTGGCGGTAGACACCCGCGACTTCTCCTGCGTGACATGCCGGCAACACACCCTGTGGATGGGTGGCAAAGGAGGGAGCGTGTTCAGCGTCAACGCCACCGATGGCACGGTGAACCGTTACGACATCCCCGAGCTGGCAAAAGAGGACATCACCGCCCTGCTGCTCACCGAAGAGGGCCTCATGTACATAGCCACGCGCCGTGGCGCTTACCTCTATAATATAGGCTACCACCGTCTCACCCCGCTTCCGGTGAAGGTGACGGCTGCCGCAGAGGAGGTGGTAAACATCTTCAGCGACAAGTACGACAAGATATGGTTCCAGCAAGGCAACGTAGGACTGACCTACTACGACCCGCTGAACCAGGAGACTCGCAACTTCACCTTCAACAGGCAGAACGACCTTGGCGACTTCGATGTACAGGACGCAGGCGAGCAGGGCATCTTCTTCCTCACCCCCAGTGGCGAGACACTCTGGTTCGACCGCGACAAGCGGGAGATGGTGCGGCTCAACCAACTGGCCCCCTTCGCCGACGACCTGCCGGGACAGCTCTTCTTCCAAATCTTGCTGGACCGCGACGGCATCCTCTGGCTTGCCTCCACCGGCACCGGCGTGTATCGCATCAACTTCCCACCACGCCAGTTTCAGCTGCTCGGCAACGTGTCGGCTACCCCCACAGGTAGTAAGCCGGCTCCCGGCAGCCAAGGCATACGAGCCATCTACCAAGCACGCAACGGCGACATCTGGGTGGGCACCCGCTGGAAGACACTCTACCGCCTGGACCGCACGGGACAGGTGAAGCAGGTGTTCGATGCCTCCAACTACTTCGTGGGGGCGGTGTACCACATCATGGAGGACCGCGAGGGAAACCTCTGGTTCTCCACCAAGGGCGATGGCTTGGTGAAGGCCGAACCCGACCTGAACGCGCCGAACGGTCTACGCTTCACCCGCTACAAGAACCTGCCCTCCGACCCCAATACGCTGAGTGGCAACGACGTGTACTACACCTACCAGGACAGTCAGGGGCGCATCTGGGTGGGACTGTTTGGTGGGGGGCTGAACCTCCTCACCGAGAAGAGCGGCGTGGTGACGTTCAAGAACAAAAACAACGGCCTGAAGCAGTACCCCTCTTATGGCCTCTACACAGAGGTGCGCACACTCACCGAGGACAACGCAGGACGCATCTGGGTGGGCACCACAGACGGGCTGATGTCGTTCGACGGGCACTTCACCTCACCCGAACAGATAGAGTTTGAAACCTACCGGCAGATGAGCGACCGCTCCAACGTGGCCGACAACGACATCTACGTGCTCTACCGCGACTCACACGCGCACATCTGGGTAAGCGTATTCGGCGGGGGGCTGAGCAAGATGACCGGCTACGACACGCAGAAGCACGAGCCGACGTTCCAGACCTACGGCATCCGTGAGGGGCTGAACAACGACGTGGTGAAGTCCATCGTGGAGGATGGCCACGGACACCTCTGGTTCACCACCGAGATAGGCCTGTCGTGCTTCAACACCTCCACCGGACAGTTCCGCAACTACGACCGCTACGACGGCTTCCTGAACGTGGAGCTGGAAGAAAACAGTGCCTTACGCACGCTGGGGGGCGACCTTTGGCTGGGTACAAAGGAGGGCATACTTGCCTTTTCGCCCGACAAGCTCGAGACGCAGCACACCAAGTACGACACCCGCATCGTGGACTTCAAGGTATCCAACCGCGACCTGCGCAGCTTCCGCCAGCACCCCATCCTCGACGAGTCCATCACATACGCCAATGACATCAAGCTGAAACACAACCAGTCGATGTTCACCATTGAGTTCGCAGCGCTCAACTTCTACAACCAGAACCGGGTCAGCTACCGCTACATCCTCGAGGGCTACGAGCGTGAGTGGCACTACAACGGCAAGAACCGCATCGCCTCCTACACCAACGTGCCACCGGGAAGCTATAAGTTCAGGGTGGAGACGCTGGACGAGTCGAACCCCAGCCTGGTGTCCTATCGCACGTTGCACATCACCGTACTACCGCCTTGGTGGTTCAGCTGGTGGGCCAACCTCCTCTACGTGCTGCTGGGCATCGCCATCCTTTACTTCGCCCTGCGGCTGGCTTTCTTCATGATGCGGATGAAGAACGACATCTACATCGAGCAACGGGTATCGGACATGAAGATCAAGTTCTTCACCAACATCTCCCACGAGCTGCGCACACCGCTCACGCTCATCAAAGGCCCCATACAGGAGCTGAAGACACACGAGATGCTGTCGCCCAAAGGCGCGCAGTACGTGGACCTGATGGAGAAGAACACCGACCAGATGCTACAACTCGTCAACCAGATACTCGACTTCCGCAAGATACAGAACGGCAAGATGCGCCTGCACGTATCGCTCATCAACCTGGGCGAACTGGCCACCTCCTTCCAGAAGGAATTCCGGGTGCTCTCAGAGGAGAACGAGATAGGCTTCACCTTCCAGTTGCCCGAAGACACGGTGATGGTATGGGCCGACCGCGAGAAAATCAGCATCGTATTCCGCAACATCCTCTCCAACGCCTTCAAGTTCACACCCTCCGGGGGCAATATTGATGTCATCGTGGGGTTGGCAGACAATGGCAAGCGCTGCTTCTTCCGGGTGGAAGATAGCGGGGTGGGCATCCCACAGAACAAGCTGAGCGAGATATTCGAACGCTTCTCGCAGGGCGAGAACGCTAAGAACGCCCAGTACCAAGGCACCGGCATCGGGTTGGCCCTCTCCAAGGAGATAGTGAACCTGCACCACGGCGAGATAACGGCCGAGAGTGCCGGTGGACAAGGCACGGCTTTCACCGTGGAGCTTCAGTTGGGCAAGGAGCACTACCGCCCCTCGGAGGTGGACTTCTACGTGAGCGAGACCGAAGCCATGCAGGGACGAACAGAGCCGGATGGTATCTCGGCCACGGCAGCCACGGCAGCCGACGAGCATCACGAGGTGGACACCTCGTTGCCCACCCTGCTGGTGGTAGAGGACAACAAGGACTTGGCCCAACTCATCCGCCTCCAGCTGGAGGAAAAGTTCAACATCTACACCGCCATCAACGGCGTGGACGGGCTGAAGAAGGTGCACCTCTACCATCCCGACATCGTAGTAACCGACCAGATGATGCCCGAGATGGATGGATTGGAGATGCTGCAAGCCCTGCGCAAGGACTTCCAAGTGAGCCATATCCCCGTCATCATCCTCACCGCCAAGCACGACGAAGAGGCACGTACGCGAGCTGTCACCCTCGGTGCCAACGCCTATATCACCAAGCCCTTCAGCAAGGAGTACCTACTGGCCCGCATCGAGCAGTTACTCTCCGAGCGCAAGCTCTTCCGCGAACGGGTGCGCCTGCAGATGGAGAAACCGGCAAGCAATGCCCCCACCCCCGACAGCTACGAGCAGTTCCTGGTGAAGAAGGATGTGGAGTTCCTTGACAAGATACACAAGGTGATAGAAGAGAACATGGACGACAGCGACTTCAACATCGACGCCATCGCCAACGGCATCGGCCTGAGCCGTTCGGCCTTCTTCAAGAAGCTGAAGAGCCTTACCGGCCTGGCACCCGTGGACTTGGTGAAGGAGATACGGCTCAACAAGTCGGTGGAGCTGATAAAAACCACCGATATGAGTGTCTCCGAGGTGGCCTTCGCCGTAGGCTTCAAAGACTCGGGCTACTACAGCAAGTGCTTCAAGAAGAAGTACAACCAGTCGCCCCGTGAGTATATGAACGAATGGCGAAAGGGAAGTAGGGAAGAGTGATACTAAGGCAACCACATCAAAATCGTCCCTCCTTATAGTAAAGAAGCAATAAATTGAGACCGATAGTCGAATTGAGGCCGATAGTCGAGGTGGCCTGAAAGGCCCAAGGTGGCTGAAAGCCTTTGCCTGTAAGGCTCTTAGCCCAGCCCATCGCAAAGCGAGGAACGAGCGACGCGTTGGGTTTACGTCATATCAACCCTGCATAGTCGCCCTTTTAAGGGCAGCTTAGTCCGGAGATGGTTAAGCTGCCCTTAAAAGGGCGATTTGTCACATACCCCAACCA
>JAISIX010000124.1 GCA_031261805.1 Mediterranea sp. (in: CFB group bacteria)
GTAATTGATATAAATGTAGGCCTGCTCGCCTATCGCGTTCCGCAAGGGGTCGATAACCGTCTTGCCGGTGAAAGCGCCGATATTAACCATCATATAAAAGATAGAGTAGCCACGGGCGCGTGTCGCTTCGGTAGTCTCCTTGGCCACCGAACCCGAGATGATGGACTTGATAAACGAGCCGCCCACCATCAGCACAAACAGGACGGGAACAATGATCCACTGCGCCCAGCTATCGGCCAGCCCATTGAAGTGGGTCGAAGCGCCATAGCTCACCAACCCCGATGCCTCGAGAAACGTAGGTAGTACGGCCAAGCCAAGGTAGCCGGAAGTAAGCAGCGTGAAAGCGATAATCATGGACTTTCGGAAGCCTATCTTGTCGGCATAAGCCCCGGAAAAGATGGGAAGCAAATACAAGCCACCCGAGAAGAGGCCGGAAATCATACTCGCTTCAAAGTCATTGAAACCTAAAATGTTGGATAAATAAATCGTAAGAACGATAAAGACGGCATAATAGGCCATACGTTCAAACAGTTCGACGGTGGTGCTGACCCAAAAGGCTCTGGTAAACCCTTTCTCAGCGCGCAAGGGGGAATTGTTCATGGACGTTATTTTTATTAATTTTGTTAATTCGGCGGCAAAGATATACTTTTTCGACTTACTATGCGTATCTTTGTTACCAAATAGAACAAATATGATAATAGCCGTAGATTTTGACGGAACGATTGTAGAGCATCGTTACCCACGTATAGGCGAAGAGATTCCTTTCGCAGTAGATACACTGAAACTTTTGCAGCAAGAGCACCACCGCCTCATCCTGTGGAGTGTGCGCGAAGGCGACCTCTTGGACGAGGCCGTAGAATGGTGCCGTGCCCGAGGCTTAGAGTTTTATGCGGTAAACAAGGATTATCCCGAAGAAGAGAACGACCACAAAGGGTTCTCGCGCAAACTGAAAGTAGACCTTTTCATCGACGACCGAAACCTGGGCGGACTACCCGACTGGGGGGTTATCTACCGGATGATAAAGGAGCGTAAGCAGTTCTCGGACATCTATCAACTCATCGACGAAGGAGAGTCGGCCCCAAAGAAAAAGAGACGCTGGTTTTAGGACATTATACAGAGCCGAAAGGCTGAAACAAGGAAGCGGGAAGGAAGGCGCAAACAAAAATATAGGTTGTGAGTTGAACATACTCATCCTTGGCTACGTTATATCTAAGAGTCAAATTTTTAAAGAACACTTATTTATGATTTACAAATTCTTATTCCCCACAAAGGCAAATGCGACTAACATGTCGCTGCTTCTACTGGCAGCTCGAATTATCTTTGCCGGTTTACTGATGAGACATGGCTTACAAAAGTTGACCCATTTTGAAGAGATGTCAACCACATTTGCCGACCCAATCGGCCTCGGAGTCAGCCTATCGCTTAGTTTAGCCATCTTCGGCGAACTTTTTTGTTCCTTAGCTTGTGCCTTTGGCTTCCTGTATCGCTTGTCCATGATTCCCATGATTTTCACCATGTGTGTGGCATTCTTCATCGCCCATGGAGCAAGTTTCGAGCAAGGCGGTGAGTTGGCCTTTGTCAACTTGGTGGTCTTCGTTCTTATCTATATAGCTGGCCCGGGCAAATACTCGCTCGATTACTACATGACGCATACTCTATTCAAGAAGAAGGCGTAATAGAATAAAAGCAGTCTTCTTGGGTTTCACATCAGGGAAATATAGTATATTTGTGCCGTTCAAAGAACAAAACAATAGTATCATTAATCAAAAATCCTGCAATTATGAAAAAAGGTAAACTAACTTCTGTTGCTATGTTACTAAGCGTCAGCCTGCTATTCAGCTCATGTGTAGGCTCGTTCGGGCTATTCAATCGACTATCGTCCTGGAACCAAACAGTGGGGAGCAAGTTCGTGAATGAGCTTGTATTTCTGGCGTTCAACATCGTGCCGGTGTATGGCGTAGCCTACATGGCAGATGCCTTGGTTATCAACTCCATTGAGTTTTGGAGCGGCACCAACCCCATGGCCAACGTGGGCGACGTGAAGAAGGTGAAAGGCGAGAATGGCAACTACATGGTGAAGACACTCGAGAACGGCTACTCCATCACCAAAGAAGGAGAGACAGCCTCCATGGATCTCATCTACGACAAAGAGGCCAATACGTGGAACGTAGTATCCAACGGACAAAGCGCCCCTCTGCTCAAAATGAACAACGATGGCACCGCCGACCTCTTTATTCCTAACGGCGATACGAGGAGCGTGACACTCGATGCACAAGGTATGTTGGCCGCACGCCAACTAACCAGTACCGACTTGATGATGGCCGCGCGCTAACCCCAAAAGGGACTCAACGAAATAACGAGGGACAAGTGGATAAGGGGAGAATGCTCTCCTCACCCAACTTGCCCCTCGTTTCTTTTTACGCATCAAATTCCCATAGGCAACCCCAACACATACCAACCGGTGAAGAACAGCGTCCATGCCACCAGGATGAACAATGAATAGCGCCAAGTATAGCGAAGCAACGTGCCGTAAGTCGCCCTCTTGTCGTACTGCTGCATGTAGACCAGCACCAACGGCATATAGAACATAAATGGAGTGATGGCATTGGTAGCGCTATCGCCTATGCGAAAGGCACATTGGGTTATATCCGGAGACACGCCCATCCGGGCAAACATGGGGATAAAGATAAAAGCCATGAAGGTCCACTTGGCCGTCGCCGAGACCATGATAAGGTTGACCGTCGCCGTGAAAAGGATGAGGCACACCAACGCCAACCAAGGCGAAGTTTCGAAAGGCCCCAACATGTCGGCTCCAAAGATGGCCAAGCATACATCCAAGTGCGAATACTCGAGACAGGCAAACATCTGAGCGGCGAAAAAGGCGATGACAAAGTAAACGGCCAGTAGCCGCACGGGGCGTGTCAACCCCTCTATCACATCCTTATCCGAACGGTATCGACCCGAACTGAAGCCATAAGCCAGACCGGTGATGCCAATGCCTACCGCAAGGATAAACGAGATACCGGCGATGAAAGGTGAGTGCATCAGCCCTCCGTTAACCCCGCGCAAGATGGCATAAGGAGAAAAGGTGAGCCATAGCACAAGGGCCACGTAAAGCCCCGCTACCACAATCGCCACCCAAAAGGCACGACGCTCTTTGTGGGAGAGCGGCCGATAGGGTTCCATCGTCACCCGTCCCTTGTATTCCCCCAAAGCCGGCAGCAGGAATCGCCGTGTCGCCCCGTAGATAACTGCCCCCAACACAAAGGTGGACGCACTCATAAAGAAGTAGTTGCATAGCGAGGCTGCATTGCCTTGATAGCCGGTCTTCGCCAAGGCGGCCTCCTGGGTGATGTGCGCCAGCAAGGGGTCGACCGTGCTCAGGATAATGTTGGCACTATACCCACACGCCACCGAGACATAGGCCGCTACAATACCGGCAATGGGGTGAAGCCCCACCCATTGGAAAAGCATGGCGGCAATGGGAAGGAGCAATATATACCCCCCGTCGCCAATCACATTGGATAGCAACCCCAAGGTGATGACACAAAGCATCACTTTGGTTTGGCTCCGTCGTTCACCTATCCCTCGCCGGATACAGACATCTATGAATCCGGAATGCTCGGCCACTCCCAAGCCAAACATGGCGATGACAACCATGCCCAACGGGGAGAAGCCCGTGAAGTTCTTGATGGCGTTTCGCAACCACCAGCGTATCCCCTCGGGGCTAAGCAGGCTTTGCACCCGTATCTCCTCGCCCGTCTGTGGCAGGGTCACCGCCATCCCATAGATGTCACAAATCCACGAGAGAAAGACGACCCCCAGCATGAGCAGCAGGAACATCGTAGCCGGATGCGGGAATGCCCACCTACTCTTCATCGGCTTCGAGGTTATCCAAGTCGAGGATGCGAAGCTCCAGGGCACGCACCACCAGACGGGTAGCGTTCACCCCTACCCGCTCGCCGCTGGGAAACAAGCGGCCCACCAAGTCGTTCTGGCGTTTCTCCAACGACTTCACGCCAAACGGCATCCCTTTCAGGTTGGCTATCATCTCCTTGGTGTATCCTAATGCTAAATGACGGAGAAAACGTTCGTCGTACTCGTCGATGTCGTAATTGATGACCGCCTCTTGCCGCTTGGCATCGTTCATCACGGAGCGTTTGAAGCGGTCCACTATTTTCTCCAAGATAGGGTAATTGAATACCAGCTTCTTACCGTCCATCACCGCTTGCACGTCGGTTTTGGTGAGCAGTTCGCCCGTTTTTAGGATGATGCCATCAGCTCCGGCATTGAGCACATCAACCCACAGCTTCTCGTTCAGCACCTCGCCGGTGAAGATAAGCACCCTCACCCCTTTATATCGCTTGAATATGTTGCGACAGATGTCCACCCCGATAGTGGTGGAACCACCCAGCCCGAGGTCGAGCAGCACCAAGTCGGGTAGCCGTGCCTCCATGAGTGGCCAAAACTCCGCCTCAGTCATGGCCGTACCTATCACCTCGGCATTCGGTATCTCGTGGCGAAAGATTTCTTCCGTACCTTTCAGCTCCAACTTTACGTCTTCTACAATGATGACTTTAAAATTCTGTTCTTCTTGCATCTCTATATGGCCTGTCTAAGCGTTACTTTTTATTGCACGAGCAAAAATACGAATATTAATAGCATCCGCAATGAATCAGTACAGGAATTTGCGGGAAAGGTTTATCGAGCTACTAAATTGTACGTATAATAATAATGTGTACCTTTGCAGCCTAACAAGTATTGAGACTCTATTTATGATAGATAACACCATCTTCCAAGATAAGACAGCCGTTTACTACACGTTGGGCTGCAAACTGAACTTTTCCGAAACCTCCTCTATCGGGCGTACATTACGTGAAGCCGGCATCCGTACCGCCCGTCGGGGCGAGAGAGCCGACATCTGCGTGGTGAACACTTGCTCGGTGACGGAGATGGCCGACAAGAAATGCCGGCAAGCCATCCACCGGCTGGTACGCCAGCATCCTGGTGCCTTTGTGGTAGTGACAGGGTGCTATGCTCAACTGAAGCCTGGCGATGTAGCCCATATCGAAGGGGTTGACGTAGTGTTGGGAGCCGACCAAAAAGGAGAGCTACTCAGTTACCTGGGCAACCTGCAGAAGCATGAACAAAGTGAGGCAGTGACAACAGCCACCAAAGACATCCGCACCTTCGTGCCCTCCTGCTCGCGCGGCGAGCGCACCCGCTTCTTCCTCAAGGTACAGGACGGTTGTGACTATTATTGTTCCTACTGCACCATTCCCTTTGCCCGCGGACGAAGCCGCAATGGCACCATCGCCTCCATGGTAGAACAGGCCCGACAGGCGGCTGCCGAAGGTGGTAAAGAGATTGTGCTCACCGGAGTGAATATCGGCGACTTCGGACGCACCACAGGCGAGAGTTTCTTCGACCTCGTCCGGGCACTCGACGAGGTCGAAGGCATCGAACGCTACCGCATCTCCTCCATCGAACCCAACCTGCTCACCGACGACATCATCGACTTCGTAGCCCGCTCCCGCCGCTTCATGCCCCATTTCCATATCCCCTTGCAGTCAGGTAGCGACGAGGTGCTGAAGCTGATGCGCCGACGCTATGACACCGCCCTCTTCGCCTCGAAGGTAAAGAGAATCAAGGAGGTGATGCCCGACGCCTTTATCGGTGTCGACGTGATAGTAGGCACCCGCGGCGAGACAGAGGAGTTCTTCGAGCAAGCCTACCGTTTTATCGAAAGCCTCGACATCACACAGTTGCACGTCTTCAGCTATTCCGAACGTCCCGGCACACAAGCCCTCAAGATAGAGCATGTAGTCAGCCCCGAGGAAAAGCACCGACGTAGCCAACGGCTATTGGCACTCTCCGACGAGAAGACGCAAGCGTTCTATGCCCGCCACCGTGGAGAAGTGATGGAGGTGCTATTGGAGAAAGCCAAGCCGGGTGCCCCTGTTCATGGGTTCACCAAGAACTACATACGGGTGGAACTGGAGGCCGACAACCGGCTGGACAACCACCTGATGAATGTCCGCTTGGGAGAGTTCAACGAAGAGAAGACAGCCCTCAAGGGGTCTATTATCAACTGAGCAGTTATGAAATCCAAAGTCATCTACGGATTGGTTTATAGCGGGATGTGGCTCCTATCAGCCCTTCCCTTCAGGCTATTGTACTTGCTGGCCGACCTCAACTACCTCTTTATGTATCACCTGACGGGCTATCGACGCAGGGTGGTACGACGCAACCTCGAACGGTCCTTCCCCGAGAAGAGTACCGCAGAAAGGCGACAGATAGAAAAGAAGTTCTACCACTACTTGGCCGACTACTTGCTGGAGGACTTGAAGACGATGCACCTCTCCAAAGAGGAGCTGTGCCACCGGATGACCTACAAGCACAAGGACGAGTTCCTACAGATGATAGAGAAACACGGTGGCATCATCCTGATGATACCCCATTATGCCAACTACGAATGGATCATAGGCATGGGAGCCATCATGAAGCCCGACGACGTGCCGGTACAGGTGTACAAGCCCTTAAAAGATCCCTACCTCGACGCTTTGTTCAAGCGCATCCGTTCCCGCTTTGGAGGCCTTAACGTGCCCAAGCACTCTACCGCCCGTGAGCTGGTCAAGCTGAAGCGAAGTGGCAAGAAGATGGCCGTAGGCCTTATCACCGACCAATGGCCCAGCAGCCCGGACATGTACTGGACCAACTTCCTGCACCAAGAGACAGCCTTCCTCACCGGTGCCGAGCGCATAGCCAAGCTGATGGACTTCCCCGTGTTCTACTGCGAGATGAATAAACCCAGCCGTGGCTATTGCGAGGTCAGCTTCCACTTGATGACCGAAACGCCCAAAGCCACTGCCGATGGCGAGATTACCGAGATGTTTGCCCGTAGCTTGGAACGAACCATCCGCCGTGAACCGGCCTACTGGCTGTGGTCGCACAAGCGTTGGAAAGCCCCACGCCCTACCAAAGAGAAACAGTCTACCCCCACCCCTCAAAAAGAATGAAAGTAGCAGTAGTTATCCTCAACTGGAACGGATGCGATATGCTTCGTACCTTCCTCCCGTCCGTCCTTACCCACTCGACCGGTGAGGGTGTGGCAGTGTACGTAGCCGACAATGGCTCTACCGACCCTTCGGTGGACATGATCCAAGCAGAGTTCCCCACCGTACAACTCATCCTACTACATCAGAACTATGGCTTTGCCGAAGGGTACAACCGAGCCTTGCAACAAATAGAGGCTGAATATGTAGTGCTGCTGAACTCCGACGTGGAGGTTAGCGAGCACTGGCTCCAACCCCTTATGGCCTACCTCGACACACATCCCGAAGTGGCGGCCTGCCAACCCAAGATACGGAGTTATCACCACCGGGAGATGTTTGAATATGCCGGAGCAGCCGGGGGCTTCATCGACCGATACGGCTACCCCTTCTGCCGGGGACGCATCTTTGGCTCGGTAGAAAAGGACGAAGGGCAGTATGATACCATCGCTCCACTCTTTTGGGCTACGGGTGCCGCCCTCTTCATCCGCCGTGCCGACTATATGGAGGCAGGTGGATTGGATACCCGCTTCTTTGCCCACATGGAGGAGATAGACCTCTGCTGGCGGTTGCGTGCCCGTGGACGGGGCATTGTCTGCGTACCCGAGAGCGTCGTCTACCACGTAGGCGGGGCAACCCTACGCAAAGAGAACCCTCGCAAGACCTTCCTCAACTTCCGCAACAACCTCCTACTTCTCTACAAAAACCTACCCACCACGGAGCTGAACAGCGTGATGCGCCTGCGCCGCTGGCTCGACTACATAGCCGCTACCGTCTTCTTGCTAAAGGGCGACGCCAAGAACGCTCGTGCCGTGCTCCGCGCACGCCGTGAATACCAACGGCTCCGCCCCTCCTTTACCGCCGCCCGCGAGGAAAACTTGCGAAAGAGCACCCTGCAGCCTATACCCGAACGAAGCACCTACAGCATCCTTTGGCAATTCTATGCCAAAGGGCGAAGGGCATTTGGGAAATTGAATAGGTCAACTCTTCATGGCAATCAATCTGCTACAAGCCACTTAGCCCGCCCGAGTTGATGCCGTAGAACTCGGCTTGGTAGATAGCCCATACCATGATGTTGGCAAAGACACCAGCGTTGTTGGCCAAATGGTTGCCATCGCCATAAGGCTTCACACTGGGGCGTGCCAAATTATCATCCGAGAGGGCAAAAGGACAGATGGCATTGGAACTTACCCCTCTCCAGCTGAAGGTCACGCCGTTCACTGTACTGGTATGCCTGGTATTGGGTGCATCGCATGAGAGGAATCCTCCATCGCCTACCCACACAATGTTCTTCTTCAGGTAGCGAAGAATGGTATAGCCTCCGTTATTGTTGGCCGTATTCTCCGAATAGGTCACAAAATGATCTTCGTTTCCAGGCACAATCTTCATGATACTGGTGCTACTGGCATCTTCACCCCATTGCGTACCTTCGAGCGATGGGAAATATTGCAGTCCATTCACTTTGCCCGAGAAGATAGGGTCGTCGGCTTGGTCGCATGATAAGTCGTACATAGTTCCTGACCCACCCCCAGCGGCATTATCATACGTCACCTCGTTGTCAAAAAGGCCAGTGATACGTTGGTCATTGCCTGTAGAGGGATCGGCATTCGTATTCTCTCCCGCCGCCTGTTCGTAGAGCAAGACCAGTACGCCACCTCGGTTGACATAATTAAGCAGGGCCGTTCCCACCGTAGAGTTGTTGTTCCAATCGGCATTATAACCGATGATTATGATATCCGGATCGGCCGTTATCAACGTTGATTCACTGTTTGATACTGATCCTCCAGTAATATGCGTATACTCTATCCCCTCAATAGGCACCGTGCCATTGAATCCAAAGTTGGCAGTGCTGTGCATGAAGGCATACGAACCCGACCCTGTATTCCAAGTGGCGTATCCATATCCAGTGCCAGTATCTATGGTCAATATCTTCTTCTTCTTGAACCCGATGGTCACATCTACAGTACAGTTGGTAGGCAAGGTCTCGCTGGTGCTATTGCAGGTGATATCGAGCGTAGCCGCTCCTCCGGGGGTCATCAGTTGGCTCTCGTCGGGATAGAGCATCACCTTCTGCTTGCCCAGCTTGGTAAAGGTACCTGTTCCTCTAAAGCTCAAGCCGTTGAAGGCAGTAGTCTCCACAATCCATGTCGCACCCAGCATGTCGTCCACGATGTCGGTCAGCTCCATCTCAATGTAGTTCACCGTCTTGTCAGGGTACGTATTAATCATGTATCCACCATATACTTTGATGGAAGAGCAGTTCAGCCCGTAGTTCATCGGAATATAGTTTTGAGTCACGGTGACGGTTCCTTGGATGTCGGCCGCGGTGAATTGCAACGGATTGACAATGACCACACCGGTGCTATTGGAAGGTGCATGGAAGGTGAGTGCTCCGGTAGTCACGCCATTGACGGTGACAGGTGTCTCGAGGGTATAGCTCACCGCATCGGAGTAAGTGGTTGCGGTGGTATCCCAAGCCCAAGCTATCTTATCGGCTGGCAGGTTAGTCTCATAGGTCAGTTGCACGTCATCGTTCTTGTTGACGGGCAGCTGCACAGTCCGGTCCGACAGCTTGAAGTAGTAATTGCCCGAGATGTATGCGTCTTCGGCCTGCTCGTCCCAGTCCACGACTTGGTAGTGAATGTCAGCCTCAACGGTGTGCAGGGCATCTTCAGGCTTGTCTTGCCCACGGCCGTTGATACCCGTTATACTGAATACATAGCGATAATTCCGCAGCACAGGGTCGTCGTTACCGTCGGCATTGGCATCCAGCGCCATCTTGTAGTATCCTAAATGCCCATCCCCATCTTCAACGCCTACCACGATGACAGTCGCTTGGTCGGCATTATTCTCGGGTAGGTAGATGTCTCGTACGGTAGCTCCCAGCGTAGGGTCTACCGTATAGGTTAGCCCTGTGTCACCACTACCTTGCGCTCCGGTATTCTTTATATCGCCCAACACCGATGGGGCGGTAACTTTATGGTTGGTCGTATCATAATTGTCCGACAGAGGGATAACGGCGGCTTTATCGCGGGTGCGATAGACATGTACAGTTTGGAGCGTATAGCCCGTCAGCCCTTTGAAGCTCTCGTTGCCAGTCGTCACCCCTCCTGCTTTGTTAAAGTTGAAACCCACGTCGAAGCGGGCAAGGGCACGTAACATCTGAATGCGGTTGTCACCCTCAAAACTGGTGG
>JAISIX010000212.1 GCA_031261805.1 Mediterranea sp. (in: CFB group bacteria)
CTTTCCCCCGCTCGATGTACTCGGTCACCAGCTTGGAGGTACCGAAGAGGATGCGTTGGAAGTACGCGTACTCGTTGCTGTTCTGAACCTCGATCAGCACCAGCCTCCCGCGGGAGTCCTCGGCCAGGATGTCCACCCGGTTGGCCTTCTCGAACTCCGTCTCCTGGTTGCTCTCGCTTTCGAGGAACTTCTGAATCGTAATCTTCTCGCCCAGCAGCGTGGTGAGCAACCCCTCCAGCACTACGGCGTTGGCTTTGTTGCGCAACAGGCGTTTCATCGCCCAGTCGAAACGAATGTATTCTGCCATGATCTATATCTTCTTTAATCTTTCTGCAACGTTTGGATTATCCACACAAAGAAACGGATTTTTATGAGAGAAACCAAATGTCGCTTGCCAGATTTATGGCAAAACAGTTCCTATTCCTTCTTTTTTCGCTATATCTGTTTGCGAATAGAGCAGGAGCGCTCATTTCTTATCTTGCATAAAACTGTTTAGCCCGAGAAACCAAGTTTCTGGAGCCAAACAAAATTGTTTGATTCAGAAAACCGTGTTTCTCAGGCCAGACAATTCTGTTTGGTCCAATAAATCCGGTTTCTGAAGCCAGACAAAACTGTTTGGTCCGAGAAACTCCGTTTCTGAAGCAAGACAGAACTGTATGAGACAAGAAACCATCGTTTCCTGCCTGTATTAGATTGCAAAATGATAAAACGCGGCGATGATGTCCTGTATCGGAGGGCATCACATTCTGCTATGAATCTTTTTTATATAGCCCTTGATAGAACTACCATTCGTAGTCAATATGCCAGTCGTCCACAGGAATTCCGTCTTCGGTGTATTTCAATTGGGTTGGATAGCCTTCTTTATTAAAGGTCCATACCATTGCGAGAAGTTCATCTCCAGTCTCTCCTTCTGCTGAATCGTAAGTCCTGTTGCAGGCTAACGGCAGATGTTTTGTCGGCTTGCCAAGTAATCCTGCATAGTAAGCATAGCTCATCTCATCCATGTCCACGTTGAACATCTCGTCGAATTCCATAACTCCCCCTTTGTTCTCAATAGGTGTGGCGTAGTTTGCTGATGTATAGGATATAGTAGCGTTGCTGCCTTTCTTTTCAGCAGCTATGTCGTCATCGTCTATCTCGGTAGATGAAACGATATCACCGTCTTTATACGTCATGGTGGACACTGTATTGTTTCCTTCAGACCGAACCATCTTAATGAGGTGTCCATCGCCATCGTATTCAAAAGCCCATGTATCGTGATCACTCGAATCAATGCCACTGCTAATAAAACCATTGTTGCCGATTTGGCAAGTGATGGTATAGGATGGTTCGGCATCGTCGCCAGGAATGGTGATGATAACCTCTTTGCATTGTCTCCCGCTTCGTGTTGCTGCCACATACTGAAAAGTCACGTTGCTTCCGTCATCATTGATGGAAGTAACGAAGCCGTCTTTATCATAAGTAAATGCCATGGTTCCCGCTTTTTGGATACGATCTCCCGTGAATACATTGCTTGGGTTTACCTCGTTGTTGTTGCTTGCCTTATTTTCATCAGCATTGTCATTACTGCATGAAGAGAAAGTCATGCTTAAAGTGATGGCTACAAAGGCCATGCAGATAAAATTAATCTTTGCCATAAATCGTTTGTCGCCTCCCTGCCTCCTCCGTTTGGCGTAAGTTTAAGTTATGATAAAGGGCGTGGAAGCCGATAAATAAACGCTCTCATAGATATTCTCTATCTCTTTTATATTATTCCTTATCTAATAGAAAAGGAAAATTGCGGCAAAGATATCGCTTTTCTACTACAATAGTGATTATTCCGAGTTAAATTTGTGATATATATGCATAAGCATGGCCTTTGCACAATGAGCACCTCGCTCACCTGCGGAAGGAGATAGAGGCGTACAGGCGGAGCTGTGAGTAGGCGCTTCCTTCTCGTACAACACCACGCCCACACTCAAACCATCACCCACCAACGTGACGACATCTTTAGGGTTGCACCGTCGCCACCCCTTGCTTGGTCTGCCGCACAGGTTGCAGGGTACCATCGGGATTGTAGTGCAGCTCGTCTACACAGACGCTGCGGCGCCCCGTAGCTCCCGGATGTCCGTCGAGGGTGAGCGTAGCGTTATGGTAGAAAAGGTACGATTTCCCCTTGAATTCGGCAATGCCCGGGTGTATGGTGAAACTATTGTCGGCCATGCCCGTCAGCTCACCGTGGGGTGTCCACGGTCCCTCCATGGAGGGGGCGGTGGCGTAGGCAATGTTCTCGCGTCCTTGACCCATTGAGGCGTAGGTGAGGTAGTAGAGGCCACCGTGCTTGTGCAACCACGGACCTTCCACGTAGCGGGGCAGGTCGATGGTGCGTATCTCGCCGTCCAGTTCTATCATGTTGGGTTTCAGCTTGGCCATAAAGCAGGTGCCGTTGCCCCAGCAGAGCCATGCCTCGTCGCCATCGACAAGAACGGTGGGGTCGATGTCGTTCCACCAGCCGCGAGGACCGTTATCAGTCATGTTGTCGGTGATGAGCGGTCGGCCCAGTACGTCAGTAAACGGCCCCAGTGGATTGTCGGCCACGGCGACACCTACCACCCGACTGTTGTAGGGCGCTCCTGCCATACAGGTGGTGTAGTAGTAGAACTTGCCGTCGCGCTCCACCATCTGCGCCGCCCACGCTTCGCCTACGCCCCAAGCGAAATCGGTGGGACGCAATACCGCGCCGTGGTCGGTCCATGTCTGCATGTCGGTGGTGGAGTAGCAGAGCCACTCGGTAATGTTGAACTCGCGACCGCCATCGGCGCTGTCTTGACCTTCGTAATACTCGTCGTGCCCCACGTAGAGGTAGAGCGTACCGTCGTACACCAGCGGGGCTGGGTCGGCGGTAAACTTGTCTTTGATAAGCGGGTTCCCCGTATTGCTAAAGGTGGGGAGCTGGGGTTGTCGGGCATGACATCCGACAAGGAGAAGAAGTGCCATCCAAGCGAGCAACTGTTTCATAAGCATTGGCTTTCCGTTTGTTCTTTTTGCAAAGATAAGCGGGGAAGCCACTATTCACCAAGCGATGAGGTTACAAGAATTATCGTCTGCATTACCTATTGCACTACGAAAGTGCAGAAAAGCGGCGATTTCTGCACTTTCGTAGTGCAATTATGCTATCTTTGTCCTCTAAACAATAGGAAACCATGGATAGAATCTACGAAAGTTTTCATCAGCTGGTGCGTGGGACAAATACTTCCTTCGTGCGTTACAAGTATGCCGAAATCAACTGGAAGAGCCGTATGTTGGGACTGGTAGGTCCCCGTGGAGTAGGAAAAACCACCTTATTTCTTCAATACATCAAGTTGAACCTGGACATGAAGGATACCCTCTATGTCTCGGCGGATAATATGTACTTCACCGACCATACACTCATTGACCTAACCGACCTCTTCTCCAAGCAGGGTGGGAAACATTTGTTTATCGACGAGATACATAAGTATCCTAACTGGTCGAGGGAACTGAAACAAATATTCGATACCTATCCCGATGTGCAGGTACTCTTCACCGGTTCATCCATACTTGATATATATAAAGGTGTGTCCGACCTAAGTCGCCGCGCTCCTATCTACGAAATGCAGGGGCTTTCGTTTCGGGAGTACTTGACTATGTTTCATGGAATCAAGGTTCCGGCCTATTCGCTGGAGGAGATATTGGCACACAAGGCCAAACTGCCAGAGTTGGCACACCCCCTCCCGCTATTTGCCGAATACCTGCGACATGGCTATTATCCCTTCAGCCAGGATGTCGCATTTGAGCTGGAGCTGGAACAAGTCATCAACCAAACGATGGAGAATGATATTCCGCAATATGCCAATATGAACGTCTCTACGGGTCGCAAGCTGAAACAGTTGCTGGTTGTGATAGCCAAGAGCGTTCCCTTTAAGCCTGTAATGCAGAAGTTGGCTGATGTGATTGGCGTGAGCCGCAATTATTTGAGCGACTATCTGCTATACATTGAACGAGCGGGAATGATAGCGCAACTTCGTGATGCCACAGGAGGAATCCGAGGCTTGGGCAAGGTAGAGAAGATATACATGGACAATCCAAACCTAATTTATGCGTTGGGCAGGGAGAACTCCAACGTAGGCAACATTCGCGAAACATTCTTCTACAACCAATTGCGTGTCAGGCAAGATGTGCTATCCTCCAAACTGGCCGACTTCCAAATAGACGAGCGGACCTTCGAGATAGGCGGCAAGAACAAAGGGCAACACCAACTCACCGGAGCCGCCGAGGGCTACGTGGTGAAGGACGACATCGAAACAGGCTACGGAAACGTTGTTCCACTGTGGAGCTTCGGGCTGAACTATTGACACCCATAAGGCAGCACTTCCTCCGCCGCCATGATACGGCCACGCTTCGATTCATCCATCAGTGTATCGCTCTTTTCCGCGAACAAAGATACGGAAGAATCGCATTCCCTATTTTCTAATCCTCCATTTTTAATTGAACCGCCTCGCCTTTGTAAGTCACCCGTTGCCCCGGAGCCTGCGGGTCGAAGCCTTGTGGCTTCTCCTTGTTCACGGGGATGATGATGAATGTGCGTTCTTTCAGCATACCCGGGAACTCACCTTGGCGGGCACCGATGGTCAGCGTACGGTTTTCTTCATTATACGTGATGGGGATGGTGGCGTACTTGCCTTGCTCGTAGTTGTAGTTCACTCCTTCGTCCTCGTAGAGGGTGAAGTGGCCGTCGGCCCCTTGGTAAACGTAGAGGCGGATGAGGCTGTCGGGACGCTCGTCGGTGTATTGCATCAGCTCGCCCGTGGGGACGATGGCACCGGCTCGTACATAGAGCGGCATGCGCTCGTAGGGAGCGTCGACGGTGCGACGTTCGCCTCCCGCCTGGTAAGCGCCGGTGTAGAAGTCGTACCAGCCCTCGGCCTGCGGGAAGTACATCTCGCGGTTACGGTCGCCATAGTGATAGACGGGCGACACGAGGAAGGCCGGGCCGAACATATACTGGTCGCCGATGTCGTTCACCTTGGTGTCGGTAGCAAAGTCCATCACCAACGGGCGCATCAGGGTGTAGTCGTCGAAATAGGTACGTCCTGCCAGCGAGTAGATGTACGGCATGAGGTAGTAGCGCAGGCGAGTGTAGTAGGCGATGGACCGGTAGGCCGGATGCCCCTCGGGAGCGATGTTCCACAGCTCGCGGTAAGGGAACTGGCCGTGCGAGCGGAACAACGGAGCGAAGGCTCCAAACTGATACCAGCGGGTGTTCAGCTCCCGCCACTCCCGGTAGTCGGCATTCTCCGTGTGCGAGCGCAGCCACTCTATCTCGCCTGCCACATAGCGGTTTTCCACACAGAAGCCGCCGATGTCCATCGTCCAATAGGGGATGCCGCTAATGGAGAAGTTCAACCCCGCGGAGATTTGCGCCTTGAGGTCCTCCCAGCGGGTGCCGATGTCGCCGCTCCACGTGGCGGTGGAGTAGCGTTGCAGCCCGGCGAAACCCGAGCGGGTGAGGAGGAATACCCGTTTGTTGGGGTCCACGCCTCGCTGGCCGTCATAGATGGCCTCGGCGTTCATCAGGGCGTAGGCGTTGAAGAACTCGGTAGACGACCCCAAGGCCGTAGGTCCCTGCAACGCCTTACGGTAAGGCATGTCGGTGCAGTCCATGATGTTTGGCTCGCTGGCATCCATCCACCAGGCGTCGATGCCCAACGTGTAGAGCTTGTCGTGCATCTGCTGCCAGAATAGCTTGCGGGCACCGGCGCTATAGGCATCGTAGAAACCATAGTGGTAGCCATGCCCTATCCAGTCGCGCAGGCTGTCCTTCACCGACTGCATATACATCCACCCTTTGTCGGCCAGCTGCCTGAAGTGCTCGGTGTTGGTGTAGAACTTGGGCCACACGGAAATCATAATTCGGGCGTGCAGCTGGTGGATAGAATCCACCATGGCCTGCGGGTTGGGGAAGCGTGCCTTATCGAAGTCGTGGCTACCCCATCCGTCCTCTGGCCAGTAGCTCCAGTCCTGCACGATGTTGTCGATGGGAATCTCCCGTTGCCGGAACCCTTCGAGCGCCCCGATGATTTCGGCCGATGTTTTGTAACGTTCGCGGCTCTGCCAGTAGCCCATGGCCCACTTGGGCATGATGGGTGCTTTGCCCGTCAGGGTGCGATAGCCACTGATGACCTGGTCCATGTCCTCGCCGCCGATAAAGTAATAGTCGAGCTGCCGGGCCATCTCCGTCCACCACGACTGCCGTCCTTGCTCCTGTGCATCCACCGGTGCCAAGGCCCGCAGGCCACAGTACGACTTACCACCGTCGGGCAGCCATTCTACCCGTAGCGCTACCCGCTTACCAGCCTCCATGGAGAGGCCGAACTTGTAACTATTGGGGTTCCAAGCCGTGCGCCATCGTTCGGGCACCACCAGCTTATTGTCCACATACACCTTGGTATAGCCGGCGTAGTAGAGGATAAACTTATACTCGCCGGTCGCCGTAGGCTCCAGCTCTCCTTCGTAGGTCACCTTGGCCCCGTTGAGCGGGAATGCCTCCGGCAGGCTCTTGATGCTCTCCACCGTCTCGAAGTAAAGCGAATCTTCCGCCCGCACCAGCTTCTCACCTTGTGCCGAGAGGTAAGTGCCGGTGAGCGTCCCGGCTTTCCCCTCCTTATTATATAGCTTAAACAGCCGATTCAGCTGCGAGTATTCTTTCGGGTTGCCGAAGCGGCTCAGCGCATAGCTGTCCAGCAGCACTCCGTAATGTTTGTTGGAGACGATAAAAGGCACGGAGACTTTGGTGTTATACTGAAACAGTTCCTCGTTCTTCCCCTTGTAGTTGAACTCGTCGGACTGGTGTTGTCCCAACCCGTAGAAGGCCTCATCGACAGGCGACTCAAACACTTGCCGGATGCTATACCCATGGTCGCCCTCCACCTCGATGGGGGTAAACGTCTTCCCGCCTCCCCGCTCTTCGGCCAGCAGTGTCTGCCCTGTTTTGTCGGCAAACCACACCTCGCCTGTGGAGGTCAGCACAAAGGCTTGCAACGCCTGCGTGGCGAGTACTACGGTATCGCCCCGCTGCTCCACGTCGAAGGGCGTTTGCGCCGTATCCGTCGGTACGATGATTAAACTCTTGGGGTCGGCAAACGCCTTGTCGGGCGTGGCCGACACATGAATCAGCCGTTCGCCCATCACCTGCAGGCGCACCAGTTGCGCACCCTGTGTTGTAGGCTGTTGCACGGTCACCGTGATACCTTTGTCGGACCGTGTGTACACCGACCCGTTACCGGCCGAACAGGCTGCGAGGAACATCATTGTTCCCACTAAGCCGCCGAGAGTTGCGAGAGAAGAGAGTTCCTTCATGGCAGTAAGAGAGTTTAAAAGTGAGTACTTGTTTTCTGCAAAGATAGTGGAATATCTTTGTCCTCTCCTGCCATGATGTAATGTATAAGGGCTGATTTGCAGCCTATGGGGTATTGGTTTGTTGCTTTTCAGGGGTGGGTTTGTTATATAAGAGGTATAGCAGTCATCCTTTTCTGCCAATATGCAAAACACAAGTGCCCAATGTGCAAAGATTATCCCCCCAGTGAGGCTGTATCATAAGTCAGTACGGGTAACGCCGGAGGCGTTGAATCTTGGTAACCCCCAGTGAAGCTGGGGGCTACCGACGAGCCTTTTTCTGCAACCCCGAAGCGGGTTGAACTCCCTTACTATCGGCTATTCAACCCCATTCGGGGTTGCAGGATTTGAGCCACCATATACCCCCGGTTGCACCGGGGGGTAGCGAGATTCAACGCCTCCGGCGTTACCCGTACCGACTTATGATACAGCCTCTTCACGTGAGACCCTTAGTTTGTGCAGGCAGAGCGATTCGTCTGTGCAGAGAAGGGGCTAATGTTTCAGACCGTTTACTTGAAGTAGCCCACCGGATGGTTGAGCATGGGTACTTGGCTCGCTGTCAGTTTGAGGATTTTCTTTAGCTGATCCACCTCCATGTAAGCGCGAGGCACGGTACCCAAGTGGGCTACGGCGCAGAAGATGGAGATGTTCTGCGAGATGATGCCCACGTCGACGGCGCACATCTGGCGGACGTTTGGTTCCGTGGGGTTACCCATGCGGGCGAGGTCGCTCACCAGTACGAGGCAGACGGGGGCCGCCTTGACGAAGTCCTGCCGACTGGCCACGGCATCGCGGTGGTCACCTTCGGCCACGAGGTTGAGCTGGTGCTGCTTAGCATCGTAGAGGTAGCTGCCTTGTGGAAGCACCACATAGACATCAACATCCTGCTTGTTCATGGCCGAGGGAGCCGTGCGGCGCCCGTCGGGACGGTTCACACCGTCCGCGGCCCATAGCAGGTCCGAGAGGTCGGCGAGGCTCAAGGCTTTCGTGGCATACTCGCGGGTGGAGTGGCGGTCGGCCAAGGCTTTCATCACTGTGCCCGCCCGGTTCATGTTGGGCTTGGGTAGCTTGATTACTTTGTCGGCCGCAAAGGCTACGGTCGACATCAGCAGGCAAAGAAGTGCCAATTTTACTCTTTTCATGATAATATTGTTTTGTTTCTCAGGCGAATATAGACAAAAAAGCCTGCTATTCCACAAGGGATAGCAGGCTTTTTAATAGTTATTAAGAAGTAGCTTACTTCTTCTCGCCGAAGTAACGGTTGTACAAGCCTTCGAAAGCCTTGCCGTGACGAGCCTCGTCCTTGCACATCTCGTGCACAGTGTCGTGGATAGCGTCGAGGTTCAGAGCCTTGGCACGGGTAGCGATGCGTTTCTTGTCTTCGCAAGCGCCTTGCTCAGCGTCCATACGCTTCTTCAGGTTGGTCTTTGTATCCCATACGCAGTCGCCCAGCAGTTCGGCGAACTTCGATGCGTGCTCTGCCTCTTCCCAAGCGATGCGCTTGTAAGCCTCAGCAATTTCGGGATAACCCTCACGGTCGGCTTGGCGGCTCATGGCCAAGTACATACCTACTTCACTGCATTCGCCTGCGAAATGGTTGTTGAGGTCCTTCAGCATCTCTTCGTCGCAGCCTTTGGCCACGCCAATCACATGTTCGTCGGCAAAAGTCAACGGACCGCCTTCGGCGCTCTCAACAACTTCTACAAACTTGCTGGCAGGAGCCTTGCACAGAGGGCATTTCTCGGGAGCTGCATCGCCTTCATAAACATAACCACATACGGTACATCTAAACTTTTTCATTTCGTTCTTCTTTTTAATTAATTAGTCAATACGTATTCTTTGTTTGTCTTCAAACATTCTTTGCAAATGCCTTTGTAGTAGTAATGGCTCTCGGTCACGGAATGTTCACGCAAATCAGGGACTTCCGCCTCCTTTATCGCTTCCGGTGTACGTATGTCGTAGATGCGTCCGCAACGCTTGCACTGGAAGTGCGAGTGGATGGATGTATCGGCATCAAAATTCGCGTTCCGGTCGTCAATGGTCAGCATCAAGGCTGCCCCTTGTTCGGCAAACAGTTTCAGGGTGTTGTACACCGTAGTCTTCGATAGCGTGGGCATGTTGACGACTAATGCCGTGAAGATTTCGTCGGCCGACGGGTGGGTACGATGTGCCATCAGGTATTCCATGATAGCCAGCCGTTGCATGGATGGCTTGATGCCATGGTCCAACAGTCGGGCGTAAGCATCCGATATCTTCCTTTCCATATTTGTACTCATTACAATTTCAAATCGGCTGCAAATATACAACGACATTCCAAAGATTCAAACTATCTAAGTGAAAACTTTCCTAAAAAGAAAGCGGGAGAGCGGTAGTCCACTCAAAACTATTGCTTACTTTTGCAGGCAAGATACGCATATATATAATAAGGTATAAATAAGGATGGACTACGGATTTGTGAAAGTAGCGGCAGCCGTGCCACGCGTCAAGGTGGCCAACTGCAAGTTCAATGTAGAACGTATAGAGAACCTGGTGGCCATAGCCGAAGGGCGGGGAGTAGAAATCATCGTCTTCCCCGAGATGAGCATCACCGGATACACCTGTGGCGACCTCTTCGGGCAACAACTTCTGCTCGACGAGGCCGAGAGGGGGCTGATGCAGCTCTTAGGCAATACCCGTCACCTGAACGTCATCGTCATCGTTGGTATGCCGGTGGTAGTTGGCGCCACGGTCATCAATGCCGCCGTCGTGATTCAGAAAGGGAAAGTGCTGGGGGTAGCCGCCAAGACCTTCTTGCCCAACTACAAGGAGTTCTACGAGCAACGCTGGTTCACCTCCTCCAGCCTGCTGACAGCCGACAGCGTACGCCTCTGCGGACAAGTGGTGCCCATCGGGGCTAACCTCCTGTTCGAGACACCGGTCACTACCTTCGGCATCGAAATCTGCGAAGACCTCTGGGCCACCGTGCCTCCCAGCTCCTCACTGGCTCTACAGGGAGCCGAAATCCTCTTCAACCTCTCCGCCAGCAACGAAAGCATCGGGAAGCACCAATACCTCCGCTCGCTCATCAGCCAGCAGTCGGCCCGTTGCATAGCCGGCTATGTGTATGCCTCGTGTGGCTTTGGTGAGTCGACCACCGACGTGGTCTTTGCCGGCAACAGCCTCCTCTACGAGAACGGCTCCCTCTTGGCCTCCGGCGAGCGTTTCAGCTTAGAAGAGCAGTTGGTGGTAAGCGAGATTGATGTGGAGCGCCTCCGTGCCGGGCGCCGGATGAATACCACCTTTGCCCTCAACCAGGCTTGTCCGGGCGGAACGAAAACCATCCGCATCGCCACCGAACCCGTGGGCAGCAAGGAGCTGACGCTCACCCGCACCTTCGACCCGCACCCCTTCATTCCTCAGGGCAAAGCACTCGACGAACGTTGCGAAGAGATACTCTCCATCCAGGTAGGCGGACTGGCGCAACGCCTCACGCATACGCAAGCCAAGACGGCCGTAGTAGGAATCTCGGGCGGACTGGACTCCACCCTCGCCCTGCTGGTTTGTATCAAGACCTTCGACAAACTGGGGTGGGAACGCAAACGGATTCTCGGCATCACCATGCCGGGCTTTGGCACCACCGACCGTACTTACAACAACGCCCTCAGCCTGATGCGCTCACTGGGTGTCACCATCCGCGAGATCAGCATCAAGGAGGCCTGCCTACAACACTTCAAGGACATCGGGCATGATGCCTCCGTGCACGACGTGACCTACGAGAACGCACAAGCGCGCGAACGTACCCAAATACTGATGGACATCGCCAACCAGACGGGCGGACTCGTGATAGGTACGGGCGACGTGTCGGAACTGGCACTGGGCTGGGCCACTTACAACGGCGACCACATCTCCATGTACGGTGTCAATGCCAGCATCCCCAAGACGCTGGTGAAGTACCTCGTACAATGGGTAGCCGCGAACGACGTGGACGAGGTGTCCAAGGCCACCCTGCTCGACATCGTCGACACCCCCATCAGCCCCGAGCTGACCCCCGCCGACGAGGCCGGCAACATCCAGCAGAAGACCGAAGACTTGGTAGGTCCCTACGAGTTGCACGACTTCTTCCTCTATTACTTCCTGCGCTTCGGCTTCCGTCCCGCCAAGATATACTTGCTGGCTACGCAAGCCTTCAAGGAACGCTACGAGGGGGCAATCATCAAAAAGTGGCTATACACCTTCTTCCGCCGTTTCTTCGCCCAGCAGTTCAAGCGTTCCTGCCTGCCCGACGGGCCGAAGGTGGGCAGCATCTCCATCAGTCCGCGAGGCGACTGGCGCATGCCCAGCGATGCCAGTGCCGAGCTGTGGCTCAAAGAGATAGAGGCATTGCCGGGTTAAGAGCTATGCAATCTTCGACATCTTTCGGTACTGTGCGGGCGAGATGTGGTATTTCTGCTGGAATAGGCGATAGAACGTGGTCATAGACAGACCGCAGTCCACGGCGATAGACTCTATCTTCCAGTCATATTTGCTTTCCAGCAGCCTACGCGCCTCCTCCAATTGCAGGTCGTGGACAAATTCGAGCAGAGTTTCGCCCGTCACGTTTTTCACAGCGTCGCGCAGCGAGGTGCGATTGGTGAACAAGGCGGCAGCCAACTCCTCGTCGTTGATGCGGTCGGCATCGGCAAAGCGCTTATTCTCCAGCAGGTAGTCACTCAACTGGGATACGAGGTTTTCCTGCCATAGCTTATGCTCACTGGACGCTTCACCATCCGGAAGGGACATTCCCTCTTCGGTTTGATTGTTGGCGGCGCTTGGCATCGGCATTTTCCGGCTTATCTCGGCAATGGTCTGATTCAGTTTCTGCGTCAAGCGGGCTTGTTCCTTGATTTGCAGATAGAGAATCTTATTCTTCCGCAATATCCGCCGGCTGTGGTACCCCCACACGCCCATTACGATGAGCAACAAGGCACACCCAGCCAAAGCAAGCGTCAGGTGGTAACGTGTACGTTCCCTATCAGCTTTTATCTTGTCTACCTTATAGATGGTGTTCAGTTCGTTGATTTGCTTCTGGGCATCTTGCAGATAGAGGGAATCGTTACGAGCCTTGATGAATTGGTAAAGGGGATATATTTCCTGATTGTGCGTCCCCGTCTTGATGAGGATGCGCAACTTGGCATCCAGCATGTCGGGTATCGCGGAGCTTTGTCCCATCTCTTTGGCCGTTGCATAGCTCTCGTTCACTTCCTCCAAAGCCTGTTCGTAGTGTCCCCTGGATTCCGATATCAAAGCACTATAATATTGGCTGATGCCTTTGAGTCCCGGGTTGTTGGTGACTTGTCGAGCCATCCGGACATAATTCTCCGCTTCGTCTATCTTTCCTAAGCTGATGTGGACAGCCGCCGCACGCTCATAGAACATGAAGCGGGCGAGGGGGCTGGAATGTTTGTTGGTTCGTTCGGCCCGTTCTATCAACTGTAGCCAGCCGGGTAGCAAATCGGCTTGTTCCTGAAAGCGTTTCTCATAGTTCAGCTCGTCGCACAGGCTGTCGTAGGCATACAGCAACAGTTCCGAGTAGCGCCCGCCCTCCTTGGCCAAAGCGATGCATTGGTGGAAATAGTCGATGGCCTCTTTGTGCCTACGCATCGCGGCATATACGTTTCCCATGGTATAGAGGGAGGCGATGCGCCCAAGGTCGGACCCCACCGTCTTGGCTTCGTTATACATTTTGTTCACCTCTTCCAGCTCCGTCTGGTACATTCCTTTCTGCTGGTAGATGTTCAGCACATCAAGATACAACGAGAAGTAATTATCGTTTTTGGGCATTCTTTCCAGCCAGGGGAGAGCCAGTTGTAGTCCTTCGTCATACTCACCTTTGTTGAAGAGGGCCGACAGGTATTGTGCGAACAGTGCATATTGTGCCTGGCTGTCTCCGCTGGGGATATGAGCCTTCACAAGGCGATAGTAGGCACGTATGGTATCTAAGTTCTGCTCATTGGAATAAATCTCGTAAAACAGTTGTTTATACGACTCCACTTTCTTCGCCCCCCGCTGGGTGGCAATCACTCCAATTAAGGAATCCTTCACCTGAACATACCACTCCGCTTGCCCTGCCATCGTCGGGCTGACCAGGATGCAACAGAGGAGACATCCTATATAAAGAAACCGTTTTCTCATCATTTAGGTATTTACTTTCTCTTTCCATTTTCTCATAAAGAGAGTGCAAAGGTACGCATTTTATCGTTTGAAGCCCACTTCCCACGCAAAATTGTCTGTGCGGGCAGTCTATTGCGAGAGCGGGAAGCCGTAGTTCGGGCTTCTCCCTACTTTTGCGGCGTGAAACGGAAAAACGAATATCACGTATGCAACTAAAGAATAAAATGAAAAGAGGATGGCTTCTCGCCTGCCTTCTTTGGATGGGAGGCATGGCCTTGGCATCCGAAGCCGGGAATGTGGTAGTACGCCCTGAGCTTTCCCATTCCTACCTCGACTCGCTCTATATAGATGTGCTGAGACATGGGAAGGTCGAATTGGGCTATCTATTTTACTTCCCTGGCAAAGTGTCGGTGCCCGACGGGATGCGTCAAAGCCCCTTGCTCACATCCCGCCTCGACACCTTCTTCGGCCAGACGCTTGGCGACTCACTGATACGGTTTACCGCTGCCGAGATACGGGGTAGCGCCAGCGTAGAGGGCGACTATTGGCTCAACGAACGCCTGTCGCAGAAGCGTGCCGCCTCTTTGCGCGACTTCCTCAACGAGCGTTATCACCTCTCAGACCACTTCCCCGTGACAATCAATTGGATTGGTGAAGACTGGGATGGACTGATAGCTTGCATCAAAGGAACCTCCCTACAAGAGTTGCCGCAACGCGACGAGTTGCTGCGCATCATCGCCGACCGCTCTGTCCAACGCAACCGCGAGTCGGCTATCAAACGGCTGGACGGCGGCATCCCATACCTTTATATAAAGAAACGCTTCTTCCAGCTTCAACGGCGTGCCGCTGTCACGTTGACGTGTGACGTACGACGCTTGGTGGAGCAAAAGGTCGGGCACGAACTAAGTGATAAGGAAGTAGAACGGGTAGTGGCTTCCGCTTTCCTCTCACCGGCTCAGGCCGAACGGTTCTTGGCCGATAGCACCTTGACCCACTTGCCAGCCGACATACCGGCGGATGGTTTTGAGGCCCGCTTGCAAAAGACGTTGGAAACGATGTACGTCCCCGTCAAGGAACTCACCGATAAGCCAGCGCCCTCTCGGCCGGGCCGTCCTCTTTCTTCTCTCGACAATACGAAAGAAGGAGTCGGCCACAAAACCCAACCGTCGGCCATGCCCCCCTACCGTCCCCATTGGGAAGTGTCGACCAACCTCTTGGCCTTGGCCGGACTCACGCCCGAGCCTGCTTACCGTTCGCCTATGCCCAACCTCGAGATACGTTACCTCTTCAGCCGCCGCTTCAACCTCGGACTGTCCGCCTTGTACAAAGGGGCATTCAAATCGGCTGGATACGACGTGTGGCACGTCACCGCCTATACGCTGGAGGGACGTTATTACCTCTGGCCCGACGCTCACGATGGTGGTTTGTTCGCAGGGTTATACGGTCGTTTGGGCGACTATAACTTCCGCCGCACCGCCGACAACCGCACGGGCAAGTATCAGGAGGGAGGCCTTACGCTGGGCTATACCTTGCCGCTCTCTACCCATTGGATTCTCGAAGCCGGCGCCGCCGGCGGATACCGTCACGCACAAGTGCTAATTTACGACCATGAGGGCGAGGAGGAAGACTACCTCGACACCAAGACCCAACACAACACATTCGACCTAACGGACTTGTTCTTCCGTATAGGCTATCGGTTTTAATCCCCCAAAGAATGATTCGATGAAAAAGTT
>JAISIX010000014.1 GCA_031261805.1 Mediterranea sp. (in: CFB group bacteria)
ACTTCCTACGCCGGCATGTTCCTCACATTAGCCCAAGAAAAGGGCTATACTGTATATCCTTATGTGTTGAGCAAATGGAAAGGCTTCCAGCGAGCTGCCGCACAGAACTGGCGCACGACGAAAGATGCTGCCGGCTGGCAGCGGTCGGCCTCGGAACTGCAACAAGCATTCCGCCTCTATACGCTGGCCTTGGCCGGTGCCCCCGAGCAAGGCGCCATGAACCGGATGAAGGAACAGGCCAACCTCTACGTAGGAGCCAAGTGGCGACTGGCGGCAGCCTACGCCCTCACTGGGAAGACAAAGCCTGCCGAGGAGCTGACATTCAATGCGCCGACCCGCATCACACCCTACACCGTAGCCAACTACACTTACGGCTCATCGGACCGCGACGAAGCGATGATACTCGAGACACTGATTCTGATGAAACGTCATAAAGAGGCGCTTGAGCAAGCCAAAGAGGTCTCCCGAAGCTTATCGAACCAAAGCTGGTTCGACACCCAGTCCACCGCTTTTGCGCTGATGGCCATGGGACGGTTGGCCGACGACATATCGGGCACGCTCGACTTCACGTGGACTTGGAACGGGAAACAGCAACCGGCTGTCAAGTCGGCCAAGGCGCTATTCACGAAGTCGCTTTCCGCCTCGCCCCACACCGGCAAGGTCTTCGTCAAGAACCAAGGAACAGGTGCGCTGAGCGTCGACCTCGTCTGCCGTACACAGTTACTCAACGACACGCTCCCCCCACTCTCCAACTCCCTCCGGCTGGAAGTGAAGTACACCACGACGGGAGGTAGCCCGATAGCAACAGACAAAATCAAGCAAGGGACCGACTTCACCGCCACCGTGAGCGTGACCAACAACGGAACATCGAGCTACGCCAACTTGGCACTGACGCACATCTTACCCTCCGGCTGGGAAATCGTCAACGACCGCTCCGCCACGGACAAGTACACTTACCAAGACATACGCGACGACCGGGTGCTGACCTACTTCGACCTGCAACAAGGCGAAACAAAGGTATTCACCATCCACCTCAACGCCGCCTACTTAGGGAGCTACATCCTACCGGCCATACAGTGCGAAGCCATGTACGACCCAAGTGTACAAGCACGGACACAGGCAGGAAGAACCATTATAAATTAAAAATTGAGAATTAAAAATTAAAAAATAATAGTCCGCTTGGTAGAGGTGGCGCTTATTCGTTACCTCACCGGCGGACTATCATTTTTTAATTTTTAATTCTCAATTTTTAATTCCTAAAGACCAGCCCATTGCCATCGAACGAGTCGACGATGATAGGCTTGCTTCGGTCTACCTCCTGTGCAAGGAGCTTCTTCGACAGGTCGTTGAGCAAGTAACGCTGGATGGCCCTCTTCACCGGACGGGCACCAAACTCAGGGTCGTAACCCACTTGGGCAAGGAAGTCCAGGGCTTCGTCGGTCAGTTGCAAGTCTACACCGTTGGCAGCCAGCATCTGCTGCACGCTCTTTATCTGAAGCATCACCACGTCCTTTATCTCTTTCTCCGTGAGGGGCAGGAACATGATGGTCTCATCGATACGGTTGAGGAACTCGGGACGAATGCTCTTTTTCAGCATCTCCATCACCGCCTTTTTGGTATCCTCAATCACCGCCTCCCGGTTGCTGCCGTTCATCTTCTCCATTTGGCTTTGGATGTACGAGCTTCCCATGTTGGAGGTCATGATGATGATGGTGTTCTTGAAGTTCACCATCCGGCCTTTGTTGTCCGTCAGCCTGCCATCGTCCAGCACCTGTAGGAGGATGTTGAACACGTCGGGGTGTGCCTTTTCAATCTCATCGAACAGCACTACCGAGTAAGGTTTCCGGCGGATGGCCTCGGTGAGTTGCCCCCCTTCGTCGTAGCCCACGTATCCCGGAGGCGCTCCCACCAAGCGGGAGACGCTGTGCTTCTCTTGGTACTCACTCATGTCGATACGGGTCATCATCGTCTCGTCGTCGAACAAGAACTCGGCCAAAGCCTTTGCCAACTCCGTCTTTCCCACGCCCGTAGTACCCAAGAAGATAAACGATCCGATAGGCCGCTTAGGGTCTTGCAGGCCGGCACGGCTACGGCGCACGGCATCGGCCACCGCTTCGATGGCTTCGTCCTGCCCTATCACCCGTTTGTGGAGTTCCTCCTCGAGGTGCAACAGCTTATCCTTCTCGCTTTGCAGCATCTTGTTCACGGGGATACCCGTCCAGCGCGATACCACGTCGGCTATATCTTCGGCATCCACCTCCTCTTTAATCATTGCCTTGTCACCCTGCATCGTACGCAGCTTCTGCTGCGTCTCCTCAATCTCCTTGTCCAAGGCCTGCAGCTTGCCATAGCGAATCTCGGCCACCTTGCCGTAGTCACCTTCGCGCTCAGCCTTGTCGGCCTCAAACTTGAGGTTCTCTATCTCTACCTTGTTCTGCTGAATCTTGTCCATCAGCGTCTTTTCACTCTGCCACTTAGCTTTGAACGATTGCTCCTGCTCTTTCAGCTCGGCCAGCTCCTTGCCGATGGTATCCAGCTTAGGTTGGTCGTTCTCCCGCTTGATGGCCACACGCTCTATCTCCAGCTGCTTTATCTTACGAGAGATTTCGTCCAGCTCCTCGGGCACGGAGTCCACCTCCATCCGCAACTTGGCAGCGGCCTCGTCCATCAGGTCGATGGCTTTGTCGGGAAGGAACCGGTCGGTGATGTAACGCGAGCTTAGCTCCACGGCGGCGATGATGGCATCGTCTTTGATGCGGACGTGGTGATGATTCTCGTACCGTTCCTTCAGTCCCCGGAGGATGGAGATGGTATCCACGTTGCTCGGCTCGTCCACCTGCACTATCTGGAAACGGCGCTCCAGCGCCTTGTCCTTCTCGAAGTACTTCTGATACTCATCGAGCGTAGTGGCACCGATGGCTCTCAGCTCGCCCCTGGCCAATGCCGGTTTGAGGATATTGGCAGCATCCATAGCACCTTCGCTCTTGCCGGCTCCCACCAGCGTATGAATCTCGTCGATGAAGAGTATAATGTCGCCTTCGGACTTCTTCACCTCGTTGACTACCGACTTGAGCCGTTCCTCAAACTCGCCCTTGTACTTGGCACCGGCTATCAGCGCGCCCATATCAAGTGAGTACACCTGCTTGTTCTTCAGGTTCTCCGGCACGTCGCCCCGCAGGATACGATGCGCCAGTCCCTCTACGATGGCCGTCTTTCCGGTACCCGGCTCGCCTATCAGTATAGGATTGTTCTTGGTACGCCGGCTCAATATCTGGAGCACCCGGCGAATCTCCTCATCACGCCCTATCACTGGGTCGAGCTTACCGCTACGGGCGGCCTCGTTCAGGTTGATGGCATACTTCTCCAGCGATTGATACGTGTCCTCGCTCGACTGCGAAGTCACCTTCTCGCCTTTACGCAGCTCACTTATGGCGCCACGCAGCTCTTTCTCCGTCATCCCTGCGTCCTTCAGGATAGTGGATGCCGTGCTGCCAACGGTGAGTATCGCCAGCATCAGGTGTTCCAGCGAGACAAACTCATCGCCCATCTCCTTGGAGTACTGCGTAGCCTTTTGGAACACCTCGTTGGTTTCGCGACTCAAGTAAGGTTCGCCTCCCGACACTTTCGGCAAGGAGTCTACCTGTCCCCCAACCACCGTTGCCACTTGCTGCCCGTTGATACCGAGCTTCTGGAAGATAAAGTTGGTGACGTTCTCGCCAATCTTTATCACTCCTGCCAGCAGGTGCACTGGTTCAATGGCCTGTTGCCCCCGGCTTCCTGCCAAGTTCACGGCCTCTTGCACTGCTTCCTGCGATTTAATAGTGAAATTGTTAAAGTTCATATTGTTCTGTTTCCTTTCTTTCTTAGGTTTATTCTATAACAACCGAGGATACTCAAAAGGTTTGCCAAGCAATACATAGTGACAAAAAGACAGCATATACAGCGCCGCACAAGACAAAATGTCGCACCTACCTGAACTTCACCACCTTTTTCCCGTCATTACATAGCACCTATTCACATCCTTCAAGAGGACTTCGATAGGATTCAGAACATATCGCCATGCTATCTGTCTATTCAAGGCATTAATCATCCTTTTCGTTCGGTAGTTCGAGGTGGCAAATCGCGGATTCCCTCCACCAAGACCTCAGCCGGCAGTTGCAGCAGGTGGAGCAGAAGCCCCAAAAATCACGGCCGTGAACCAAAAAAACATGGCCGTGAATGGATGCGTTCACGGCCGTGAATGTAAAGAATCACGGCCGTGAACCGAGTGGTTCACGGCCGTGTTTTTTCAGCTCATACTACGTGCGTAGCAAAGGGACGGTCAAGGAGAAAGCGACAAAAGCGACAAAAGCGACACTATAGCCCCATCTCTTTTTCCTTGCGATAAGCCCCATGTTCCAACCTTCTTATTTTCAACCCAATAAGACTTTTCAAGAGTCGTTGTACCCTTCTTCTCCCCAAACCGTGCATGTAGCCTACTTCAATGGCTTGCGCGGTGGTGAACTCATCGGGGAGGTCGTTGAAGAAGAGAACGTTCCTGTCTGGATTTCGGAGCGCCTGCGCACTGGCTGTGGGGATGGCCGAGAGCAGC